>JBHYDF010000084.1:0-10312 GCA_051861145.1 Nostocaceae cyanobacterium
CATTGGGCATTGGGCATTGGGCATTGGGCATTGGGCATTGGGCATTGGGCATGGGAAAAAATCCAATGACTCTTGACAAATAACTAATAACTAATGACTAATAACTAATAACTAATGACTAATGACTAATGACTAATGACTCATAACTGTTTTTCACCACTTATCGGACAACCACAAGCAGTAGAATTACTGACTCAGGCTGTAAAACAAAACCGAATCGCCCCAGCTTATTTATTTGCAGGGCCGGATGGTGTAGGACGAAGTTTGGCGGCGCGGTGCTTTATGGAATTAGTATTTACTAACTCTGTTGCATCTTCATCGGAAACCATCACTGTCATCCGTACAAAACTGCAAAAAGATAACCATCCCGATGTACTGTGGGTACAACCAACCTACCAGTACCAAGGACAACGCCTCACAGCCACTGAAGCAGCACAAAAAGGACTCAAGCGTAAAGCACCGCCTGTAATTCGCCTTGAACAAATTCGCGAAATTACCGAGTTTCTCAGCCGTCCACCATTACAAGCGCCAAGACATATAGTAGTAGTCGAACAAGCAGAAACTATGGCGGAAGCAGCAGCTAACGCCTTATTGAAAACTTTAGAAGAACCAGGACAAGCAACACTAATTTTAATTGCCCCTTCGCCAGAATCTATCTTGCCAACATTGGTGTCTCGCTGCCAACGCATTCCCTTTTACCGCTTGGATGGAACTGCAATGGCAGAAATACTAACACGCACAGGTCATCAAGAAATCTTAGAACATCCGGCAGTATTAAGTCTGGCTGCTGGTAGTCCTGGAGAAGCGATCGCCTCTTATCAACAACTGCAAGCTATTCCCAGCGAACTACTCCAAGCTGTGACCAATCCACCAAAAAGCGATCGCCAAGCCTTGGAACTGGGTAGAAACATTGATAAAGCTTTAGATACTGAAGCCCAACTGTGGTTAGTCAATTATCTCCAACAGTCCTACTGGCAGCAGTGGCATCAACCCAGTATTATCGAACAGCTAGAAAAAGCCCGTAAATCCCTACTTAGTTACGCTCAACCACGTCTAGTTTGGGAATGCACATTTTTGGCAATTCAAAATTCTAATTTCAAAATTCCAAATTAACAAACTGCGGCAATATCGCAATCAAAATTTATTTTGTATTTATAAAAATTTAGTCTTCATTACACAACTTCAGAAAAATGTGAGAAAATTTCTCAACTATTAAACGTATTTGCGTCCTTTCAAGACTTGACAAAAATTGATACATCTGAGATACTGAGAAAAATTGATTATAATCAAGGGAGCAGTATAGCTTTTTTTAGCATTAGACCTAGACGTGAAAAATGTAGAAACCGTAAATTTACGGTCTCTTACGAGATAATTTACTTCAGGTGTTTCAGGTATTGCTGAGACAGCATAAAACATTCCCTGGTAATATCACCAGGGAACAAGAAAAAATATTTCTTTACATTTCTTAATTTCCCTACCTTCGCAAACTACGAGGGTCGAGGGCATCTCTAAGTCCATCGCCAAGTAAGTTAAAAGCTAAGACTGTAAGGATAATCAGCAGTGCTGGCGGCCAGATTAACCAAGGTTGCAGCACCAAAATAGAAGCATTGGTTGCCAAAGAAAGCATATTACCCCAAGAAGGGTCTGGTTGTTGAATACCCAAGCCAATCAAACTCAGTACCGCTTCTGCTGCAATAAAACTGGGAACAGCAAGGGTAGCAGAAATAATAATATAAGTAGCTGTTTGCGGCAAAACGTGACGGGTGATGATATAAAACGGATTGCCGCCCATTGCTCGTGCTGCTTGTACAAATTCTCGCTCTTTAATCGATAGTACTTGTCCGCGAATGACTCGCGCTAACCCAGCCCAACTGATAAACGATGTAATTACCACAATTAGCAAAAAGCGTTGGGTACTGCTTAGCCCTGGTGGTAAGACTGCGCCTAATGTCACCAACAGATAAATACTGGGAAAAGTCATCAATACTTCAGCCAGACGCATGATGATACTATCAGTCCAGCCGCCGAAATAGCCAGAAATTCCCCCAATTAACATCCCCAAGGGAAAGGTAAGGACAACTCCGACAATACCAATAAACAAACTGATGCGACCACCGTGTAACAAGCGACTAAATTGGTCGCGTCCTTGGTCGTCAGTACCCAAAATATTGATTTTTGCTTCACCAACAGCACCAAATAAATGCCAGTTTAAGGGAATACCAGGGATAATAGTCTCTTCATCCCACTTGGGAGGCAAAGGTAAACTCAACTGAAATAGGCGGTATTCAGAACCTTGAACAAATAGCCGCACAGGCGTAGGTTTATTTTTGTTTATGACTAATTCGCGATCGCCTGTTTCTAAATCTGTCTCACCCTGAGTTGTCGGATAAACATGAGGGCCGATAAACTGCCCAGAGGGAGAAAACCAATGGATCTGAGTCGGTGGCAACAGCGAACCATTTGCTTGGGAAGCATAAGGATCATAAGGGGCGACGAAATCAGCTGCAATTACTGCCACATAGAAAACTATTAGCAAAATTGCCCCAAATTGCGCCAAAGGATTTTTCTTCAGTCTTTGCCACCAGTTCATAGGAGTTAGGAGTTAGGAGTTAGGAGTTAGGAGTTAGGAGTTAGGAGTGGTAGGGGCGAAGCATTTGGGCGACAATTTATCGGTTTGATGACAAAATATCTATCCAAATGCTTCGCCCGTACGGGAGTTAGGAAATTTATGTGAAGCATAAAATATTTATTATGAACTATGTTAATGATTAAATTCATAATTCATAATTCTTAACTCCTCACTCCTCACTCCTCACTCCTAACTCCTAACTTTCGGTTTAAGCACCAAGTTTCTCAATTAAATACAAATTTTCTTCTTGAAGGGCTTCATGTTCCACAACAAACACATTTGAGTATAGATTAGCAACAATTTGCTTGCCTTGCTGTGTCAGGGAAAGATAACGTAATGCTTCTTGAATATAAGGAAAAACCCCATTCCAGTAAAACTTAGCGTAGTTCTTGCGTAAATCAGCGGGTGTTTGATAGCCCAAAACTTTATTCATCCCGGTTTCTTCAAACTCGTAGAACAAAGAAGTAATTTTCTTTAAGTAACGAGGATCGCTTAATTGTCCAATCAAATCGGCTGCACGCACCAAGCCTGCAAAGCTATCTGTACATTGATGGTCTTCAGCTGCTGGTACAGGAAAGCGAGTCAGTTCAATATTACTCTTTATCACCTCAGAATCTATCAATTTATGACCACCAAAGCGCTCATCAATGAAAAGTTTTGCCCTATCAACATGATACGCTGTCAAACTCGCATCCGAAGCCCCAGGAGCAAGAGAAATCATCCGGTTATCTTTACCTGTAGCATACAATCCTTCCTCCTCGCGGTCTTGTCGGCAAACTCCTTTGACGTAGCCAATATCATGACACACCAAGGAAATGATAAAATGCAACCAATCTTCACTAGAAACACCTCCTTCCCGGATGTGTTTGCCACGTAAAATTTCCTGCCCTACCAAAGTCACAAGAATCGAGTGTTCTACATTATGATAAAGAGCGTCGCTATTGGCAATATTTTCTAATGCCATATTGCCCGCCCAAGCAATGATGTCTTGATAATCAGTTTTTAAGCAACCGTACGTCCGGCGGTAGCCTTCCCGAATTTGATTTACAAAAGCATCTATTAATATTTCCGTGGCATTAAACATACTGGTTACTCAGTCAGATATTAATTATTATTTGTTTATTTGTGCGTTTATATCAAAATTGCCAATCATCTTTGGATTAAATCCAGCCAAGCACAAGACTTGTCGCAGAAAACGCAGAAAGTTGAAAAGCTAAAAGTTAAAAACAGTTCATTACTGATTGTGACTTTTGACCCCTTCGGGGTTCGCCAACAGCGAGTGGGGGAAACCCCCTTTCTGCGTGCTGGCTCACTTTTGATGCTTTCTTCCCACCTCTTGCAGCATAGAAGTCGATGCTGGCAATTTGTTTGCTTAGCACAAGACAATTTTTTATGCCTCTATCACAGGATAGGCTATGCTTCCCATCAGACGCAAAGCCCTACGTCTGTACACAAATAAATGGGTTTCTTGAATAGACAGGTTTATTGATGCTTCTAGGCAATGAAGATAAATGTACATTCATAAAACCTCGCGATCGCTTTGCCAAACAACCAATGACATCCATAAATCCAACCAAGATTTCTGGATGTCATGTTTATCAAGTACAGAAGTAACAATAACAAGTTTTTCACATATGTGCAGTTAAAAGCCGTGATCTGAATACAAAAACCTTGTGATTCACGCACCATAAGCTTTTCTGCTTGACGATAAGCCGATGAAATAGCTATTGACAAATTAAAAATAGTATGAATATCAAATTCAAAAACACTCCGCGTCCCTCTGCGCTTCCTTTGCGTTCCTCTGCGTTTCAAACACCACAATTTTACGCAAAGGCTACCCTAGCAAAAACATGACTTTATTTTATGGGTATGTTACAACCAAATGCAGAAAAAATGCGTCATAGTTAATATAAGGTAATTAATTTCAAACTTTCTTAAGCAAAACCCCCTAGGATGGTTGG
Source organism: Nostocaceae cyanobacterium (assembly GCA_051861145.1). Lineage (GTDB taxonomy): Bacteria > Cyanobacteriota > Cyanobacteriia > Cyanobacteriales > Nostocaceae > JBHYDF01. The sequence goes on from JBHYDF010000084.1 coordinate 4,591, forward strand.
GCAGGAAGTGGAGGCAAGCTGTGGGTGAAGAAAGCTTTTCCGAACTTGAAGTGCAAGACTCAGTAGCGTCTTCTGATGTTAACTCAGAAACAGAAAAAATTGATGAAAAACGACGTCCTTGGTTAGTGCCACTATTGATAGGTACTGGCTTAGGAGTAGCGATCGCCATAGGAGGTACACGCATCATAGGTAATCGTCCGTCTGTTGCCAACAACGCTGTAGCCAAATCCACAGCAAAAGTTGCACCAGTCATGACAGTTACCGTTGTCCCAGCCCAAACAACCCGTATTCCTCGTACTCTCAGTGCTACTGGTACTGTAGCAGCACAAGATTTAATTCCAGTCCTGCCACAGACAAACGGCTTACAGATTAAACAAGTATTAGTCAACGAGGGAGATAATGTCAAAGCAGGGCAACTTCTGGCAGTGCTAGATGATTCGGTACTGCAAGCCCAGATTAGCCAAGCCAAAGCAGATGTAGAATCAAGACAAGCAGATGTTGCTTCCAGACAAGCGGATTTAGCATCAAAGCAGGCGGAGGTAACTTCTTCTCAAGCAGTAGTACAACAAAAACGCGCTGACTTGGCACAAGCCCAGGCAAAATTAGAAGAAGCCCAAAGAAATTATCAGCGTTATCAAAAATTAGCTGCTGAAGGCGCAGTTAGTCAGCAAGAATTAGATACACGCGAGACAACTTTGAAAACAGCTAGGGAAGAGGTGCGCCTTGCCCAAGAAAATGTTAGCAGCGCTTTAGCAAGCGTCAGTAGTGCCCAAGCAAATATTGGCAGCGCTAAAGCTAATATCGGTAGTGCCGAAGCAGTAGTGAAGAGTAATGCTGCGAAAGTACAACAGTTAAAAACTCAACTCTCACAAACTTTAGTACGCGCTCCTGTTTCAGGAATTATAGCCGAAAAACTAGCCAGAGTTGGAGATGTTACGGGTGTACCGCCACAAACTCAAGTCGGAACTGTAGTTGGTGGGACACAAAAACTGTTTTCGATTATCAGTGATAGCAAATTGGAATTACAAGCACAAATTCCCGCAGTACAGTTACCACAAGTCAAAATTGGCGCGGAAGTAGAAATTACATCCGACTCAGATAAACGTATCCGTTTACAAGGGCGAGTCAAAGAGATACTACCATTAGTGAACGACCAGCGACGGGAAGCAACCGTAAAAATTGACTTACCAGCCACAACCTTGTTGAAACCAGGAATGTTTGCACGCGCAGCAATTACTACTAATACAAGTATGGGTGTGTCAGTACCGCAAAAAGCAGTCCTTCCCCAACCCGATGGCAGTGCAATTGTATTCACCTTATCGGGTGAAGACACAGTTCGCGCTCAAAAAGTAGAAGTAGGAGATATTCTTAACGGTGGCAAAGTGGAAATTAGAAGTGGTTTGCAAGCAGGCGATCGCATTGTGGTTGACGGTGCAGGATATCTCAAAGATAGCGACAGAGTGAAAGTGGTTAATAGTTAATAGTTAATAGTTAATAGTTAATAGGAAAAACCATTAACCATTAACCATGAACCATGAACCATTAACCATTAACCATGAACAATTAACTTTATGTCCTTCAATCTTTCATCTTGGTCGATAAAAAAACCCGTACCCACGATAGTTATATTTTTAATTCTGACTTTTGTTGGTTGGTTCTCCTTTAGTGGTTTGGGAATTGACACCAACCCCAATATAGATGTACCAACAGTACAAGTAACGGTGACGCAACCAGGTGCAGGGCCTGCGGAACTTGAGTTTCAAGTCACCAAAAAAATAGAAGATGCTGTAGCTGGATTGGGCAATATCGACGAATTGCGATCCACTATCACTGATGGTAACTCGACAACAACAATTAATTTTGTCTTGGGTACAAATACTGACCGCGCTACTAATGATGTTCGGAATGCGATCGCGCAAATTCGCCAAAGTTTACCCCAAGATATTAATGACCCCATCGTTCAACGCTTAGAATTCTCCGGCGGTCCAATCATGACCTACGCCGTGAAATCAGACAAGCGTTCCGTAGAAGAGTTAAGTAATTTAGTTGACCAAACCATCAGCCGCGCTTTGTTATCCGTTAAGGGAGTGGCACAAATAAAGCGTGTGGGTGGAGTTAACCGCGAAATCCGGATTAACCTTGACCCAGACCGTTTGCAATCCTTGGGTATTACCGCTACCCAAGTCAACGACCAAATTCGCAGCCTCAACATTAACCTCCCTGGCGGACGTGCCCAAGTCGGCGGTAGCGAACAAAGTATCCGTACCTTGGGTAGTGCCCCCAGTGTGGATGTATTAAAAAGCTACGAAATTCTCTTACCTAAAGGCGGTTCCGTTCCCTTATCTAGTTTGGGAACAGTTGAAGATAGCTTTGCCGAAGTCCGACAAGCCGCCCGTTTAGATAAGCAGCCTGTAGTAGCTTTTCAGGTTTTGCGCAGTACCGGCAGCGTCATGGTAACGGTAGAAGAAGGAGTGAAGGCAGCAGTCAAAGAACTCGAAAAAACACTGCCCCCAGACGTGAAGCTGGAATTAATTTTTACCAGAGCTACTTTCGTCCGGGAATCTTACCAGAGTACCATCGATGAATTAATTCAAGCCTCCATCTTGGCGATAATAGTAATTCTCGTATTTTTACGAGATTGGCGAGCAACATTAATTACAGCAGTTGCCTTACCTTTGTCAATTATTCCGACCTTCGCCGTACAGTATGCCTTGGGTTACACCCTCAACAACATGACCTTGTTAGCATTAGCTTTGGCGGTGGGTAACTTGGTCGATGACGCCGTTGTCGAAATAGAAAACATGGAACGGCACATGGCGATGGGTAAATCATCTTGGCAAGCTGCTTTTGACTCCTCAGAGGAAGTGGGTTTAGCAGTAATAGCGAGTGCAGCAACGATTATTGCCGTATTTATGCCCGTTGCCTTTATGGGAGGAGTTCCCGGACAATTTTTCCAACCCTTCGGCGTCACCGTTGCCGTTTCGACAATATTCTCCACCTTGGTAGCGCGGATGGTAACGCCAATGATGGGAGCATATTTACTCAAGGACAAAAGCGATACACAAAGCAGCAAAAGATTAATCAAATTCTTTAATCCAAAATCTAAAATCAAAAATCCAAAATCCCGCCGTCGTTTCCAACCCTATAAATCCTTGTTGCAATGGGCACTACGCCACAAGTTGACAACTTTGGGTATTGCTTTAGCTTTCTTCATTGCTAGTTTGATGCTAGTTCCCTTCATTCCGAAAGGATTAGTTGATAGTGGTGATATCGGCTTATCTACCGTGTCTGTGGAACTCCCTCCCGGTTCCACCTTGGCAGATACCAATAAAGTTGTTACTCAATTAACCGACCTTATCCGTAAAAACCCAATAGTAAAAGGGGTGTTTTCAACAGAAGAGATAAATTCTGCTACTGTCACGATTCAGCTTCAACCCAAGGAAGAAGGACGGAAAATTTCTCAAGTAGAATTTGAACAGCAATTACGTCCGTCCTTTGAGGAGATTCCGGGAGCAAGAATTAGTTTTCAAAGCTTGGGTGCAGTTGGTGGTCGTAAAGATTTAACTATACTTCTACGTAGTGAAAATCCTGAAGCACTAAATAAAGCCGCTGATGCATTAGAAAAACAGATGCGAAGTGTTCCCGGACTGGTGGAAGTATCTTCATCTGCAAGTTTAGTCAAGCCAGAAATTTTAGTAGTTCCCGATCCACAACGCGCCGCAGACTTAGGTGTTACCGTGCAAGCGATCGCTCGTACCGCCTCCCTTGCTACTATCGGAGATAATGACGCAAATTTGGCGAAATATAATCTCCCAGACCGACAAATTCCTATCCGTGTACAAATTGACCCGAAAGCGCGAGAAGACATCAACAGCATCAAAAATCTGCAAGTACCCAGCGAAAATGGCGGTTTGGTTCCCCTATTATCAGTTGCAGATATCCGTTTTGGTAGTGGTCCCGCAACTATCAACCGCTACGATCGCTCTCGGCAAGTTTCCCTAGAAGCGAACTTGCAAGGCATTTCCTTGGGAGATGGACTGAAAGCTGTCACTGCACTACCCGCACTGCAAAACTTACCAGCAGGAGTGACACTGCAAAACTCCGGTGATGCCAAAATTATGTCAGAAATTTTCGGTCGCTTTGGCGGCGCGTTAGCACTGGCATTAATGTTTATCTATGCCATTCTCGTTTTGTTGTATAATAACTTCCTTCATCCCTTAACGATTATGGCAGCATTGCCCTTCTGTTTGGGAGGGACACTGGTAGGGTTGATGCTTGCACAAAAAGCTTTGGGACTTTATGCACTGATTGGTATTGTGCTGTTAATGGGGATTGTCACCAAAAATTCTATTCTCTTGGTGGATTATACAATTATTAACTTGCAAGAAGGTAAAACCCAGCGGCAAGCATTACTAGAAGCTGGTGTCTCCCGTCTGCGACCGATTATGATGACATCTCTAGCGACTATTGCCGGAACCCTTCCCCTTGCCTTGGGAGTGGGTGCGGGTGCGGAAGTTCGTCAACCGATGGGTATTGCCATTTTTGGGGGTTTCACAACTTCTACATTATTGACGTTGGTAGTTGTACCGGTGCTGTTCAGCTACATTGATAATTTCCAAAACTGGATGCTGGATATGGTGAAATATGGCTTTGGGAAAAAGCGATCGCATCCAGTTGTCGTTGAAGAACTGGTGAGTCTGCCATCTGCTAGCGAAGAGCCGCCGCCTCCGTTATCTGTGAGAAAATAGTGTGGTATAATGTCTTTTAGCCTAAATAAGGCTAAAAGTATTTGCGGGTGTAATTCAGTGGTAGAATGTCACCTTCCCAAGGTGAACGTCGTGGGTTCGAGTCCCATCACCCGCTTTGAAAAGTAGCAGCATTGAGAGTTGTAACTTTTTTTCCTTTGTTAAATTGTTGGCAATTCTCTGGTAATACCCCTAATACTACTGTTTGTTTAAGATTCATGCTCTATATAAGCAATTATTATTAATAATCAGTTTACTAGCAAAAGAAGTAGGAAAAAAAGTATTAAATATTACATATTTTTTTGGCGATCGCTTTTTAGGGAAAGTTTGCAATCTACAGAATGTGGGAATTAAACTCACGCAAAGACGCCAAGACGCAAAGCTTTTCTTAGCGACTTTGCGTCTTGGCGTGAGATTCAAACAACTATTTACCCGAATCAGAATAGGGGAAACTCTGAAATTTCTGACGATTGCTTGCATAGTAAGCAATTACTGTCAAAGCTACACCCCCTATACCCATCAATACAAGCCAGCCTTTCCAACCCCAATCGAAACCTTTATTATTCTTTGCAGCGTTAGTTTTTTGGTTAGTGGAAGTGCTTCTAGTAGTGCCAGTACTGGAAGTAGTACCTGTTGTGCCTGTAGTGGTAGGGGTGGTGAAACTACCAGAACTACCGCCACCGCTAGTAGTGCTATTTGTGGTGAAACTGCCAGAACTACCGCCACCACTAGTAGTGCTATTTGTGGTAGAACTGTCGGAACTAGTATCACCCCCAGTGACACCAGTATCAGTGGTAGTGCCACTAATTCCAGATCCAGTGCTAGGAATTGAGGTAGTGCTGTCTGGGATTGCGCTTGTATCAGGACTTGTATCAGGAATTGAGGTAGTACTGCTTGGGTTTGTGCTTGTATCAGGAATTGAGGTAGTACTGCTTGGGTTTGTGCTTGTATCAGGAATTGAGGTAGTACTGCTTGGG
>JBHYDF010000084.1:10412-31673 GCA_051861145.1 Nostocaceae cyanobacterium
TTGTGCTTGTACTAGGAATTGAGGTGCTACTTGGGTTTGTGCTTGTACTAGGAATTGAGGTGCTACTTGGGTTTGTGCTTGTACTAGGAATTGAGGTGGTACTTGGGATTGTGCTTGTACCTGTAGTACTGCTACCACCAGTAGTGATATTTCCACCCACAGCATTGTTGCCACCATAGGTACTACCAGAGCCTAAAGAACCTAAAGAACCGTTACGATAAGTATTTTTGGTGCGAGAAGTCGATCTATTATAGACTGAGCCACCACCGTACATGGTGTCAATACTATATTTCGAGCCTGTACCAGAAGTTGAGCCTGTACCGTAAGTCGAACCCGTACCGTAAGTAGAACCCGTACCAGAAGTTGTTGAGCCAGTCCCGTAAGTTGAACCCGTACCGTAAGTAGAACCCGTACCAGAAGTTGTTGAGCCAGTCCCGTAAGTCGAACCTGTACCAGAAGTTGTTGAGCCAGTCCCGTAAGTTGAGCCAGTCCCGTAAGTCGAACCTGTACCAGAAGTTGTTGAGCCAGTCCCGTAAGTTGAACCTGTACCGTAAGTCGAACCTGATTGTGAAGTGCTAGTTTGGGCAGAAACAGGCAAAGCTACAGGTAAAGTAGCTAGACTGAAGACGGCAAAAGTACAAATAGTTTTGGTGAAATCAGAAGACTTCATGCTTATGCTTCCTTTAAATACTAAAATTGCTGCAAATCTCTGATTCTTGAATCTGTATTTTCTACTTAATTCAGCCCATAATTTGAGTAGGAATTCTTAATAAATATTCCTGATAACCCGTCCTGCAATTCATTGCAGGTCTAATAGCCTAAGTCCGTTACAACGAACTTTATCGCTTATTTAGTCGGTTTTAACCGACTTTAGCTATAAGCCAAGAAATTTATTTCTTGGCGGATTACGGGAAAATTAAATAACCCTACTACTCTAGCAGTTACCAAAAATAACAAGCACTAATAACTAAAAAATGGGTAGTGTAAAGTTAAGGGCTGTATTGAATTCAATTTTAACTTTCAATTCAATTTTTTTTAGTATAACACTCTGGTATCAAAATAATTTTTAGATTACTGTGCTTGTTTGCAAATACTAACTCAGTAATCTACTCACTTCCACCGAATAAATAGGGTTTTATTTTGAGTATATTTGTGAATATTAATACAATAAATACGCACTTTTTCCGCATAGCAGTGAGTTGAGAAAATCTGCAAACACAGTAAAACCGGAAATTATGCGAAGCTATGCAAGTATTTCTGATAAAGGTTATTTTTCATGATTTCACCTCTTTCAAGACATCACCCATTGGATGCTCTTTATCATCAAAACACAGTGAAACTTCATATCTGGTTAACGGAAAAGGCTCTAGCAGCTTACCTTTTTCCCAGCTTTCCAGCCGCCACCACAGGGTTTGCACGACCATCTCTTTACCATCAACAGTCTCAAAGGTAATTTCACCAATATTATTTACTCCGACAATTTCTTTACCATCACCCCATTTGCCCCGATATTCATGATAGTTTTTTGCCTGAGCTAAATATTTTTTTAAGGATTGCTTGCGGTCTTGTCCCGGTAGGGGAGCAGTTACTATTTGAGGCTTGACAGGATGCGAAGGTTGTGGTTCTCTAATTTGTTCAAATTCTCCTAATAAAAAATCAATTCGATACCACCATTCGGGTTTGTTGGTAATTTGGAATGCTCTACACCAACTGCGTTCACCGACTAAATCTACTTTGGCAGGATTATCTTTGATTCTCCAAGGAATACGTTGAAGTATCTCATTAACATAACTATATACAACACCAATTTCTACTTCCTTCCCAGTTGGATTTTCCCATCCTAAAATTTCTACTGTTGGTATATGATTGATTGATTGAATAGGAACGAAACCTTTTTTGTGTAATGAATAACTACCACCCGCTCCCTTGACTTCATTTTTGATAGAACTACTAGTAAATTGGGCTACAATAAGCTCAGTATTAATGTTTTTTGAAGATTGAAAAGGACGTGTTGCGGCATATTGTAAGCGAGCTGTAAAACTATAGTGAACATCACCTGATAAGATAATTACACGGCTTTTTTTGGCTGGTAATGTTCGTAATGACAGGGAAGCAAGAAATCTTTCAAAAGCAATTGCTTGTAAACTCCAAGCTTCTGGGTCGAAACCCCAAGCAACAGTACCCAGTTTTTCAGTTACAGCTTTAGCTGTCTTTTGCACACTTTCCAGAAAGGGTACGCCGATAAAGGGCCCTGGTGATATTACCAATGTCACCTCTGTATTTTGGGGACGAACTACTTTTGATATTTGCTCATTGCAACCTTCCTCGCTCAAAAGTTCTGGAAAATCAAAATCTTTGCCTGGGAACGCCCGCCAAGTACGGGTGTCGAGTACTATAATTTCATATCCTGGCCCGGTTACGGTGTAGTGCCACTTTAGGGAACCGTCAATATAGAATACTCGCTTGGGGTTGCTATTTTTAATATCTGCAAGGGATGGTAAACCTATGCGTTGGGTAATTTCCTGTTCGTGTTCTGGGTTTTGACCTTGGGAAGCTGACCATGCTTCACAAGCTTTGAGTAATACTGCTCCCGGTTTGTCGTTTTCAAACTCGTCTGGTGTATTTCCCCAACCTTGGCAAATAGCATAGGCTAGTAAACCGTTTTGCAAAACTCGCCTACCGAGAGGTTTACTAAGAATGCGATCGCACCACGCCATGTTCAAATACCAGTCATCGGTAATTTCATGGTCATCGAATATCATGTAGGTAGGAATATTCGCTAAGGCGCGTCTAATTTCTTTAAGTGTTTCGTAAAAGTTTTGTAAATACCCAAGTTCTTCTTTAAATGAAGCTTTATCCTTTGCAACTGCTGGTAAATTCGGATTCTCATCTGGATTTACATCTGTAAATGTCGGCAAATCTTCAAGTTCAGGCCACAATACATCACCCCAAGAAAATAAATACATTGCGCAAAATTCGCCCAATGTAAATAAGTGACTTTTAGCTAAATTATTAATTGTGTTGATTTTATTTAAACTTGCCGTTAAACCAGCGGTATATGTTGCTAAATTATTGCGTTTTCCAGGCTTTAATTCTTCAGGATTTGTGACATCTGGTAATATTTCTGACCATCCTAAAAGTGTCTGACTTGCATCCATTAACATAAAAAGTAAAGCATCTGCCACATCATCTGCATAAATTTGGTCTCCTGTGAGAAAGAGTTGATGTGGTCGTTTTTTCGGGTCTTGTGCCAAAGCTTCTCTAATCATTTTATCCACTGCTGCGAGTGCATCCAAGCTTTCGCCATGTGCCTTGCGACAAGAACCATGAATGATGCGTAAATCTTTTAAATTAGTTGGTGAAAGTGCAAGACTTGGCAATTCATATTGAGGATAGGTAATATCTGTAATTGAGCCTTCAAGATTTAAAACACCAGGATGAGTGAGTGTTTCTCCTGTACCAAATTCTAAATTATAGAGATAATTTTCACCGTATAAAAGTACATTTGCAGAAGATTTAGCTGTAACGGCAACTACGTGTAAATTAATGCCTAATCGAATTGTTTTTTTGCTGCCAATCAGTAATATTTTTTGATTAGTATCAAATATTTGGAGAGTGACTGTACGGCTTTCTTTCAAAGCAACCCATACCGTTACAGCATTAGGTTCGCAGCGTCGCAAAATTGGTCCCGCAAGAACGAGTGGTAGTTGGTTAATCCGTTTTGTTAATGATGTCCATGCCATGTTAATAGTCAATAGTCATTAGTCATTAGTCATTAGTTTATAACATTGAATAGGGATATAGAAAATATAACAAATTTGTGAAATTCTCTTCTCTGTGCTTTCTACGTCTCTGTGTTTTTTTCAACCAATATTTATTCACAAATTAAATAGGATTACTATAGGCTGGAAATAGTCTTCTATCTATTAATATTAATCATTGCTGTAACTGCAAATGCTCTGCTTGAGAGGAATTTCAATCCAGAACTCTGTTCCTTCGCCAAGTTTTGAAACACACTTAATTTCTCCACCATGTTTTTTGACAACAATTTGGTAGCTAATGGCAAGCCCAAGTCCCGTACCCTTACCTACTGGTTTAGTAGTAAAAAACGGGTCAAAAATTCGCTTTTTTACCTCTTCGCTCATCCCCAACCCATTATCAGCAATACAAATTACAGCACGGGAGTTATCCGCTGAGACACTTGTAAAAATGTAGATGCGAGGTGAGGAAGTCAAAGAGGAGGGGGGGACAACCAGAGGGAGTGAGGGAGGAAAATTCTTCTTATTTGCCTCTGTTTCCTTCTCCTCTGTGAAGGCGTCAATAGCATTGCCGAGAATATTCATAAATACCTGATTCATCTGTCCAGCATAGCATTCTACCAGTGGCAAATCTCCATAGTCTTTAATCACCTCAATCCCAGGAAAGTTAGCATTCGGTTTGAGCCGATGTTGCAAAATCAACAAAGTGTTATCTATTCCTTCGTGTAAGTCCACAGGTTTCATTTCTGCTTGATCCAAACGCGAAAAATTGCGTAACGATAGTACAATTGTGCGGATGCGTTCGGCTCCTACCTGCATTGAAGTCATGATTTTTGGTAAGTCATCGATCACAAAGTCCAAATCTATTACTTCTGTTTTGGCGTCAATTTGTTCGTTGGGTTGAGGATATTCCGTTTGATAGATGTGTAAAAGCTCTAACAATTCATTGGTGTAGTTCATGGCATGACACAAGTTGCCATAAATAAAGCTAACAGGGTTATTAATTTCGTGAGCTACACCCGCCACTAATTCCCCTAGGCTGGACATTTTTTCAGTTTGAATTAGTTGTGCTTGTGCTTGTTGCAATTGTTGGAGTGTCTGTTCTAATTGTGTCGCTTTAGCTTTAGCTTCGGTTTCGGCGGTGCGGCTTTGTTCGTAAAGTTCTGCTTGCTGAATGGCGATCGCTGCTTGATCCCCCAATTGTTGTAGCAAATCAATTTCATCATCATGCCATTTTCTCGGAGCTTGGCACTCATGGGCAATGAGTAATCCCCATAGTTGCGTACCCATTTTGATGGGAACAACTAAGTAGGCTTGCACTTGCATATTCTCCAAAAACTTTTGATGACAAGCGCTTAAAGAAGCCGCCAAGACGTTATCAATTGCCCGTACCCTTCCCCGAAAGTAAAGATTAGCATATTCATCGGGAAAACACTCCGATGGCGCTTTCATTCCCAAAACTGATTTCCAATTACCATTAACCTCTTCATAAATTACTTCTCCATCAGTAGTATCTAAAAGTTGATAAATTAGTACCCGGTCAGTATTTAACAACTGCCGTACTTCCCGCACAATCGTTCGTAGAATTGTTTTAGAATCAAGTGTGCTGCGGATTTGGTCTGTAATTTGTTTGAGTACTTTAGATAACTGCAAGGATTTTTGCAATTCGGTCGTTTGTAATTGTACTTTACTTTCCAAATTCAGGTTCAACGCCTGAACTTGCTGACACATTTTTTTGACTTGTCGGTACATTAACTGTTGCTGAATTGCTGTTGAAAAGTGATGGCATAAAGTTTGCGCTAGGGAAATATCTTCCGGCTTCCATTCGGGTGCTTGTCCTTTTTTTTGCTCTCGCCACAGTTCAAAGGAAAGCCGGGGTAAGAGTTGTCTTTGATTGTGATCACAACGTCCTGCCCATAATTTTTCGGTATCATATTCGTTACGAAAAATACTTAAAAAGCCGAGATTTTTCTGGCGGTAATGTAGAGGAATTACTAATAATCCGCGAATCCGAGTAGATTGGAATCCCAGTGCTAAAACTCGCAATTGTGGTTGTTGGTAGAGGTCAGCGATCGCCAAAACGCTACCCTGTTTGCACCCAGCAACCCAATTTTGCCACACGGGATGTTCTTCGATGGGGCTGTTTTCTAATTCGTAGGGTAATGACGGCTGGTCGCCCCAGGTGTATATTTGTTTTGTTGGCTCTATGTAAAGCCTGCCCCCTGCTCCCCCAAAAGCAGCAATAGTTTCTTCTAGCGCCGCTTGTAATTGGATTGTCGGCAATGAATGTAGTAGTGTGATAACTCGGTTAATGATGGCTTCTTGCTGTTGTTCTTTTCGGGCTTGAGTGACTAGATTATTGAGAGCGATCGCTAACGATAACTCATCAGCAACTTGCTGTACTACCCGAATTTCCCGTTTCAAAAAAGTTCGCGGTTCGCTGTGGTGTGTTACCAACAATCCCCACAGTCGCGGCTTTGCGGATTCATCTTTGTGGTCAGATTCTAAAATTGGTACTACCAACGAAGACTGCACACCCATCGCTGTCAAGTATTCAATATGGCATGGATCTACACGCCGATATTGAATGTTATCAATTTGTAAAGGTTTGCCGTTTTGCGGAAATTTTTGCGGCGATAATCCAATCCGCCCACCGGATACATCTACAATCGTACGTTGTCCTACCGAAAGAAACATTTCTCTCGCCTCTTTGGGAATATCCTCCGCTGGAAAATGCAGCCCTAGCAGTGATGGTAAACGTTTTTCGTGTATGGCTTCGGCAATAACTTCACCGCTGCTATCAGTATCAAATTTATATACTTTTACCCTATCTGTACCTAAAAATGCACGCAAATCTCTAACCGTAGCTGCCAATATCTCTTTGAGTTCGAGTGATTGCCTGATTCGGTTTGTAATCCGGTGCAGCAAATCTTTTTCATCAAAGATTTCCTGCAAGCCACTTACTTTATCGGTATATTTCATTGCTTATATACACCCAAACAAACAAGTATAAAATTTTTCTTAATTTTATATTTTATCTAGTTGAAATGTAAGTATTGACAAGATGAAAATAAGTTTTTCCAGCTAAATAATCTTAAAAAACAAGTATAAACATTAATTAAATACAAGGAAAGATTTGGTTAAAGAAAATACGTAGGTATAAGCGATTGAAAGAAAAATTGTTGACAAGGAAAAAATTATATACCCCATCAACAACTATTTGCTACAAGTTTGACAAAAAAATTGACAGTAACTAATCAGAAAATACTTTGAGAGAAGCTAAATTGCGGATTTCTTCTCGCACCTTCATGAGGATTTTACCGAGATGGTTTTGGCCAGTTCTATCCGCACCACAACCCCAAAAATAATCGGTTGGGGAATTTTCCACCAGCAGTTGCTGGCCTGTGTTCAGGAGAATTTCTCTAATTTCGGTATGGGTGAGAAACTTTTGAAGGATGGCTTCTCGCATAACTTTAGTTTTCACCTCTTCCCAGTCAGGGCGGACTTTACGAGTACAACAACGTCCTAACGCCGCAGCTTCTTCCGGTGTAAGGACGGCATGAATTACGGGTATAATCACTGCATCTGTAGTTCCCACAAATTTTTGAGCTTGGTAATAATGTTCCACCGTGGGCCAGTAAATATTCTGAATTTTGATTCCGTGGGGAGAAAAATTAGAAAAACAGCCATAAGGCTCGTAAGCTTTGTAAAAGTAAATGGTCATTAAAAATTCAGTTTTTATACATTGATACGTCAACTTCTATAATGCCTGTAGATGCTTCTTTGAAAATAGGGAGTGGGGAGTAGGGAGGAGCCAGCGCGTTGCGCGGGTTTCCCGCGTTGTAGCGACTGGCGTTGGGGAGTAGGGAGTAGGGAATGGGGAAAGAGTGATTTTTAGACTTGAAGTCTTCCTTGAACCGCACCATTTATCTCTAGGCAGAAGATAGCGCCCCAAAAAAGTTCTATCTTATGGCAAAAGCATATCTCGTGAGGTTGAGTATGGAGGCGAGTAACCAGACAAGCAAGCATCGCACTCCCCTAATTATTGCTGGGATTTTTTTAGGTTTGGGGCTGGGAGGATTTGTTGATGGCATTGTGCTACATCAGATTCTACAATGGCATCATATGTTAAGCAATGTTAAACCGCTAGTAAACCTACCGAATATAGATTTAAATATGGCTTGGGATGGCTTATTTCATGTCTTGGACTGGGTGTTAACAGTGGTAGGAGTAGTATTGCTGTGGCGTGCAGGTGGGCGGGATGATGTTCCTTGGTCATCAAATATCTTCTTCGGGTCTTTGCTGATTGGTGCTGGGTTGTTTAATTTGGTAGAAGGAATAATAGACCATCATATTCTCGGTATTCATCATGTAAAATCCGGGCCGCATCAGTTAGCCTGGGATTTAGGATTTCTTGGCGTTGGTGGACTGTTGGTTTTGGTGGGGTGGGTATTTGTTCAAAAGTTAGGAGTTAAGAGTTAGGAGTTAGGAGTTAGGAGTTAGGAGTTATCATTATTAATTCATAACTCATCACTCATAACTCCTAACTTTATGGCGACAGATTCTTTTGAAAAAACAAGTTGGGGTTGGCAAATTTCTCAGTTTCAACAACAAGTGGGAGAATGGTTGGAATACCAGTTATCTCGCTTTAATCGCACTTTGCCAGAGTTACCCGGTGGATGGTCTATTGATTCTTGGTTGTTAGAGGTACTGAAGTTTCTGTTTTGGCTGTTACTTGGTTTATTCGTGGTTTGGGTGGGTTGGCGGTTGTGGCGAGAATTTAGTCCTTATCTATACTCTAGGTTAGCTATGGGTGGCAATTTCACTGGTTCTGATGATAAAGTCACAGATAGTGAATTGCCGATAGCGACATTGTTGACGCGATCGCAAGAATTTTACCGTCAGGGTAATTACGGTGAGGCTTGTCGCTTTCTTTATTTAGCAATGTTGCAGCGGTTGCACGAAAAAGGAATTCTCCCCCACAAAAAAAGCCGCACCGATGGCGAATATTTGCAATTGTTACAAATGTCTAGTTCTCAAATACAACCCTATGAAACTTTAATTACCACTCACGAGCTATTATGTTTTGGCAATACTGAAATATACTCTGAAAATTACGAACAGTGTCAACAGGCGTATCGAGAAATTTCTCAGGAGTAATTTTTTAAACGAACCGTCAAGACGAGCCAGTGCGTTGCTTTTCCTTGCGTTGTAGCAACTGGCGTACCAAGGGCGTCAAGAAAGAAAATAAAGAGAGATTCTTCCCCACTCCCCACCTTCGGAATTAAAAATTAAGAATTAAAAATTGATTGAATTAATTTTTAATTTTACATTTTTAATTTTTCATTTTTAATTGAGCGAAGCGTTGTCCCCACTCCCCACTCCCTATTCTGATGAAACGTTCAAACCGTCTTGTTTTTTTGGGTGCGATCGCCATAGCGGTGTTAGTCCTACTCACTATTATCACTGCTCCCAATAGTAGTAAAATAAACAGTGGTTCTACTTATGGTCGCGCTCCTGATGGTTACGGTGCTTGGTATGCTTTTATGCAAGAACGCGGAACTACTATCAAGCGCTGGCAAAAGCCTTTTAAAGATTTAAAAACAGAAAAGCGCCCTGTAACTCTCTTGCAAATATACAGCCAGTTGAATGAGCCTATTTTATTGTCGTCAGAAAAAGAATGGGTGAAAGCAGGCAATACGTTGGTAATTTTGGGTATGCGGGAACCGGTGACGGGCGCAAATTTTAGTACTATGCAAAAATCAACCGTTGGTGATGTCAAGATTGAAACGCGGCGGCGGCGGTTGTCTAAATCTCAAGAAAAGGCTTTGTTGAGCGATCGCTTTGGTGCTGTTGTCTGGGAAGAAGAACTAGGCAAAGGTAAAATTATTTACTCTACTACTCCCTTTTTAGCTGCTAACGCTTATCAAGATTATTCCAGTAATTTCCAGTATTTAGCTAATTTAGTTAGTGACAAAGATAACCTATTATTTGTCGATGAGTACATTCATGGCTATAAGGATGCTGAAGTCAGGAAGAGTGAAGGTAAGGGAGACTTATTCAGTTATTTAAGCAAAACTCCATTATTTCCTGCATTTATACAAACAGGCATCTTGCTGGCGGTGCTAATTTGGGCGCAAAATCGCCGCTTTGGCAAACCAGTAATTTTAGATACACCAGAACTGGACAACAGCGAAGCTTACATTCAAGCATTGGCGGGAGTGTTGCAAAAAGCTGAAAGCAGTGATTTTGTTGTCGAGATGGTGGGGAAAGAAGAACAACTGCAACTGCAAAAAGCTTTAGGATTAGGGCAAGAATTGCTGGATCGGGAAACTTTAGTAAATGCTTGGCAACAGCAAACAGAGGCTACTGGGGTAGAATTGGATGCAGTTTTGCAGCAACAAGCACGAAAACGCCGCCTGAGTGAACGAGAATTGATTAGCTGGTTAAAGAAATGGCAAACTGTACGGCAACGGATTTTGTAGCGGATATCACGTTTATTTTGCAACAATATCAATAAAGGCTAAAATAGCCCTGAAATAAATTTCGGGCTGTGTAGAGACGCGAAATTTCGCGTCTCTACATTGGTTAAAAACCGACTAACTAAAATTTTTAACCCATTTGAATGGGTTTGTCCCAGACGCGAAATTTCGCGTCTCTACATAGTCGGAAATTTATTTCCAGGCTTTTTGCTTATCTGTAATAAACTGTAAATATTTTAAGAATGCACATCAAGTTATACCAATTTGAAAAATGATTACAACAGATGGATTTACATAACCCATATCCAACAGAGGGTTTCTCAATTCAAAATCTAAAATCCAAAATCCAAAATGATATTATATTGAATCTCTTGTGGGGGAGCCAGCGCGTTGCTCTGGTCGAGAGAGTTGTAGCGACTGGCGTTGGGCCGGACAGCCCGCCCAGAAATTACAAAGATAAGCAGAAATAATATTTGCTGAATATTAATAAATATGAATGAAACTAACCCTGTATTTAATAGCCTTAGTCAAGCACTTAATCGAGTAATTGTTGGACAATCAATCCTTGTACAACAATTACTGATAGCACTATTAGCGGGTGGACACGTAATTTTAGAAGGTGTACCGGGAACTGGTAAAACACTTTTAGTGAAAGTACTGGCGCAGTTAATCCAAGCAGAGTTTCGCCGCATTCAACTAACGCCAGATGTCTTACCTGCGGATATTACTGGAACGAATATTTTTGATTTGAATAGCCGTAATTTCACCTTGAAAAAAGGGCCAGTATTTACCGAAGTATTATTAGCTGACGAAATTAACCGCACTCCCCCCAAAACACAGGCGGCGTTGCTGGAAGCAATGGAAGAAATGCAGGTAACGTTGGATGGTGAAAGTTTGCCCTTACCAGAGTTATTTTGGGTAATTGCAACGCAAAACCCTTTGGAATTTGAGGGAACTTATCCTTTGCCAGAAGCGCAACTAGATAGATTTTTATTCAAGCTGGTGGTAGATTACCCGGATGAAGCAGCGGAAAAGCAAATGTTACTCAATCGTCAGGCGGGGTTTGCAGCGCGACGCATGGATATTGCTTGCATAAAACCAGTCGCAACCATTGCAGAAATTTTGCAGGCGCGGCAAGAAGTTAAAGAAGTGAAAGTTTCAGAGGCTATTATTGATTATCTTTTAAAGTTGGTACGAGTATCGCGGCAGTATCCTGATTTAGCTTTGGGTGCATCACCTCGCGCTGCTGGTGCTTGGTTTGTGACAGCACAAGCTACGGCGTACTTAGCAGGACGAAATTTTGTCACACCCGATGATGTGAAAGCTGTTGCACCACCTTTGTTACGTCATCGCTTTATCCTCAAACCGGAAGCGTTGCTGGATGGTTTGCAAATAGATGCGGTAATTGCGTCGATACTAAATAAAGTACCTGTACCAAGGTAAAGGAGTTAGGAGTTATGAGGCGCGGAGTGAGGAGTTATGAGTTAGGAGTTAGGAGTTATAAGTTATGAATTCAAAATTGAAAACTCCTAACTTTGCATTCTTAACTCCTCACTCCTAACTCCTCACTCCTAACTCCTCACTCCTCACTCCTAACTCCTAACTCCTCACTCCTAACTCCTAACTCCTCACTCCTAACTCCTCACTCCTCACTCCTAACTCTCAAAAATGATTCCGTCAAGACTAGTTTATTTTTTATTGGTGTTGGGAATTGCGATCGCCCCAATTTTAGCTGTATTTTTCAGTATTCCCATCAGTATCGCCGTCAGTTTGCTATCTGATGTTGTAGTTCTTACTTTAATGGTTGTCGATGGCTTGCGAGTACGCCGCGATCGCGTACAGATTTCGCGCGAGTTACCGCCACGCCTCTCGATTGGACGCGATAATCCTGTGATGCTAACGGTAAAATCGGGAAATGCTAATGCTGTAATTCAAATTCGCGACTACTACCCCGGTGGGTTTGGGGTATCCATACCAAAACTCAGCACTGCTGTTTCTGCGAAAAGCACTAAAGAATTAACCTATACCGTCCACCCGACACAACGGGGAGAATTTCCTTGGGGAGATATTCAGGTACGACAACTAGGCGCGTGGGGGTTAGCTTGGGATGATTGGAAGATTCCCCAAAGTGTGAAAGTCAAAGTTTATCCAGATTTGCTGGGATTGCGATCGCTTTCTATTCGTCTGACATTGCAATCTTCTGGTTCGATGCGTCAATTTCGCCAATTGGGTATTGGTACGGAATTTGCCGAATTACGAAATTATCGCACCGGAGATGATTTGCGGTTTATTGATTGGAAAGCTACTGCGCGTCGGGTAGGTGCTTACGGGAATACACCGCCATTGGTGAGGGTGTTGGAACCGGAACAAGAGCAAACTTTGCTGATTTTGCTTGATCGGGGACGGTTGATGACAGCAAAAGTACATGGTTTGCAGCGTTTTGACTGGGGTTTGAATGCTACCTTGTCCTTAGCTTTGGCGGGGTTACATCGGGGCGATCGCGTCGGGGTAGGTGTATTTGACCGCCAGATACATACGTGGATTCCCCCAGAACGCGGACAACATCATTTAGGTAGTCTTATTGACCGTCTCACCCCTATTCAACCAGTGCTTTTAGAGTCTGATTATATGGGAGCAGTAACCCATATTGTGCAGCAGCAAAGTCGTCGGGCGCTAGTAGTAATTATTACTGATATTGTTGATATTACTGCCTCCGCTGAACTACTTAGCGCACTATCTAGACTCACACCGCGCTATCTACCCTTTGCTGTCGCCTTACGCGATCCGCAAGTGGATCGTTTAGCGCATAACTCCCCCAAGTCTCCTCCTATTCCCCCGCTTGCAGGGGACAGACAAGGAAAATATTTTAATATCGGGGGGGACATAGGGGTGGTTACTGCTGCTTATACCCGTGCAGTTGCTCTAGACTTATTAGCACAGCGACAAGTAGCATTTGCACAACTCAAGCAAAAAGGAGTGTTGGTACTCGATGCACCAGCTAATCAAATTACAAATCAGTTAGTAGATAGATATTTGCAACTCAAAGCGCGAAATCAACTTTAAAATTAGTCATTAGTCATTAGTCATTAGTCATTAGTCATTAGTCTCTTCCCGCCTTTAAACTACCTACTCAAAAAAGTGGTGAAAGCAAGATTCTGAGGTTAACCACAAAACCAATCGAGGTATTTATGGCTAACAAACATGATACGTGTGAATTACCTCAACAACAAGAGAAAGAAAAATATATAACAAAAACGGATCTAAAAAATCGTGGTTGGACAGACGGCGCGATAGCTAAGTTTCTCGGAAATCCAGATTTGACAAAGAGAAATCCCCATTACAGATCCGCTTCTCCAATGCAGTTATTCTCAATAACTCGAATTGAGGTGGTAGAAGCAACACCTGAATTTCAAGATTGGAAAATTAAACAACAAAGCAGAAAGCGTAAAATTCAGGAAAAGAAACAATCTCAACAACAATCTCAAATAGAGAATATTCAAGAATTACGAAATAAATACCCAACAGTCAGACAACCGGAAATTGTGTTTCAATTTTCCCAGGAATTCAAGAATTCTTTATTGGAAAATGAGTGGAATATTGACGAAATTCAACAAGCCGAATCAACTATCGAGGAAATGTTAAAAAGGTCTGATTGGTATCCTGCTCAGCGATTTGTTTACGATTTTCATCGTCCTTTGCCTCCCAATACAACTAATAGCGATTCTCATATCGCTGAACTTGCTAACAGTATAGAACAGGATAATTGGAAAGGTATTCCAGTTGTTCATTTTGAAGACACGGACGAATTAAAACCAATTTTTCTCATGACAGGAGCGCATCGATTAAGAGCAATTGTATTGCTTTTAGAACAAAAAAGAATAGATGATTTTTTTCTTATTCCTGTCTTCAATTTAAATGTTAATTGGAATTGGTATACCAAACAACTTCCTAAGCGAGACAAAAAACGAGTTGGATATCTTGGCTTGGATTATTTGACATTGAAAGAACTTTCTCGCTATTCACCTTTCTTTTACGTGACTACCGGTATTGACAATTGGTAAGAACATCAGTAGATATTTTTTGTTTTTCTAGATAAATAATCTAAAATTTTTTTAAATTTTTTCAAATTCTTGTGGGGTGGGCATCTTGCCCGCCCAGATAATGAAGTTCAATATGAAACAGCTTATGACAATCTTTCTTTTTTCCGCGCATAATGGCGTTTAGCTTTGCTGCGGTTTCCACAACTTTCCATATCGCACCAACAGCGACTGCGGTTTCTACTCATATCTACAAATAAAAAACTGCAATCATCAGCCGCACATTCACGTACTCGATTTAATATCGCTGTGGTTAATAACTCCCCCGCAGAGCGAATTATTTGCCATAATACTGTATCCAAGCGATTTCCAGCATCTATCCAAGTCCAGATAAATCCTTCATTTGTGGCAGAAATTTGTAAATAACCCATAGTTTGCGCCAGTGCGGTGTTTAAATCCTGTATATCTTTGCTTGCAGGTGAACGCTGAACAGCAACTGCTGAAAAAATCCGATATATCGTTTCCCGCAGCGCAATAGCACTTTCAAATACAGTCTTAGCTTCCTCTGGATGGGTGCTTGCTACTTCCAGTAATGAGTTAGCTTGTTGTGGTGTCAAAATTTGCGCGTGCTTTCCCCAACTTACTAAATCTGCGTAATTTGTCAACCATTCTTCGGTATAAGTTCCATTTTCGCGGTTAACCGTATTGGCAAAATCCAAACACAGCCAACCCCCCAATAATTCAAACTGATTCCAATCTTGAGCAAATACGTTACTCACCGTGACATCTAAAATCTTTATCTTTATAACCATCATAACTGATTTGACTGGTTATAGACAATCAGTTACAATCTAACCAGTGTTTTTGATTTAGATGGTTATAGTGAGATAAATAGGACGTAGCATATGACTATCTTCACTGAAACAAACGGAATTATTTTCCGGATAATGCAGCATGATGATATTGAACAAACGGTTGATTTAAGTTCTCAAATATTTACAAAATATGAACCAATAACTAAAGCGCTGAAAGTTTCTTATGATGAATATCAGGAAGCGGTAGAACCTTACTGTAAAAAAGCTGCTCAAGATGGACTTTCAATTGTTGCTACCAATTCTGATGGAGAAGTAGTTGGTTTTGTTATATCAGAAGATTTAATGACAGAACCTTCTTCTGATATCGACGAGACTAATAACAAATTTGAAGCCGCTATAGCTTTAATACATGACTTACAATCCAAGTACACAACTAAAAACCCTGTTCAAATTGGACAAGCATTACATATTTTTCTGCTGGGAGTAAAAGAGGAATATAAAAATAAAAAAATTGCCACAACTTTAGTAACAGAGAACTTAAAACTTGCGAAATCACACAATTTTTCAGTAGCGATCGCAGAAGCAACAGGATTAACATCTCAGCATATATTTCGGTCATTAGGATTTGTCGAAGAGTTTGCTGTTGCCTACAATTCATACACATTTCAGGGGGAAAAACTCTTTCAATCTATCAACAATTCTCATAGTTGTATCTTGATGTCTTCCCCAATTTGAATTTAGATAAACCCGGTTTCTTCAAGAAACCGGGTTTCTGGAGGTTTAGATTTTTACAACCTATTTGGGATTGCAGTAGCATCCAATTGAAAATAACTGTAAATTTTCACAGCGTTATTCTCTATGCGGCCCAAACATATTGATTAGGAGAATATTGCTCATGTCTGAAAACCAGAGTCATCACCATTTCAT
This sequence comes from Nostocaceae cyanobacterium, assembly GCA_051861145.1. Classification (GTDB taxonomy): domain Bacteria; phylum Cyanobacteriota; class Cyanobacteriia; order Cyanobacteriales; family Nostocaceae; genus JBHYDF01. Next base: position 26,432 of record JBHYDF010000084.1, read on the forward strand.
GCAGCAGCTTAATATCGGTAACGTTATCAGTCTTGGTTTTTACCTGTATCGCTCTCATCTCAAACAATATTTTAAATTAGCATTATCTGCACATTTATGGTTATTAGTTCCTATTTATGGTTGGGCAAAATTTTACGCTATTGCTGGACTATTATCACGCTTGGCTTTTAATGAATTGAGTGGACAGACAGAAAGCCTGAAAGCTGCAAATTTGTATATTAATCGTCGAAAGTGGCGATTTTTAATTACTGGTATTTTAGTTATATTAATATGTCTAATTCAATTTTTTATATTTTATATTTTATTTTCTTTTATTGCTGGAATCATATTTTATATATTGGCAACTATATTTGGTTCTCCACAACAAATAAATCCAGCTAATCCTTTTAGTAATTTACTTGGGGCAATAATCCTAATTCCTACAGCCATAGCAGTATATTTAAGTCCTCTGTGGTTTTACTCGCGCTTATTCATTACTGATTTACCTCTAGCAACCGAGGATAACATCAACTCAATTGCAGCTATTAAGCAAAGCAGACAGCTAACAAAGGGTTTGCGGCTGCGGATGATTGCAATTATATTTATATCATTTTTGATATCTTTACCTTTACAAATTATATTATGGTTATTTTTTAGTCTTTTATTCAACTTAATTATTCAACTTATTTATAAATTTTCCAATACTGTTTTGAATCCTGATGATACATTGCTTAGCACATTGTTTTTAATTATATTAAGCTTTGTAAATGGAATAATTTTGATGCCATTTTGGCAATCAATCAAATCTGTAGTGTATTATGATATTCTTTGCCGTCAAGAAGGATTTGATTTAAAATTACGCGATCGCAATCTTGAAATCACACCTTAATTATCAAAAAACTCATCTCGATTCAAACCACATATTACAATCTCTTGACCATGACCTTCATAAACGAATCTTTTCTCTAACTTCAAACCCACCTTTTCCATTACGCGAATTGAAGCCACATTTGCAGCTAAAGCAACCGCCATAACACGCTGCGTTTCCAACTCCGAAAAACCCTTGGAAATTAGTGCTTTAGATCCTTCCGTTGCATAACCTTTACCCCAAGCTGGTTTTCGCAAGCGATATCCTAATTCAACATCACTCTCATTTGCATATGCAGGATCAAAATAAGACGCATGAACTACAGGTCTAAACAAAAACCAACCAATGAATGCTTGAGTTGATTTTTCAACAGCAGCCCAACATCCGTAACCATCATATTGTTCATAAAAAGCCAAAAATCGAGGTAAAACTTCAGTTTTAATAACCTTATAATCTCTGACCTTACCTACATCTGGCGTATAACGAACAACCTCATAATCGCTATCTAACTCAACTAAAATATTAACATCATCCTCTGTAAATTGGCGTAAAATCAACCGTTCTGTTTCTAAAAAAATTTTCATACCCTCCTCCTAAAAAAGCTATTTCCCAAAAATATTTAGCGATTTTTAAGCAATTATATCATTGTCCACTTAAATCCAAATCATTCAACATATCAATTCCAAAACTCTGCGTTCCTCCGCGTAAACCTCTGCGTGACTCTGCGTTAAAAAACATGATTTTTCTTGCGACTACAATATACCACCAACAACACAAATAATCCCATCCCAACCAAATACTTTAAAGGTTCTGGTACACGGGGACTAGGAGAGAAAAAACCCTCAATAGTACCAGCAATAATCAACATAGGCACAACACCAAATACTAACTGCACAGCTTGAGAACCATAAAACTTCAAAGCATCAATACGGCGAAATTTACCAGGAAATAAAATTGCTTTTCCCAACAAAAATCCAGCACCACCAGCAAAAAATATAGCGGGTAACTCTAAAGAACCGTGCGGAAAAACAAACGCCCAAAAAGGATAAGCAAGATTATTTTGTCCTACCAGAGTGCCAACAGCACCAATCAATAAACCATTAAATACCATTAAAAATGCTGTGTATGCACCAGCTGTAATTCCACCAGCAACCGCACCAAAAGACACCGATAAATTATTAATCATAATATTACTGGATGCCAGTGGTTCAATACCAACAATTGACCCCATCCATAATTCATGGCGATCGCGAACCGTAGTAATCAAGCTTTCAGGTACTATCAGCGACATAAAGCTTGGATCTCGCCACGCATACCACCAAGCAACTAGCGCCCCTAACAAAAACAAGCCAGTAGCAAAAGCGATATAGGGAAATGTCTGCTGTACCACACCAGGCAAACCCCAGCGATAAAATTCCCAAATAGCGTGCCATTCTTGACGCCGCGAACCCTGGTAAATTTGCGTATAGGCACGAGTTGTTAAGGACTGTAAATTTTGTATCAAAATATTGCTGACTTGTTGAGTACGGGCGCGTGCCAAATCAGCCGCTACTGAACGATATAAACTCGCTAATTCCCTAAGTTCTGACGCCCGCAGCGATTTTAATCCTTTTGTTTCTATCTGTCTCAAAAGCGCATCTAGACGTTGCCAATTTGGTTCTCGCCGTGCAATCCAACGTTGAATATTCATAAGTTTTGGGAATATTAGCTTTTACTTAGCTTAAGATAGCTTCATTTACTACCGTATATTGCTGGAGTATTCATCATGTCTTTTAATCAGGGTTCTTCTTCCATACAACCATTGAACCTGGGTAACGTCGTCAGTGCAGGACTGCGGCTATATCGGTCTCATCTGAAGGAATATTTCTTACTTGCTTTGAAAGCTTACGTATGGTTACTGGTTCCGATTTATGGTTGGGCTAAATTTTATGCCCTCACAGCACTGATTAGTCGTTTGGCTTTTGGTGAATTAGTCAACCAACCCGAAAGTATTTCCTCTGGCCAACGTGTTGTCAATTCTAGGTTATGGCAGTTTTTTATCACCATGCTGTTAATGTTTCTTTTAAGCGTGGGAATTGGTATCGGTGTTGTAGTTTTATTTTTCTTTTTTGGTATTTTATCAGCCGTCCTGGTTGGGGGAATAGGTCAACAAGGAAATCCTGCTACGTATATTCTCTTTGTTCTGATCGCTATTGTGGTTAGCATTGTTGCCATGGTTGCGATTTTTTGGTTAATGACAAGATTTTATTTAGTGGAAGTTCCTCTAGCTATTGAAGATAATATTGATGGTACATCAACAATTAGTCGTAGCTGGGAGTTAACCAAAGGTCATGTCTGGCGGGTTCTTTTGATATCGTTTATTGCATTTTTAATTACAATACCTATCCAAATATTGCTTCAAATTATTAGCTTTGTCATTCAGGGAATTTTTGCACCATTTTTAGAACAAGGTTCTGCTTTTTTTACTCTGCTTTATTACGTGCTAATCATAGCTTTGAGTTTTAGCAGTGGAGCATTTATTGTACCATTTTGGCAAGCTATTAAAGCAGTAATTTACTATGACCTCAGAAGTCGTAGAGAGGGTTTAGGTTTGAAGTTGCGCGATTATGAAATCTAAACACTATTTTCTTCAAGTAAAATGCATATTTTTAATCGTGTTCGATACCAGACACCAGAAAGTGTAGAACTCGAATTTGTTTTGGCAGGAATTGGCAGTCGTGCTTGGGCTTTGCTAATTGATTATCAAGTCTTGGGTTTAATTTTAATTGTTTTCGTAATTGCTTGGCTGACAATTTCTGTCCAGTTATTCGATTGGTTAACAGATACATTCGCCAGTGATAGTGTCGGCATTTGGCTGTATGCGATCGCTTTATTAGTCAATTATTTTATTTACACAGGATATTTTGTTATTTTTGAAACCCTGTGGCAAGGCCAAACCCCCGGTAAACGCATTGCGAAAATTCGCGTGATCAGAGACAATGGACGCCCAATTGGACTACAACAAGCGGCGCTGCGTACCTTGCTGCGACCGATTGACGATATTTTATTTTTGGGAGCATTTTTTATCATTTTTGGTCGTCGCGAAAAACGTTTGGGTGATTGGGTAGCTGGTACAATTGTGATTCAAGCTCAACCACCCTCAACATCGACAAATATTACTGTTTCAGAAGAGGCAAATGCACTCAGTCAAGAATTATTACAAACAGCCGACATATCAGCAATGTTACCTGATGATTTTGCCGTAATTCGCGAGTATTTACTTAGACGTGGAGGTATGTCTTTAAAGGGAAAAAATACAGTAGCTTTGCAACTAGTGAAGCAAGTGAAAACTATTATAAATCTAGAAAAAGTTCCAGAAGGAGTCAGTCCGGATGTTTTTTTAGAAGCTATTTATCTTGCTTATCAACAATTTTCAAACAGTTAGGAGTTAGGAGTTAGGAGTGAGGAGTTAGGAGTGAGGAGTTAGGAGTTAATAGAGTTAAAATTTTTGAGTTTTGCATTTAAACTTTATTCTAAATATTATAATTCCTAACTCCTCACTCTTAATTCCTAACTCCTCACTCCTCACTCTTAACTCCTAACTCCTTCCTCCCACGCTAATACAATTAAAGCATTCAAGATAGCAGCAGCGACAGGAGAACCACCCTTGCGCCCTTCTACACGAATCTGATTTACTGGTGTTTGTGCTAGTGCTGCTTTTGATTCGACAACAGAAATAAAGCCCACAGGAACACCTATTACTAAAGCCGGTAGTACTGTGGCATTTGCTAACTCAGTACAAAGTGCGAGTAAAGCTGTAGGCGCATTACCAATAACAAAAATTGCCTCTGGAAATTCCTTGTAACATTGGAGTAATCCCGTTTCCGTGCGGGTTTTCCCAGGAAGTGCCTTATCCGCAACTTCCACAGCACTGATTAACTGGTTCCCAAAGGTTTGGGCTACTAATCCCGCTACTCCCTGTTTTACCATGCCCACATCAGTAATAATAGGCACACGCTGACGTAGTGCTGTAATTCCCGCCTCAATAGCTTTTGGAGAGAACCGGATCAGGTGCTTGAACTCAAAATCAGCAGTACTGTGAATTATCCGACGAGCGATCGCATACTCCGCACTATTAAAGTTATGTTCGCCGATTTCGCGGTCAATAACCGCAAAACTCTGTTCCATAATCGGATGGATAGGCAACTTCATGGCAACAAAAGTTAGGAGTGAGGAGTTGGGAGTGAGGAGTGAGGAGTGAGGAGTGAGGAGTGAGGAGTGAGGAGTGAGGAGTTGGGAGTTAGGAGGAGTTTTTACTTAGAGATTTATTGTTAACTGAATAATTCTCAATTCTTAACTCCTAACTCCTAACTCTTAACTCCTAACTCCTAACTCTTAACTCCTAACTCCTAACTC
>JBHYDF010000085.1:0-31328 GCA_051861145.1 Nostocaceae cyanobacterium
AACTATGAACTATGAACCATGAACTATGAACCATGAACTATGAACTATGAACCATCAACCATGAACTATGAACAACCACCAGTGTTAGTTTCCCCCTCAGCTTGGGAACACTATCTCAGGGTAAATAACATATCAATTTTTTATCTTTTCATCTATGTATAGGTAAATTACTTTATATAGATAGTCGCGATTATTGCTCAGTCTCTCGGTAAACACTGAATCACTGATTGAATAAGTTGTCAAATGAACACAAATACAACTCGAAGAATAGCTAACATTGTTGAAAAACGCCGTCCCCTTGGAGAAAAAATCGCTGATGTAGAGGCAAGTCTCAAGTCTCTTTGCTCAGCATTTCGCCAGCTAGAAGGACACCGCAATTATTTGTTACTGCAAGTTAATGATCCAAAGATTATTGCCGCTGTGCAAGAAATAGATTTAAATAGACTTTTATTCAGTATTAATACTGAAATTAAAGCTCTGGATAAGCTAAAGGTACGCTTTTGCCGAGATACGCTCAAAATTGGAGTTGTGGGACGAGCAAGGCAAGGTAAGAGTCGTTTACTCCAGAGTTTAACTGGATTATCTGCGGCTGAGATTCCGGATGGGGACAGGGAAAATTCCACTGCTGTTCGCAGTACAATTTATCACCATCCTTCAGTTGAAACTCATGCTCAGGTTTGGTTTCACTCCGAACGGTCATTACTAGATCAGGTGATTCACCCATATTATGACAAACTCAGTTTAGGTACAAAACCGGTAACAATTGATGATTTTGCCAGTAAACCCCTGCCTCCCTTACCCAGTTTCCTTCCCGAAGATTCTCAAGCGGGAATAATGTATGAATACCTGAAGAATTATCATACTAATATAGAAAAATATCGCCATCTGCTGCGCCTATCTTCACCCCATCGGATTTCTCAAGATGAAATCTGTGAGTATGTAGCTCAAAATACTCCCGACGGAGAACGGATATTTAAGTATTTAGCGGTAGAGGAAGTAGAAATTTTCTGTCAATTTCCTCATGCTGAAATTGGACAAATTGCTTTTGTAGATATGCCTGCTTTGGGTGATACAGGTATTAGTAATGAACAGCACCTAATTAGAACTTTGGGACAAGATGTTGATGTGGTGTTGTTTGTCAGAATGCCAAAGTCATCTGAAGATTGTTGGACAGATGTAGATGGGCGTCTTTATGAGACAGCGCGTACAGCATCAATTGATTTACCACTCAATTTGTGGTCTTTCGCGATCGCCAACAGTACAGATGCTAATTCTAGCTATGGCGACAACTCAAAACTTTGCGCAGATTTGGCACAGAATATAGCTAAAACAAACATAAATTTTGTAAATTGTCTCACGGCTAACTGTGCTAACACTCAAGAAGTTAACAAAGTTTTAGAGCAAGTTATCGACTACTTGGCAACAAATATTACTGAATTAGACCAAAAAAACGTTTTCTTGTACCAACAAAGATTATTCTTACTCCAAAGTCAAGTTAATACTGAGTTAGAGAAAATTAGTAAGGTTTTGGAAGAAACCAAGCAAAATCCTCACGAGTTGGCGTTGTTCGATTTAGAATTTGCGGAAATTTGGCAGGAAATAAAAAATGGTTTTGAAAAGCTGCTGAAAGAATTTAAGAAAAAGCAGCTAGATGCAAATACTGATTTGAAAAAACAAGTAGAAGCCGTTTTACAAGTATGTCGAACTGATACAAGAATTCCTACAATTAAGGAAATTGAAAAGCGTTATGAAATTGAAAACAGCTACGAAATAGTTTATGAAAAATACTTGAATGAAATTCGCGCCCATCTTTCGCAAAATTTATTGTTATTGGATGACGGGTTGAAGCGATCGCTTGACCAAATGAAGTCACAAGTTGCAAAGGTCTTGATTGAAAAGGGCGGTTTAGGAGAAATTATGGAAGCTAAAGGTTCTGAATTTCTCCAAAAACTCGCTGTGCAAATACCTGACCAACTTATGCCAGGGATACCAAGTAAACTCAAATTAGGATTACAGACTTTAGCTGAGTTTGAGCTTTCTTATCGGGGATTTGTACAGTATCGCATTCGTCCCCATCTGGATGGATTAACGCCAAATGAACCGAAAACAATCAAGCTTACCGCCTCACCTTCTCCTCGACAAGTGCTACTCAGTCTTAAGATAGCTCATGCCCAAAGCCTTGCTAAGTGCGAAAAAGCCTTGAAAGAGTTACTTTGTGAACCCAATCAAGTTGCTTTTGCTCTTGTCGAAGAATTTTTGGATCGCACAATACACGCTGCGGATGCAGAGAGTGAATGGCGACTTTTTTTACGAGAAGTGCGATCGCCTTTGGCGGGTGCTTCTGCGCGATCGCATCAACACCCAGAGAGCAATTTCTCAAAGAGTAATACGCCCAATGGGGGCGCAAAATCTTCCAGAAATGGTGCTGACGGCTTCGCCGTTGCTGTGTTTACACGCTGACTCATAGTTCATGGTTATAGTTCATGGTTCATAGTTCATGGTTCATAGTTCATGGCTATTAACCATTAACCATTAACCATTAACCATTAACCATTAACCATTAACCATTAACCATCAACCACCAACCATTAACCATTAACCATTAACCATTAGCTGAGATTTTATAAATTTTTGTATCAGCTTTCAGTGATATTTTCCGGTGGAGATGTATCATCAGGTACGTCTTTTATGTCAATTCCTAAAGAATTGCATATCGTTTTTAATGAAACTTTGTAAAGACGAGCCAGCGCGACAAGATTTTCAACGCTTGGCATCGCTTTACCAGATTCCCAATCTGCTTGTCTGCGTTCTGATACACCAATCATTTGTTTAACTTGAGGACGAGTAAAACCAGCTTGTTCTCTGAGTAACCTTAACGGAGATTTTCCCTGCTTTTGTAATTTTTCTTTCATATTAGACGTAAGGATCGGGAATGATACGTCTTGACAGGGCAAACTACAAGACGTATCATTCATGTGGATGAACGCGAGAAGACCAGCCAGTTTAAATGGCTCTTTTAGAATACATTTTTACTGACTGGTCTTTCTTCAGTGTTTTAATACTAACTGCTTAATGCACGCATTTCAGCAGCGTGATTTACCGTCAATGTCCTCCTGACCGGTTGTAGGGTAATAGGAGTGTAGGAGTATAGGGTAATAGAAGTGTAAGCGAAGAAAATATTCTGCTTGTTTTTGCTTGGCTTCTTACGCCTTTACACTCGGACACCCTAACACCCTGTTTCCTGGTTATGGAACTCAAGTCCTTACCCTGTGTGTATCTCTTTGGTCTTGATTGTTGGAGGTTATGCCTATAGAGAAGTAACCGTCTGTTCACTATAACTGCAACCCATACAGATTCTAAAATCTAAACCGACATCAATAGGTTTGGTATTACCAGTACCGATTGATGTCTTTTTTATGGTTGAAAGCAGGTTTGCGTGAGGAGTAATTGGATTGAAGCAGACGGAAAGCGGTAGACTTTAACGTACCATACTTAGTGGAGGATTTTGTATTGATTTTCATGAAGACAAATTTGGCGATTTGGCGATCGCGTTTTGAGTTAGTTCAACCAAAAAAGCCACACAGGCAGAATTACCAATACCCCTATTAAAGTCAGAGTAATACTACTGATCAGCAACTCTCGGTCTAGGTCATACACCTCGGCTAAGATTAGCGTCACCAATCCTGTGGGAACTCCTGCCATCAGTACCAATACCAGGCGTGGCTGGCCTGTTAATCCTAGACAGGTAGCAGTTAACCCCACCATTGCGGGGATGACTAAAAGTTTTAACACTGCCGGAATTAAGGCTAGTTCTAAACTTGGCCAGCCTGTGATGGAGCCGAGGTGAAGCCCAAGCAGCAACAAAGCACCAGCAAAGACGACCCAAATCATTGCCTGCAATCCTGACTCGACAACCAAAGGTAATTCCACATGTTGGCTGAGCAAGCCAAGGAAAAAAGCCCACTGGCTAGGAACTGTGAGAACATCTCGTAATGAATTCCACCAAGGATGTTGTGTTTTACTTTGCCCAAAATAGCTAGCAACGAAGACAGCCAGACTGTAAGTGATGATACCAGAAACGTTGTATATAATTGCCCAGTCCAAATAAAGGGGATCGATGAGGACGTCTGCTAATGTCATACCGATGAAGCCAGTATTACCAAGCATGGCAGCTAAGATAAAGCTGCCAAAGCGCGATCGCGTGGCATGTTGCTCTTGGAGTGCTGTTTGAAAAATAGCATCTGCTCCTGCATCAAATGATCGCTCCAGGGAAATTTGCTGCTTTTGAGATTGCTGTTGTGTATTGTGGTGATTAAACTTTTGCCATCCCCACCAGCTTAGTAGTGCCAAACCCATACTTAGCAGCGAAGCTTCCACAACAACCAAGGGAATCAGCAGTGTCTCGGTGCTTAGTTCCGTTCGACGCCCGAACATGAAAGATTGTAATGGAACCCCAACCCAGTAGAGTAGAATACCAAGCCGTGTAGAGAAATTTGCTGGCATAAATCGAAACAGTATAATTCCTAAACTTATCCATATAAGTAAAGGAGCGTAAGCCCGTAATAAAGAGTCAAACATAACAAAACCTCACCCCTGTTCATAGTGCGGCGAATTGATAGGGGATAAGTATTCCAGAGTTATTTTATTTATACCTGAAGTAGCATAGCCGCCATATATAGCATAAATGATGCTTCCAGTCAATATCATCGCTTTTGCTAACTATTTTGGCTCTATCTAGATGTGATGTTGGGCGATCGCAAATAATACCATTTTGAAAAAAGAATGCGAGAAATAGACATTGTAGAGACGTTGCAGTGCAACATCTCTACATCAGGATGTGTTACATTTTTTTTGTATAATTGGTTACATAAAGTGCGTGGATTGAGCAGTTACAGCAATTGGTGCGTTATTTTGCTTGACTCAACCCGATGCCGAGTGAATGCAAGTGACAAACTACGGCTGAGAAAATAGCCTGTTTTGTACCGATGTTTGAAATGAGTCCGCAGGCAATACAACGTAGGTTTTAGGAAAAAGGGGAAGGGGAAAGGGGGTAAAGCAAGGGATACAACCCTTTTCCCTTTAACCTTTCTCCTTTAACCGAGCAGTATTGAGTCCGCAGGGGATGAATACGGCGATTAATGTGTTGCAGGGTCGATATATTGTAGTAAAAGAGTTGGATGAATCTTTATGCTATTAGAGTTAAGACAGTTGAGGATTCAACCAGGACAGCAACTGCTACTTGAGGACGTTAGCTGGCAGCAATTTGAAAATATTTTGGCGGAATTGGGAGAACATCGTGCTGCCAGACTTTCTTATAGTCATGGATTTTTAGAAATTATGGTTCCCTTGCCCGAACATGAAAAAGCCAAAGAAATTATTGGCGATATGGTAAAAATTTTATTGAACGAACAAAGTATCAATTACGATGCTTTAGGTTCAACAACTCTAAAAAGTGAAAAATTGATTCAGGGAGTAGAACCGGATGCCTGTTTTTATATTCAAAATCAAGCTGCAATTATTGGTAAAAATCGCATAAATTTAAGTATAGACCCACCCCCAGATTTAGCCATAGAAATTGATTTAACTTCTCGCACTCAGTTGGATAATTACCAAATTTTGGGAGTACCAGAACTTTGGCGATATGGAAAACAAGGGTTACAAATTAACGTGTTGCAAGCTGGAAAATATGTAGAGTCGAATTTTAGTCCTATTTTTCCAGATATTCCGATAATTGAGCTAGTAAATAAATATGTCCAGCAGAGTCAAGTTGTTGGTAGTAGCCAAGCAATTCAAGCTTTTAGAAATTGGGTGCGGGATAATATTTAATTTTGGCTCTAATCTTGAATGGGAGTCAAACCAAGTAAAAAGAATCAAGTAAGGTCTTAAAAATTTCCGTGGCTTCAGCCTGGAGAGTGTCAAAGCACCTCAAGATTCAGTAACAGATTGAACTTTAGACAAATTTTATCTAAAGTTAAATAAACTTATAACGTAAAACACAAAAACCCGGTTTCTCGAAGAAATCGGGTTTCTAATAAGTGCATTTTATGTTTAATTTGGTCGTTCTACTTACTTGTTGAACTTAGTTCATCTTTCCTAGCTTTGAAAAACCAGGATTCTGATGCCGTAGGCTATGCCCGAAGGAGCAAACGTCAATCGTCCATTTCCTTCAAGGTAGCCACTGTTGAAGGAGACATCCGGCTGAGCGAGCGGAAGATCCAGTACTTAACCATTGTGTCAGCGATAACTGGGACTGTTGCTATGAACAGAGAGATCGCACTTTTATTGGGAGCAACCCCCAGATGGCTTGCCAAACCTTCTAACAGAACCTCCCATCCATGAGGAGAGTGGAAACCAACGAATATATCAGTTGTCAGGATAATAGCAAACGATTTGGCGCTGTCGCTCAGACCAGACACAATATTGTCTATAAAAGATTTGAGGACAGCGATATCTTGTCGTCTGAACAACAGTACTAGGGCGAAAGCTACAAGCGCTACTATATCAGCAAAAACGTTGCTTAAAGCGCTATCACTTTTATGACGAAATTCCTCTGTAAGTTCAACTGCTTTATGTTTAACTTGCTCCTCCATAGCTTCTGTCTCTATCTTAGGAGCAGAACTAATCAGGCTTTCCAATTCAAGTTCTTCTCTGAAGGTGTGTAGTTCTTTAAGAGCTTCTTCCTTCATCTCAGAGTTTAAGAAAACTTGCGCTTCCTCTCCTCCCCTGTACTTCTCTACTATTGGAAGAATCAAGAAATTTTTAGATATCTGTTGCGTCAATAGGGGGACAATAATTAACAACCCCAAAAGCCTTAGAGCAATAACTGTTTTTGCTCTGGAGCGGCGATATGCATTGACAATTTCTTCTTCAGCTCCAGGATTCAAGTCGTTTTTAACCTTATCGAACGTTTTCTTGATTGACCTTGGCAGCACTCCTGGTTTACCATTGTCTGAATCGGCGTATGGTTGCGATTCTGAAGTTTGTTTTTTTCTCTTGTTAGAAGGGACGGGTTTAACGTCTTTAACTTCAATGATATTTACAGCAGGTGGATATGACTTTTGATTAACGACTGGGCTAGAATTTGTAGATGGGATCGCAGCTAGTGCAGAGGTGTCTGGATCGTTAGTATATTTTGCTAAAATTCCCTCTACAAATATCAGCCTCATCAAGTGATCTTGTCCAAGTGTGCCGAGTGTAGATCTACTCGCATTGAATTCTTTCATTCTTTGTTTAAGAATGTCCAAATTGTTCTCGAACTCTTCTTGGGGAAACTCAATGTGACCATTATTACGTATCTTGTCACCATTGAAGTATCTACCTTCAATGAATTCGATTTTCAACGCCGCCTGATAAGCCTGCTCTAACGATTGCTCTGGTGTTGCAAGGAAGCGGTCTTTGAGCCGAGCAAATGAGCCTAGCTGTCTCTTAAGAGAATTAGAAGACATAAAAAAATCCCAGTGATTGAAGTGTTTTTTGCTTGAATTCTCTGTGATCAAAAGCCGGATGAGTTCAGTTAAGCCTAACAAGACAACAACAAGAAAGTTGCTAGGCTCAGTAGCAGCAATTGTCAGAGCAGCAGTTGATCTAATCTCATCAGGGCTACGCTGCCATTGCTAGCTGAATTTAGCTAGCAGTACACCAGGCTAGGGCTTGAAGTGGCAGCAAACACGAAGAACCAGATTCTTAGAATGCATTGATAGTAAGGGTATTGAAATTGTAAATAAGTTAAGTAGATTGTTACTTTTAGTAAAGCAAAAAGAGATAGACGAACCTGGGACAAAAAGGTGACAAACTCGGGACAAAAGACAGATTTCTGAGTTTAACTAGCTAGCGAAGGCTAACAAATCCTGCATTGTTAATCAATTCCTGACCCTGAGCGCTTAATAACAAAGCAGCATAAGCCATACCAGCTTGTTCATCCTCTAGACCGTTTTGCTTAACGATCACAAACAATCGGCGAGTAATTGGATATTGTCCATTTTGTATGGCTACTCTGTTTAGGCTGTTGCGCTGATTTGGACATTGAGAAGGATCTACTAAAGGCTCTTTATAAGGAGGAACCAGTTGGTCTGCTTTAGACCCAATCGGCAAAGGTTTGACATTACATTGTGTCAACACCTCAATGGCAGTGGCATAATAAATACCACCAGGGTCTGAAGCCACTTTTCTCAGCCCCCTGGTTGTGTCATCAACAATCTTTACGTTATTGCCAAGTTTCCCACCCTGCAAAACGTTGTCTACAAAGAATTCAACCGTACCACCTGCTTCTTGAAGTCGAGAGTAGGGAGTAAGGGGGAGGTCTGGTCCACCAACTTGCTTCCAGTTGTTGATTTTGCCTGTGTAGATATCTTTGAGTTGAGTGACAGTCAGACCAGGAATGTTTAGATTGGGATGAACAGCGATCGCAATTCCATCTATCGCTACTGGTATCTCTTTGAGGGAAAAACCGCGTTCCTGTGCTTTTTGGTATTCTTTCTCTTCAACAGGACGCGAAGATTGAGAAAAAGCAAGCTGGTTTTCTAACAGCATCTTAATGCCAGTACCAGAGCCAGGTTTACCAACGACTGGATTAGTGTAGCGTAATTTAAATTGCGGTTGGTTAGTTTGAATAATTGGATCTAGTGTTTTTCGGATTGGTGCCCAAGTTGTACTACCTCCATAACTAAATAACCCGGACGGAGTATTTGGCACTTCGGCAAAGGTTCGAGCCTGATCATCAGTGGTAAAGGTTTGAACCTGATTAGAAGGTTTCTTTAGTTTTTCCCTAGGACTATCTATAGAATCCACGAACAAGTTATTAGCAGATCCAAAACCAGATCCATCACTAGCCCACCAAAACCCTAAACCAACTAGTCCAGTTGCAGTTAAAAGAAGTAAAACTAGGATTGTTGTTTCTGTTTTTTTTTGAGACATAAGGTCTTCGCCAATTTATCAAAAGTCTATTGATCTAAAGGGTCTAAATGCTATCAGGAACAATTTGATTAAAAGCAATGTATTCGACAGCTATTTTCAGGTAAATAGACCACGCTGTAGGGGCACAGCATTGCTGTGCCCCTACGATAGATGTGGTTCAAATACGTGAAAACTGCTGTAATTTCTAAACTGTGTGGATGACTGTAATTCGTCATTTGCTCAGTTGTTATTCATTGCTTCATAAAGACCAATAACTGATATCTTGCACTATTCTCAACAAGAGCCAGAGGCTCTAATCCTCAACTGCCAGGTTGAACCTGGCAGGTGAGATTTTTTCGGCTTCGCCGTACGACTATTGCATAGGCGTGCAAGATGTCAGATAACCAATGATAAATAACAATCCTCACAACCGTTTTCCAACTCAAATCGGATTGCTATTAGCGTGAGTGCTAATCACAATCAAAAATGGTCTTGTTCATAAAACAAGACCATTTGATCAAACAATATCATCTCTTATTAAATAATATGAAGTTAAAGCTTCATCTTAAACAAGGTTAAGGATAGGCTAAGAAATCCCTATGATTTTTTTGAGTCCATATCATAGGTAAGGCATTTTTTGAGGCGGATTCTGACCAACAATGTTGCTCAGTGCCGATAGCAGCTCTAACTCAATATAAGGTTTGGTAAAGTAAGCGCTAGCTCCTAGGAGCATTGCTAAATTGCGGTGTTTAGTGTTACCGCGAGTTGTTAGCATTGCTACAGGGATTGTTGCGAGTTCAGAGTCTTGGCGACAATATTCAAGAAACTCAAACCCATTCATATTAGGCATTTCAACATCAGAGATTATCAGTTGTACGCTGATTGAACCATGCCGCAGTTGTTCGATCGCTTCCCATCCATCCCGCGCTTGTAAAACTCGATAGCCAGCTTTTTCTAAAGTCAGAACCAAAGCTTGTCTAGCGGTAGCAGAGTCATCAATCACAAGCACTGTAGGTGTTGTGGGTGTCTCGTAGGTAGACAAATGCTTGTGAGCCGCTAAAGATTCGGCAGCTATGGTATTTTTGCTTTGCGCCAGAAACTCTTCTACCAATATCACCCCATTAATCACGGGAACTAAATTGCCACTTCCCAGGATGGTACAACCAGAAATATAGTTGGGAGGGGCGATTATTGCTCCAAAGGGTTTAATCACCAGTTCTTGTTCAGCAACTAGCTGGTCAACTTCGAGAGCAAACATCTCTTGCCCTTGACGAATCAGCAGCAGTGGTGAGATTGTGTTTTCTGTTGAGGAGGCAGCGATCGCCGCATTGCTAGAAAAGGTTTCCGGCAATGGACAGTTGTAACCCACAAGATCAGCCAATCGATAAACAGGAATAGACTGTTCTTGCCAGGTAAAAAATTTCTGGCTATCAACTAGGTGAGTCTGAGTGGCTTGGGGAGTGATAATCCTTACGATACTGTCGATTGGCAGTGCTACAGTTGTGCAACCCACTAAGCAAACTAGTAATTTGGCGACCGTTAGTGTAAATGGCAGGCGTAAAGTAAAGGTTGTGCCTTGTCCTGGAGAGGAGGTGACGCTAATACTGCCTTTGAGAGATTGTAACTGTGCCCTCACGACATCTAGCCCAACTCCCCGTCCAGAAAGTTCGCTCACCTGACTTGCGGTGGAAAAACCTGGCTCAAAGATCAGGTCAATCAAGTCCGCCGTAGAAGTCACTGTCAATTGTTCTGGCAACAATAAGCCTCTTTCAAGCGCCTTTGAACAAATACGCTCTAAATTGAGTCCCTGACCATCATCCCGTATTTCAACAACTGTTTGGTTGCCCTGGTGATAGGCTCGAATTTCAATTTCGCCTTGCTCTGGTTTTCCTTGTTGACGCCGAATATCGGTCGGCTCAATACCATGATCAAAGGCATTCCGAAGTAAGTGCAGAAGTGGATCATAAAGCTTCTCCACAATGGCTTTTTCAACCTGTACTTCTGTTCCTATTAGTTTCAAGTTGACAGGTTTGTTATGGGTGGTAGACAGATCCCGCAAGACTCTGGGAAAACGATTTAGCACGTTACCAATTGGCAACATACGTGACCACATCAATTCATCCCGCAGCTGAGAGAGCATTTGCCGCTCTTGTCGAATTGTTCGATTCGAGCGTCCACTAAACAAGGCAATATCATCTACAGCTTCTCTGAGTTGTGCGACTTCTTCCAAGACTCCCTGTAGCGAAGAATATAGAGTTCCGTAGCGATCCATTTCCAGAGCATCAAACTCCGCCAAGGAGAACCCAGAAGCCGATAACTGAAGACCAGATGCAGAAGGACTATGTTTAGAATCGAACGAACGATGAGGGGATTCATTCCAGAATCTTAATTCCTGGTTCCCGTTCCCTAACGCCACCTTCTGTCTGCGGTCAGTGGATTCTGAAGCAACCAACAGGGTGTCTGATACATTTTGTATCTGCTTGATGATTTCTTGAAAGCGATCAAAACGACGGAGTAACTCTTCAATAGCTTCCTGAGTTTGTTCATTCTCAAGAGCAAACATATTGCGGTTAATCGTTAATTCGCCCAAGAGATTATTCATCCGCTCTAACCGAGCCAGGTCAACCCGAACTGAAATATTGGCAGCATTAGTGGAAAGCTGTTCCTGAACCTGTTTGCGAATCTGAAATTCCTGCTTTGGAGCGGACTCAATTGAAGAAGGTTCTGTTCGCTGCGAGAGGCTAGCAAGATTTAGCTCAGGTAGAGATGGTATTTCTTCTGCTGCTTCAGTCCCAAAGATAATGTTAGTTGCCGATTCCAGATCGTTGACGGTTGGTATTACCTCTTCTATATCAGTTTCAAACAGGAAAACTGGGCTGTTATCACTCGCTTCTTCCGCTGTAACCGATTTCTTCCCACTCAACAATTCTTCTAAGGAAAGGGAGAAAGCCTCTTCTGGGTGTTCAACTACAGTTTCTGAGTTTAGGGAAGCGATCGCAGGGTCGAATATATTTACGTCTGCTTCGTCAATCGCTTCGTTAGATTCAGAAGCGATCGCAGGATCAAATATATTTAAGGGTGCTTCGTCGATTCTGGTGGTTTCTGCTAAAGCCATCAGGGCTGCTGAGGGGCTACCTCCTTGGGTGCGATCGCCTGCAAGGACAGTCTCTGTACTTGAGGTAAAATCAGCAATTGCCAATTGAGTGATGTGCAGTGCTTGATCGGGGTGAGCTTCTAGGGCTGCTAAAGTCATTTCCGCGATCGCTTTAAACCCTGGAAGCTCTAGAAACTCAGCAAATCTAGCAAAAACTTCTGTTTGTGTGCGTAACTCTTCAGCAATTTCATGGTTTTGGGGGTTAGCAGCGATTGTGGTAGTAAGGCGCTCTAAGCCCTGAGCCACATCGACCTCAAAGACTGACGCAACGATGTCAACGTTTAGATCCGCAGAGTCAGGTATATAAAAGTTAGCCCGAGTCAGTGCATCTCCCAGTTTTTCTTCTATCTTAGTAAATATAGGTTCAGCAGTGGTTAAGGCTGACTCTAAGTCAAAGTAGCCAGTTGTAATCTGCTCTGTAAGGGGAAGTCGGAGACAATCGTAGGCTTGTAGCAGCAATCCTTCGAGTTCGGCATCAATTTTTACTGTCTCGTCGTAGAGTGCTTTGAAAATGTCCTCTAGTCGATGGGCAATAGTTATGATACCCTCAAGCTCCACAATCGCAGCACCTCCTTTAAGGGAGTGAGCGGCTCGCATTAACTCGTGGAGTTTGGCAGAACTGCGTTCAGACCTCAGTGTGAGTAGCCTTGTTTCGATTACTTCCAGCAGTTCAGGGACTTCTTCAACGAAAAATTGGTAAGTTTGGTCGTGGACATTGCGGGACATTGGCATAATCTGCTTCTCCCTAAGTACAAATTTGCACAAATTCGTATCGAATTAAATTCAGAAATTCTCTGCGTTCCTCCCTTGTTTACTCTGCGATCCTCTGCGTTTAAAAACGCTACGATTTTACGCAAAGCTGTACTAAGTCATCAGTGGAACGTTGAATGCTAATCTACTTTGAATTGACTGACATTTCCTTGCAGCACTTTGGCAACTGCGATTAGTTTCTCAAAGGAAACCGATACATTCGTCGCTGATTTTGCTGTGTTTTCCGCGATGGTAGCAACTTCCGCCATCGTTTGGGTGACAATCTCAGAGTTTTGCGCTTGCTCAACCGTTGCTTGAGCGATCGCTTCCACTACTTGATAGATTTGAGCATTAGCTGTGACGATTTGGTTTAACCCCAAACGGGTTTCATCCACCAATCTGCTTCCAGACACAACCTGTTCAGTACCAACTTCCATTGCCGTAACCACCTCACTGGTTGCCCGCTGAATGCTGGATATCAGCTTTTCGATGTCATTGGTGGCTTTTGCCGATTGCTGGGCTAGCTCTCGGATTTCCTCAGCAACGATCGCAAAACCTCGACCTTCTTCACCAGCGCGAGCAGCTTCAAGGGATGCATTCAGCGCCAGAACATTGGTTTGCTCCGCAAAATTCTTAATCAGATTTACCACTGTAAAGATTTTTTGGGAAGATTCGCCTAAGTTCTTGACTTTTTTCGCAGTTTCTGCTACTGTATCTCGGATAGCCACAATACCGTCTACAGTTAAATTCATCAGTTCATTTTCCATTTGGACGGTTTCAGTGGCTTGTTGAACTGTTGCTTCTGCGGCTTTAGCGTTGGCGGCGATCGCTTGGATCGAGTTATCCATTACATGAATCCGCTCGATAGCTTTTGTAGTTTTCTCTGACTGCTGCAAAGCACCTGTGACTAAAGTTTGAACAAGACCCTCACTTTGATTCGCTGTTACTTCTACTTGATTGGTTGCGGTTTGGACTTGGGTTACAATCTTCCGCAAGCTCTCAATCACATAGTTATAAGAGTCAGCGACCGTACCAACTTCATCGTCCGTCACCTGAGCATAGACTGTCAAATCTCCTTTACTGACAGGTTCTACTTCCATCAGTAACTCGAACACCCGCTTTTGCAAGAGTTCTTTCTCTTGCACGAACTGTTCTATTTGCTCCGCCATGTTGTTGATGGTGGTACATAGCACAGCAAGCTCATCTTCCCCTTGCACATTCAGACGGGTATTCAATTTTCCTTGCCCCATGTTCTCCACGGCGGAGGTTGCAGCTCGGAGGGGACGAGTAGCCCGCTTCGCTAGGATAGCCGCAATGGCCCCTACCATTAGGGCTGCTATGATTATTCCAACAAGTAGAATTTGGCGTAGCTTCCTCAAAGGAGCAAAGGTTTCCACTGTAGGGCGGGCAATACCCACTGTCCAGCCAGGTTCTCGCACTCCCCTTAACGCAGGCATATTTGCAAAACTGACTAAAACTTCTTCCTGGTCATTCTTATCCATTGCAACATAGGTCAGTACCGATTTCTGCTTGAGATTTTCCACCATCTGTGACCATGTATGGGAAATTCCCTCATAATCGGCTTCAGCCGAATGACCAATCATATCTGCTTCAGCGGCTGCAAAAATTTGCCCATCGGGAGTGGCAATCTCATATTCCCAAGAATTGTCTTGAATAAATTTAAATATTTCGTTTAGACGTTCTGATGACATTCTAATCAGAACGATACCAATGATTTCACCCGTTCCAGGCTGTTTAATGGGCGCAGCGACTTCCAGATGACTTCTGCCTGGTGAGAGAGTCGTCTTTGGGTCGCTAATGGCTGGAGACTGGGTTAATAATACGCGCTGAAAATGCTCTCGATCGCTATATTTCTCGTAAGCACTAAATGGTCGCGATGCATGGGACTGATACAACAATTTGCCCGTTATGTCAATGACAGCAATACTGTCGTATTTCCCGTTGCTAGCCTCCATAAAACTGTTTAGCTGAGCTACTTTTTTATCCTGCGAAGTCGTTGAGTTTAATGGTGGGTCGGTCGGGAAAGGTTCAGAAATCGTTGTGTTTAATTGTTGTGAGTGTGGCTCTATCACCAAAGGTGATTTAGCAATGGTTTCAGCGTCTTCAACGAACTCATTAATGGTGATGCTGAGTGTTCTGCTCAAGCCAAAAATGCGGGTTTCTTGCTCTGCAAAAATTTGCGCTGTGATCGAGCGACTTGCCAAGGTATAAGCGATACTCCCAACGGTTGCGATCGGAATCACACTGATTGCGACTGCCAGAACCGTGATTTTTCTTGGCAAACTCTTGGGTAATCTCAATACTTGTAGACTCAATTCCTTCCACCAACTGACTTTCCCCCATTGGCGAAAAAGCTGTTGAGTTTTGGATAAGTTTCTACTGGTCTTTGCATTTTGGGCGTTAGGCAACAGCGGCCTAACAGGATTCTGAGTCATGGAATTTACCTCATGAAAACTGAGCAGTTGATTGCAGTCATCTCAAGCCTAAGAAAGGCAGAACAATCATTTATGACTGGGATATGGCGGTAAGAATGGCTTCATCATCCAAAACGGCTAAGCGTTCACCATTGGGTTTCAATAGGTATCCGCGCAAAAACGGCATCAACTCAGGGGTGACGACATCAGACGACGGAGATTGAAGCAAATCCGGATCGTACCACTCCATCATTTCTGCTCGGTTTATCACTAGCCCTATCATCTGGTTCTCAGCATTGTTTTCTAGCGTACTCATAGAGCGGGCACGCAGTACAATTGCGGTATAGGTTGCACTTATACCTTGTTGATACCAAGGAGTGAACCCGATCAAGTGAGCCAGATCAACCATCCAGAGTACCTCACCCCGCCAGTTATAAGCCCCCATTACCCACACAGGAAGTTGAGGAATTGGCGTAATTTGATCAACAGGGATTGTCAACACCTCAGCAATCAGAGAAATTGTCAGCAATACTGTTGTGTCAGGAACAAGCTGAAACCGTAAAAACTGCTCTTTTGCCTTTGCGGAGGATGGAACTGTCGTTGATGATGGTAAAGAGTCCGATGTGGGTAAAGAGTCAGACGCCATTGGTGTCTCCTTAAATGTCAGACTTGACACCTAAACAAATGTTGATAGCGCTGAGTAGTTCTTCCTCAGCAACTGGCTTAGATAAGTAAGCATTTGCTCCCTGCTTTAATCCCCAGAATTTATCAGCACTCGTTTTTTTAATTGAGCAGAGAATAATGGGTATATTAGTGGTCTCATCTGTCGCCTTTAAATCTCGACAAAGCGCAAAACCGCTTCGATCAGGTAAGACAACATCTAGGAGTATGATATTGGGTTTATATTTACTGATTTCTTGTATTGCTTCTTGTGCGTTACTGGCTGTCAAAACACGAAAACCGAATTGATGCAAATACTTTGTAATCATTTCCCGCGCAGGTAGGGAATCATCAACTACCAAGGCAACTGTTTGAGTAGTCGAGGAATCCTCAGTAGTCAGCGTAAGATTCATAAATTATGTACCTCCAACAAATAACGGATAGCCACAGCTAAAGCACTTCAAAATTCAAAAATTCAAAAATTTTTCTCTTCCCAAGTAAGGGTAGGTTTCACAAATGCCTTTTACAAGCTGTATTAAGCTTTGCGAGACCTAAATCCCTACTAACTGAATGTTTTTTAACTTGCTTTTTCCCATTTGATTCACAACGCCGGTTAAGTGAGATGAATCTGTCTCAGGTGCTTATTGATTACACCTAGGACTTGCTGAGTATCAACAGTTTCTTTACTGAGAAAATCTGAAGAACCAACCACCTTAGCTCGAACTCGATCAATGACTCCATCATTTCCCGTCAAAATAATAATTGGCGTATGGCGGAAGCAGGAAAGCTTACGTAGCTTGCTGCAAATTTCATACCCGTTTGTATTCGGCATCATCAAATCTAGAAAGATCAGATCCGGCTTCAGCGCTAACAAAACGCCGATCGCTCGCAAAGGATCATTGAGACCGACAAACCGATAGTTTGCTGCTGTGAGAATCTTTTCCATCTCTTGGCTAACCCAAGGATTGTCATCTAAACAGGCAATTAAAGGTTGTCGAGTTTCTGATTGTGTTGATGATGAAAAGACTGGGGCTGGTAGGTCAGCAATAGTTCTTAATTCCACCAAACCCGACTGAATATAGGGCAACAGTGAACGGGTGACAGTCAACACATCCTGCTTCGTCTCTATTGACATTTCACGCAGGGTCTGCTGTTGTTGTAAAAGTTGGCTGAGCGTTTGGTAAACTGAGTTTGAAATTCGCTGTTGCAGTTCCCCTGACTGACTAATGGCAGGCGCTTTATTAGGGGAAAAATCAGCCAATTTTGCAGCCTTCCAAGTTTGCCAAAGCCGATCTGCTTCCGCAACGGCTTGCGCTGCATCAATCAAAACAAGTCTCTTAGGCAGCGTTTTGTTCGGTCTCAGTTCATAAGTAACCTGTGTTGCTTGCGTGATATCAAACAACACTTCCACAATCGTAGACCAAATTACCTTGGCAGCTTGCTCTTTCGTAATTTTTTGCTGCTCTACCCACAAACACAATAGTTGGTACTGCCAACAGGTATCAACATCTTTATCCGCCGTATTAACCAATTCGTACTGTAGTGCTGAAATATCAACAGGTTGCTGAGGCAGATAGATCACTGAATTGCGCTTCCACCGTCTCACTGAGTGATCTCCACCAGTGGTATAGACGATAAAACCGCGATACAGATAAACAATCCATCCTCGTCCCATTACATCGGTTAACACAAGTTGACCGCTAAACTGAAGTTGCTTCAATGTTACAAACAGCTCAACCTGCTTTGAAGCATCAAAATCCTTAATCAGCGGAGTGTCATTTCTCCGAGTAAGTAGAGCATCAACTGATTGGTAAAGGAGACTGCTATTCATTGCACCTTCATCAAATTTGTTGCCACAGGCATAATTATTATCTGCTGTGTAAGGTGACAAAGTAGGGATAAAATCTGGGAAAAATGTTTTTAAATAGTTCTATTGCAAAAACTGATGGTATTTGGGTAAAAGTTTTAAAATCTATGGATTAGTAACATCTCTGCTCACAGAGTGCGGCTAAAGGATAGCGATCGCCACGATTTTGTCCCGATTTTGTCCCTATTGGCAGCTTAAATTTATAGATAATAAGGGCGATAATATCGGATCGGGGCTTTACAGAGGGGAAAGCATCTGAGGTTTTGTTCTCTTGAAAAGTTAAAAGTAAGTTTGTAGTGCTTTTCAAGGAAGAAAGCTATTTTTCAATCTTTGCTTTTCGAGAATATAGCAATCCTATATAGACTTGTCGCTTAATAGCTTTTTCAGGACTTACGCAAGATGTGGCCGAAAACCTGATTCTTGCGTAGCGGTAATTCATGAATTACCGCAAATGAACGTTATGCTTTGCGTAAGCCTTGTTTTTATTAAAGCCTTACCCAGTAATGCTTTTAGTCAGCTTGTCAGTTCTGTAGAATTGATAGAATTTGCCCAGCGCCGTTCAAAAGAGCGATCGCTCTTCTTTAGTGTGCGCTAACAGTACGCCTTAGTAGATATTTGCAATCCAAAACCGTAAAAGCCACTATTTACTTGTCATGTTAATTACTTCATTAATCACCCTAGCACTTGGCATAGCTTCTTTTTATATCAGTGCAAATATTGCGGATGATATAGAGCGGCTATTAGTTAGATTAATAGCCTTGTTTTTACTTTTTTTTGGTCTGGCTTTTGCACCCTTGCCAGTCCAACTGCTAATTTTCATTGCTTTGCTAATTACTGCAAAACAAACTTACACCTTGAATCAAGGCAACCAAGCACTTGATTCTGCACTTGAAAAACTTGATACAAATAAAAAACCGAGGTAACGATTATGACTTTTAATGAATATAACTGACGTTCTCCAAGTTGTCCTGATTGCTTCTATCGCCAACATCATGTTATCCTCCGGACTTTACTCCCGTGTTATTTAGCTGTGAGGAAAGAATTAAAGATGACAAAAAGCTTGTGCAAATCTTTGCTAGCTAGTTTCGCTGTTTTGGGAACAACGCTGGTTGTTACTAGAGGTGCGGTTGCAAAGGAAATAACACCTAACCAAATAAAAAATATTTCCCCCGCTCAAAATTCAGCAGCAACAAACGAAGACCCGACTGTAAAAAGGGTGACAACGCAAGCTGATAATCAACAGGACAACGCTTTTGATACTCCTCACCACCAGTTACTGTTAAGTGCAGAATCAATCTTTCCAACCTCTGAGTCGCCAAAAGTTGTCTCAAAAGATCCTCAATTCTCACCACACGCCCAAGAGAGAATCAGCCAAGATAACAAAATCGCGCAGGTTACATCGGTTTCTCAGTTATCAGACGTGAAACCTACAGATTGGGCTTTTACTGCACTGCAATCTTTAGTAGAACGTTACGGCTGTATTGCTGGATACCCTAACAGCACGTATAGAGGCAATCGGTCGATGACGCGCTACGAATTTGCCGCAGGTTTGAATGCTTGTCTAGACAGAGTTAACGAATTAATTGCCACGAATACAGGAAATTTGGTGACTAAAGAAGATTTAGCCACATTGGAACGGTTGCAGTCAGAATTTGCTGCGGAGTTAGCGACATTGCGGGGTCGTGTAGATGCCTTGGAAGCTAGTAATGCTGAGTTGGAAGCCAATCAGTTTTCCACGACTACAAAACTAGCAGGGGAAGCTGTCTTTGGTTTGACTGATGCTTTCTCAGAAAATGACGATAACAATACAACCTTTGGGGCAAGGGTACGTCTGGATTTACTCTCCAGCTTTACTGGAGAAGATGAACTGAAAATCCGCATTGCGACTAATAATATTGTCAATCCAGAGATTGGCACGCCAGAGGGTAGGTTATCCTTTGCCAGTGAGGAAGGTGATGGTTCCAATGATGCCTTGATTGAAACAATCTTCTATGGTTTCCCTTTGGGTGAAAGCACCACTATCGGTGTTTATGCGAATGGCAGTGATGCAGATGATATTACTGACACAGTAAATATCTTGGATGGCGATGGCGGAGAAGGTGCTTTGTCAGCTTTTGGCACTCGCAACCCAATTTATTCTCAGCTAGAGGATGGTGCTGGGCTAGTATTAAGACAGGAGTTGGGCAAGAGTTTAGAACTGAGTTTGGCGTATTTGGCTTCTTCAGCTAATGACCCCTCAGATGATAATGGTTTGTTCAATGGTCCATATGGTGCGCTGGCACAGTTCACTTTTAAGCCTAGCGATAAATTAACTCTTGGCTTAACTTATATAAATAGCTATAACCGGGAATTGGAAACCGGTAGCAATAGGGCAAATCCCCAGTCTTTTTTGAATGATTTATTGGCTGTTGATGTACCATTTTCCAGCAATTCTTATGGTGCGGAATTGTCTTGGAAGTTAAGTGAAAAATTTGTTTTGGGTGGTTGGGCTGGATACACAAATGCTCGTAACTTGTCCACAGCAGAAGGAACAGTTGACCGTGGAAATGTTGACATTTGGAATTGGGCTGTTACTCTCGGATTCCCCGACTTGGGTAAACAAGGAAACTTGGCTGGCATCATTGTAGGTATGCAGCCTAAAGTGACGAGTTCAAGCATTAATGAAATTGACGAAGATGAGGATAGTTCTTATCACATTGAAGTCTTCTACGAGTACAAGGTAACAGATAATATCGCCATAACCCCAGGAGTTATCTGGCTGACAGGGCCAGATCATAACAATAATAACGATGATGTTGTGATTGGTGCAGTGAGAACCACCTTTAGTTTCTAATCTGATATCTTGCACCAATCGCAACAGCCAGGAGGCAGAGCCTCCAAACCCTCGTTACCAGGTTCAACCTGGTAACGAGAATAAGAGCCTCTGGCTCTTGTTGAGAATGGTGAGACCAGTGAGTCATCGGCGGGTCTCCCGCCGAAGGCAACTGGCGAACCCGGAGGGTGCAAGATGTAAGTAATAGAAGTTCTCTTTCAAAAATTCTTCTTCCCACATACAGCTTTTTCAGGTAAATAGACCACGCTGTAGGGAACATTGCTGTCCCCCTACGATAGATGTGGTTCAAATAGGTGAAAACTGCTGTAAGTTACAGTCCATTAAAACTGATATCTTGCAACATTTTCAACAAGCCTATAATTTAGCCCTGAATTAAAATTCGGGCTTTGTAGAGACGCGAAATTTCGCGTCTCTACATAGACGAAAATTTATTTCAGGGCTTTTTGCGATTCGTGCAAGATATGAGTTAACGTCCCACTAATTTATCCCGCAGATGCTTAATTTTATCCCGTAACTTCGCCGCCTCCTCAAACTCCAATTTCTTCGCCGCCTCTTTCATCTGCGCTTCCAATTGAGTTATCAACTGTGGAATTTCTTCTAACGGTAATTCATCTATATGTTGATCAACTGTTTCTAACTCCGTCGCATTCAACCGTCGAGAAACTTCCAAGAAAGACAAAATCGCATTACTTGATTTCTTAACTATCTGCTGAGGTGTAATCCCATGCATCCGATTATATGCCATTTGAATGCCGCGACGGCGTTCAGTTTCATCAATAGCTTTAATCATGCTATCGGTGAGATTATCGGCATACATAATCGCTTGTCCCCGGACGTGACGCGCTGCTCTACCTATAGTTTGAATTAAGGAACGCTCGGCACGCAAGAAACCTTCTTTATCGGCGTCCAAAATTGCCACAAGAGAAACTTCCGGTAAGTCCAAACCTTCCCGTAATAAGTTCACACCAACTAATACATCAAATTTAGCGTCGCGTAAATCCTGGATAATTTCAATTCGCTCAATTGAATTAATCTCGGAATGCAGATACTTTACTCGAATACTATTTTCTTGTAGATACTCGGTCAAATCTTCCGCCATGCGCTTAGTTAATGTGGTAATTAAAACTCGTTCATGACGGTCTACTCTATCTTTAATTTCACCCAACAAATCATCAATTTGTCCTTCCGTCGGACGGACTATAATTTCTGGATCAACTACGCCAGTTGGTCGAATAATTTGCTCTGCTACATGGTCTTCGGAAACTTCTATCTCCCAATCTCCCGGAGTAGCAGAAACAAAAATACACTGGTTTACTTTTGTCCAAAATTCCTCTGCTTTTAAAGGTCGGTTATCAGCAGCACTAGGAAGACGGAAACCATGTTCAATTAATACTTTTTTTCTGGCTTGGTCGCCGTTGTACATGCCGCGAATTTGTGGCACGGTAACGTGAGATTCATCGATTACCAACAGCCAATCTTTGGGAAAATAATCAATTAAACATTCTGGCGGTTCCCCTGCTAGCCTTCCTGCTAAGTGGCGGGAATAGTTTTCTACGCCGTTGCAATAACCTACTTCCCGCAGCATTTCTAAATCGTAACGGGTACGCTGGTCAATACGTTGCGCTTCGAGTAATTTTCCTGCTGTTTCTAATTCGGCTTTGCGTTCTTTTAATTCTGCTGCAATATCATTACAAGCCTCTTCCAGTCGTTCTTCTGGGGTGACAAAGTGACGTGCGGGATAGATATTTACCGCTTCTACACTCTTGATAATTTCCCCCGTCACCGGATCGACGTAACGAATGGCGTCAATTTCATCACCAAAGAACTCAACGCGAATTATACGGTCTTCGTACGCTGGACCAATTTCCAATACATCACCCCGGACGCGAAAACGTCCGCGACCAATTTCTACATCGTTGCGGCTGTATTGTACTGACGCTAAATCTCGCAAAATATCCCGTTGATCAACTTCCATTCCCACTTGGAAGGGTATGGCTGCTTTGAGGTATTCTGAGGGAATTCCTAAACCGTAGATACAGCTAATGGATGCAACAACGATAACGTCACGGCGCTCAAATAGCGATCGCGTTGCTGAGTGTCGCAACATATCTATTTCATCGTTGATGGAAGCAGTCTTTTCAATATATGTATCGGTGACAGGAATATACGCTTCCGGTTGATAGTAATCGTAATAACTAACGAAATATTCTACAGCATTCTTGGGAAAGAACTCCCGTAACTCATTACAAAGTTGTGCGGCGAGAGTTTTGTTATGTGCTAGCACCAGGGTAGGTTTGCCAACTTTCTCAATTACTGATGCGACTGTGAATGTCTTCCCGGTTCCCGTCGCTCCCAGTAATGTTTGATAATGATTACCAGCTTGGATACTTGCAACCAGTTGGGCGATCGCTTTTGGCTGATCGCCTGTTGGACTAAAGGGAGCTTGAAGACAAAAATCTGTCATACAGCCTGACTATAAATTCCTATCTCATGGTAGCGAATACACACGGGGAGCGACGCTCACACCATGTATCCGTCATTAGTGGGGATTAACTGTAATTATATTTAACATTTATTTATATTATTTTACTATTTATTTTGACTTATGTGTACCTTTTTAATAAAGTTATATATGTACAATGTTTTTTAAAGTTAAACTTTGATATATAGGAAAATTTGACTTCTCAAAAATATTGTAAAAAACGCTTAACAAACTAGAGGTGCTAGGTTATGACTATCAGCAGCGCTGGTAAAGCAGTCAGTCCGAGACAAAAGCGTGCCAAGTTAAAGGGGGAAACTACAGTGGAAGTTGAAAATAATCAGGGTCAAAGCTCCAACAGCGAACAGGTAGAATCAGCAGGTAAGCTGGAAGTTCGCGACAATACGATGAATGTTTCTGGAATACGTCCCATTGCGGCTAGTGATTTCCAAGTAGCGGAAACAGTTTCGATTTCTGGGATACGTCCGATTAGCACTAGCAATTTAGAAGTTGTGGAGACAATGAACATCATGGGTTTGCGTCCAATTACTGCAAACACGATGGAAGTTGTTGATACTATTAATTTATCTGGAATTCGTCCAATCGCCTCAAGTGCGCTGGTCATTTCTGAAACTTACTCCGTCATGGGTAATCGTCCAGTTGCATCAAATACTATTGATAATTCAGAATATCTAATGGGATTTCTCGATTAGATAAAATAATACCCATAACTTTAATTACCCCGGTTTCTTTGCGGAACCGGGTTTTTTATTTAATCTAGTTAATGGTTAATGGTTAATGGTTGATGGTTAATGGTTAATGGTTAATGGTTAATGGTTAATGGTTAATGGTTAATGGTTAATAGCCATGAACTATGAACCATGAACTATGAACCATGAACTATGAACCATGAACCATGAACCATCAACCACTATCCATTTTCTCCCTCTTTAAGCATAGATAATTAATATGTCCTGTGGTGGAAGGCTGTAGCAGAAAACATAAGTTAGTTTGTAAAGGTAATCACAAAACAATCAGAGTTGATAACAACTTTGAAAGAATTAATCTCAATATAAGGAGACTAAAATGAGTTTAGAAGATCGCGCTAAAGCTACTGGTAAAAACATCGAAGGTAAAGCTCAAGAAGCAATGGGAAATGTTACCGGCGACCCAGAAGATAAAGCCGAAGGTAAAGCCAAGCAAGCAGAAAGCGAAGTACGTCACGGTGTTGAAGATATGAAAGACGAAGCTAAGAAAAAGCTTGACTAATTTCGCTGTTTTGGCAACCACTAAAGTTAGCTAATCATGATATTTTCTACTTCGGAAAAATCTAACCTTAAATAAACGCGCAAGAGAAAAGCGCGGTTTACTAAAAGTCCGCTGAGGCGGACTTTTTAATTTTTCCTGACACTTCTTTCTTTGGCTTGAAGGTGATTTATCAAAAAAATGCTATTTGCAAAAATCAGGATCTAAGTTAATTTCGACCTGTGTCTATCTTTGGTCGATTTTTTCAAGTTCAATACTCCCATAGCAAACCTAAATCATTCATGAACACAGAGAAACTTGATTTCTTTGAGAAACCGGGTTTCTGGAGGTTTAAATTTTTACAACCTATTTGGGATTGCTCTATGCACGAATAATACAGTTAATTAATATACTTACCTTTTCAGTAATATTGTTGTATAAATTGAAATTAGATTATTTATTTAGTATGCGTATATAGCTATGCTCAAAATTTTTACTGTCTACTCTTTGACATATACGCTTTTTGAAAAATTCAATAAAGTCTAGGTTAAATTTACACAATTTTTATATATTACTTAAATATAAACTTTGCGTAAAACGTTTGTAAAATCTTGCTTTCCTTAATTCCATAAATCAAATAATAAATTTTTGACTTTTAATTTTTGATGAAGATTAGGTAATAACAGTTGATTTTTTGGTAAACAAGTAGTAAAAATTACTACTGTTGTATTTATTTACCATGGAATAATTACCTAACAACATTGCTAGTACTTTAAACAGCAAAGCTAGTCAAAAATTTCAATTATTTTTACCAGTGCTTCTATATGCGGTAGGCTGACTAAATGACTTGTTATAGAGGTTTTTGGCTTGCAATTGTTTTGAAGTGCTAGCAAGTCTCACTCCAGGGTAAATCTACCATCAACCTTTACCTGTTTGTAGGAGTGAGTTCAATGACCAGGTTGAAAATCAGAAAAAACTTACGCAGGGCTTGTTCTAAGGCAAAATATGTTGCTGTAGGAACATTTGGCATAGAACAGATAAATATCTGTCAAAGCAGGAAAATAAAAACTTTCTCAACTTTAGGTATCGCATCCTTACTACCTATCTCTGTCCTTGTTTTCCAGGCTACAGCCAATGCTGCTGGCATCAAAAGAATTGATAAATCAGCTTTCACACCTGATGCAGGGTTAATCACTTTTGGTGAATTTGCGCCTGGTACAACTAACCCTACTTACACACCATCTAACTATGGCGGTGGCTCTAATGCCCCAATAGTTAATTTTGGTGGTACCTTCCAAGGTCAAACTGTAGGTGTGGAACCTTTTCCAGACGGTGCAGCCACCACTGGAGTAGTTAATGGCAATCCAACTGGTTCACTGGCTCTTGATTCAAATTCACCTGAAACATTTATTACAAGTGATGGAGCCAATCCAACTAGCCCTGTTTTGTCAGGTTCACCTACATTCAATGGACCTATAAGTATTTTATTTGACCGTGACATTGCTGGTGTAGGCTTGGATGGCGGTTACTTTGATGCGATCGCTGGAACAGCAATCAAAGCATTTGCAAGGGATGGATCGTTACTCGGTTCGGTAGTAAATCAAGGCAAAGGAATAGAGTTTCTTGGCTTGGTAACTGATGATGGTCAAAACAGAATTGCTGGCTTGCAGTTTAGTTTAGTCGGAGATGAGCCAGCTGGTTTTGCAATTGACAACTTACGCTTTGGTCGTGCTGGTCAGGTGAAAACTCCTGACCAGCCAGTACCTGAACCTTTTACCATCATAGGTTCCTTGGCTGCTGGTGGTATTGGTGTGGCTTTACGTCGAAAACAGAAGCAGCAAGAAAAAAAGACAGCAAATTGAATCTAAATAATAAGTTTTTCATCTTTTATCGGGTGATACCCTCACCCTTTTTTTCCAGTACTCGACTGAGGTCTTAATGAAAACATTGAGATGAAAACTACTAATTTAACTGTAGTTGCGCGAACTAAAAATCCTCAATTTTGGCTTTTGGCAATAGCAGCAGGTTTAATTGCAATTCACATAAGCCTAGTTTATAAATCAGGTAATTCTAGTCTGATAGGCACAAGTTTTTTATTTTGGGCAGCGGTATCTATTTTAGTTTGGGAAAAACGCGAGACTTTAAATATAGAAAGTGGGATTTTCTCCAGCTTTTTAGGTTTAACACTTATTAGTTTAGTACTCCTCAAAAGTGTATCAATGACAAGTTGGGGAAGCTTTTTGTACTTTTCTCCTTTTATTATTGGCTTTAGTCTTGCCTTGTTAGCTTCTGGCTTGAAAGGATTAAAACAATATAGAGGAGAATTGTTAGCCCTGTTTGTTCTCGGTTTACCTAAACTACCACCTGAATGGCTAATTAATAGTATAACGCCATTGACAGCCAAATTATCAGCTTTTATGCTATGGTATACAGGCTTTGAGGTCAATCTTTCTGGAGTGAATATTTATTTAGAAAAGGGCAGTATCAAAGTAGCTAGTGGTTGTTCTGGTGTAGAACTCATCTTGCAAATGCTGGGTTTAGCATTACTTTTTTTGTTAATGTTTCCCCAAAATAAAATGCGGAAAATCTTGGTAACAATTATAGCTGGTATGTTAGGATTTATTGTGAATTCTGTACGAGTTGCAATACTGGCTGTGATTGTAGACCACGGCGATCGCGAAGCATTTAAATATTGGCATCATGGTGATGGTTCTCTCATTTTTTCCATGATATCCGTTCTGCTTTTCGGTTTATTTTGTTGGTTTTTAATCGGACAGAATGAATCGAATAAACAAGACGCTCAGTCGTCATAACAGTTAATGATACTCTGGCAAAAATTCCGTATTTCGTTGTTGGTTTTAATTTTTGGTAGTATTTTATTAGTTTTGGGAAAAGTCATCCTGTCGCCCCCAAAAGATAAATTAGCATCTACCTCTTTTGTTTTTCCAGAAGCAGTAACTTTACCACAATGGCAATTAAAAGCTAGTAGACCAGTGCTTCAACCAACAGAGGAAGACCCCGAACTAATTGCTCAAAGGAATTATCAATACATTCAAAACAACCTGTTGCTAGATATTGAAATGCGTTATGTAACAGTTGGAGATGTTAATAAGCTAATCAAAAAATACACTGAAATTTCATCCTCTGCTGTTGTACGTCAGCAAAAAGGAATAGGCTTTTATGGTCTAGGGGTTGACCACAAGCAAGCCTATCTGAGTGCTTGTATTAACCCACGAAGCGGTAGTACTTTCACAAAAGAACAGTTTCATCAGCAAAATCAGCCATCGAAACAAAGCTGGGAACGCTTAATACCTTGGTTGTTGGGTCAGGAGGAACTAAAATACACAAGGCGTTGTCTGTGGGCGCATTTATCCATTCCTTTAAAAGATTCTTCTCCAGAATTTGCTTACCAAATCTTGGAAAAAGTTTGGTTCTCCTGGTATCAGTATTGGCAATCCAAATTACCAGAATCTTAAATTCTCGTCAATCAAAATCTTTTTGTTATCTAAGCCAAGCAAAATGACTAAATCAAAAAGTGAAAAATTCCTTCCCCACCAGTTTATCTTAAGCCAAGAAAGCTCACTTGCTATTGTGCGATCGCTCGGTTATGGTTTGTTGATATTAGCATTGTTAGATGTGGTGGCAATATTTATTCCACCCAACTTTTTGAATCCGGCTTGGGAATTTCAAGCCATAGGAGAATTAGTTGAACGTGTACCCGTACCGTTAATTGGGTTAGCGCTGATATTTTTTGGAGAAATGCATTCGCGAAAAAGATGGGAGTTTCCTTTTTTGAAATTCTTATCTTGGTTAACTTTGTTTTTTGCAGTATTATTTATATTGCTAATTCCTTTAGGAACTTTTAACACCATCCGACTGAATAACCAAAATTTAGCCGAAGTTCGTACCCTAACCACTCAACAAATTTCTCAAGCTAGACAGTTAGAAAAGCAACTTAGTAAAGCTACACCCGAACAGATAAATAATTTTTTAAAAAACCAAGGTCGTTCCTTAGAGGGTAAAAAACCAGAAGAAGTAAAAAGTCAACTTTTATCACAAGTTTCTCAAGCTAAGGAA
Organism: Nostocaceae cyanobacterium; assembly: GCA_051861145.1. Lineage (GTDB taxonomy): Bacteria > Cyanobacteriota > Cyanobacteriia > Cyanobacteriales > Nostocaceae > JBHYDF01. Next base: position 28,393 of record JBHYDF010000085.1, read on the forward strand.
AAAATCAAGAATCAAGCCGAAGCAACTCAATCTTTTCGAGGTTTAAACTTAATCAAAACTTCTTTGAAATGGAATCTTGGCGCTTTGGTAACTGCGGTTTTATTTTATAGTTTTTGGAAGATAACTGATTGGGCAAGAATTGGTTAGGTTAATGGTTAATGGTTAATGGTTCATGGTTAATGGTTCATGGTTCATGGTTCATGGGTATTAACTAAAAAAGAAAGAGCGATCGCATTGGATCGCCCTTTCTTTTTTTATTCCTAGTTTCTAGTCCCTAGTCCCTAGTCCCTAGTCCCTAGTCCCTAATTTAAACCTTTGCCAATTCTGGCGTCGGACGCTTGCTGTTACGAATGTTTGTAATCGCCTCAGCATAATCCTTGGTGTTAAACACAGCTGAACCAGCTACAATCGCATTTGCTCCAGCTTCCAAAACTTGCCAGGTATTATTAGCTTTCAGTCCCCCATCCACTTCAATCCAAGGGTCTAAACCGCGATCGTCGCACATTTGACGCAGTTTCTGAATTTTCGGAACCACCCCTGGAATAAAGCTTTGACCGCCAAATCCGGGGTTAACGCTCATAATCAACACTAAATCGCAAAGTTCTAGCACATACTCAATCAAATCTAAAGGTGTCCCTGGATTGAGTACGACACCAGCTTTTTTACCAAGTTCTTTGATTTGACCGAGAGTCCGGTGTAGGTGCGGTGAAGCATTATGCTCACAATGTACGGAGATAATATCAGCACCAGCTTTCGCAAAGTCAGCTACATATTTTTCTGGCTCCACAATCATCAAATGGACATCCAGTGGCTTTTTCGTGACTGGACGAACGGCCTCCACTACCAGAGGACCTATTGTAATATTAGGTACAAAGCGACCGTCCATTACATCAACATGAATCCAATCTGCACCCGCTTCGTCTACGGCGCGTACTTCGTCTCCCAAACGGCTAAAATCCGCTGATAGGATAGATGGAGCAATTACAATCGGCTTTTTAGATAGCATTTCGGTCATGGCTAGTGGGTATTCCAGCGTCCTGTTCTGTAAGTATTGTAACAAAACTTGAGCAACCGCTCATCTTTTTTATGCTGTCCTTTTGGGAAAGAGTAATAGTGGTTAATAGTTAATAGTTAATAGTTAATAGTTAATAGCCATGAACCATTAACCATTAACCATGAACCATTAACCATGAACCATTAACCATGAACTACTAACTAACAACTAACAACAAAATATACTGACAATGGTGAACAAATTAACCTGGATATTTTGGGGATTAAGTGCTTTCTGGTTGAGTACGCCAGTACTTGCTTTAGAAAATTCTATTGGTACTAACGGTATTGATGCTCAGAAGCTACATAATTCTCCGTATAATTTAACTGGTCGCAAGATTGCTATTGGTCAGGTGGAAATTGGGCGTCCAGGCAAGTTCGGCGTAGACAAAGCAGTGTCTAAAAATCGCGCTGTCAACTTAGCTGGTGTTTTCTTACGCAATAGTCCTGCTAAATCTAACACCAGCGTTGACCCCCACGCCTACAATGTTGCTGGTGTCATGATTAGTACAGATAAAGCCTTACCCGGAGTTGCTCCCGGAGCGCGGCTATTTTCATCTGCTGTAGGTTCTACTAAAATGGGACAGCCAGAAGAGTGCTTGTCCGCGCAGCATATCGCCTTACAAAATGGTGGCGATGTCCGCGCCATTAACTTCAGCTTTGGCGAACCCTTAAACCGCGATCCGCGACCGGAGGCTGTTTTAGACGGTAACGCCTTACTAACCCAATGTGTTGACTGGTCAAGTCGCGTTCATAATGTTCTATATGCGATCGCAGGCAACCAGGGAAAAGGAGGAATTCCCATCCCTACCGATAATTTTAATGGTTTGAACGTGGCTTTTTCATCCCGCCGGGGAGGAATTTTTAATAAAGTAGACGTTTCTAATTTGGTGGCGACTAGTGAAGCAATGCTTTTGCGGTTAGCTGGAAAGGAAATTAATCTTGGTCCTCGTCGCACTATCAGTTTAGTTGCTCCTGGTAATAATATTTCTTTGCTCAATCCGGATGGTAAATTGAATAAAGTCACCGGTACGAGTTTTGCTGCACCTCACGTTACTGCTACAGTTGCCTTGTTGCAAGAATTTGGTGATAGACAACTACGAAAAAAACAACCGAATTGGAATGTTGCTTCTAGGCAACATGAAGTCATGAAAGTAGTTTTAATGAACTCCACAGACAAAATTCAAGATAGTGGTGATGGTTTAAAGTTGGGAATGACTAGGACAATAATTGATAAACAAAATCAAGACTGGTTAGCTTCTGACGCATACAAAAACCCGAAAATTCCCTTAGATTCGCAAATGGGAGTCGGTCATTTAAATGCATTTCGCGCTTACCAACAATTTAGCGCTGGTCAATGGAATCCATCACAACCTGTACCAGCTATCGGCTGGGATTATCGTACGGTAAATGCTGGGTCATCTGTAGAATATGTTTTAGATAAACCCTTACAGGAGAAAAGTTTTGTTTCGATTACCTTAACTTGGGATAGGTTGGTAGAGTTAAATGATAAAAATAAAAATGGTTTGTTTGACGCAGGGGAAAATTTTCGCGATCGCGGTTTGAACAATCTGGACGTATATCTAATTAAAGCCGATGAAAAAGCTTCACAAGCAGCTACAGTCTGCGCCTCTGTTAGCGAAGTGGATAGCATAGAACATATATTTTGTCCAGTCCCCGCCACCGGTAAATATAAAATCCGCGTTCAGTATAGCAAACAGGTAAACGAAGCCACTCAACCTTACGCCTTAGCTTGGTGGGGAGTGGGGAGTAGGGACTAGGGAGTGGAGAGTGGGGGACAAGGGGAGACGGGGAAGAAGACAAGTAACCTTAACTCCTAACTCCTAACTCCTAACTCCTAACTCCTAACTCCTAACTCCTAA
>JBHYDF010000086.1:0-31168 GCA_051861145.1 Nostocaceae cyanobacterium
AACTCCTAACTCCTAACTCCTAACTCCTAACTCCTAACTCCTAACTCCTAACTCACAACTCCGATTACAAACTCTCCTTCATTCACAGATTGATTGATTGAGATATCATAAACCAATCCATCCTGTTCCGAATAAACATCAATTACTCTAGGTAAATGACCTTCTTTATTAAAGCTGAGAATTTGATAGAGCCTTTCTCCAATTTTAACTTCACTACCCAATTCGGCTCTTAATTTAATCATTCCACCTGCGGAAGCGTAATATTTTTTTACATTACTTTTGGCTCTAAAACTCATTTTGTGGAATTTGCCATTTTCGACAATAAAACTAGGAATTTGCAAAACACCTTTTTGCACTAAATAATTTTTTACACCCCGAACACCTTTGGCAACTGAATCAGGAATCATCTGCATTCCTGTACCTAACTCAAGTGTCCAAGCTTCTACATCAAACTTGATTTCTCTACCAAGTTGTTTAAAACATTCTTCCAGTGCTAACCAAGGTTTAATAAACGCTTCATCAAAAGCATCACCGTCATATTTATCTAGTAATATTCCAAAATCTAGCAGGAAATATTTAGCACTTTCTTCTCTATTTGGGAAATAATAAAGGTAATTTAAACCTTGATTAGTTGAACTGTGTATATCAATTAAATAATTTGCATCTAAACTGAGAGATTGCAGTCTGTAGCGAAATCGCTCAGTGTAAGGTACACTGCTGGGAGAATTAATTTTTTCTAAAAGCTGAGCAAATTTTTGCTGAATTGTAGTTATATAATGTTTTTGGATGACCTCTATATCAAAATGAAGTTGAGATTTAGCCAAAGCTGCTAAATCATCAGCTTCTTTTTCGTAGTCCCAAAAAATGCGGTTCCAGTCTTTGGCTTCGTAAACACAGTATCTGCCAGAAGAAAAATTATGGGCACGTTCATTAGTCCCCATTGGGTTACAAATAGGAACCAACCAAATTTCCCCAATTAAATCATTATCATTCAACTTCAGCAAAAACTCAATTAGCTGGTGAATAACAGCATTACCAACTATTTCTGCACCGTGCAAATTAGATTGAATGTAAACTTTTTTACCTGGATTTGTACCAATAAATTTGTATACTTGCAGTGACAATAAATCACCAGAAGCCATCTGGCGCAGGGGAATAGTTAAAATTTCTGGAATCATTATTAGGTAGGGGCTAGGGGCTAGGGGCTAGGGGCTAGGGGCTAGGGGCTAGGGGCGCTTGGATTAGGGATTAGAGAGATTATATAATCCAAAATCCAAAATCTAAAATCCAAAATTTCTAGCCCCTAACCTCTAATCACTAGTCCCTAGAGGTTCTGAGTGGATGTTGGGAAATTAAGCAAAAAAATCTTAGCGATAACGTTTGATTCTGTTCTTACGAATAATGCTTAGCGCGTCCCTAACTGTTTGCAAAGGAACTTTGGTGAGCGATCGCACTGCACTTAGTACGCGGTTAACTTGGTAAGGTGGTCACTGAGAACTCAGGTTCTGTAAGTGTTCGGAATGCAGTGTAAACCCAAAGTGGACACCTTCTGGTAAGCTAACCTTGGCAAGCTGGTCTTTTTTTAAACAAAACAACCAATTTAAGCAATACTAATGAGACCTTATTATCACGTTCCCATTCACGAGTGCGGTGAATTACTCATACCTATTCCTTTGGAAATGTTTGCGATAGAGTCTCCCCATCCTTATGAAAAATTAGGTGCGCCTTATGGCGAACATTCCCCTTATTTTCTTCGCCAAAGTGTCGTTGATTGTTTATTAACAGCACAAAATTACCTACAATTGTTGCGTCCTGACTGGCGTATTCAAATCTTTGACGCCTATCGTCCTGTAGCTGTACAGCAGTTTATGGTAGATTACACTTTTGCGGAAGTTGTACGCGAGAGAGGACTTGTTGAAGCTGAATTATCAGCAAGCCAGCGCCAAGAAATTTGGGAGGAAGTTTATAAAATTTGGGCTGAACCCAGTTTAGATGAAAAAACACCACCGCCTCACAGTACTGGTGCGGCTGTGGATGTGACACTGGTAGATGATATTGGGGAAATTGTGAATATGGGTTCGCTTATTGATGAATTATCAGAGCGATCGCTTCCCGATTACTATGCCAATAGCGACCAAAAAGATGCACAGCTTTATCATGCTAACCGTTTGCTATTACAGGATGTGATGGAAAAAGCCGGATTTAAACGTAATCCTCGCGAATGGTGGCATTTTTCTTTGGGCGATCAGATGTGGGCTTGGTTGCATAATCAAGCTAATTCAGATCATAACTTTGTTGCACGTTATGGTCGGGCTAGGGGCGCTTGGACGCTTGGGCGCTTGGGCTAGGGAAAGAGATATTTTCATTACGAATGTTGTGAACTTTGTTCATGTAGTCTCTTGCATAAAATCAATTTTTTTTAGATGGAACCACAGATGGACAACAAATAAAATTATTTCCTTATCTTCCCCCCTCAAGAGGGGGGAAGACAGAGGAATAAACTTTAGAGTGTTGTCCATCTGTGGTTAATTTCTAAAACCTACGCATCTTTTGGATTTAGCTGTATTAACTCTTCAGTAGTATAAGTTCCAACTGGACTCCATACCAAATACGGAACAAGTAACAGCGCTGCTAAGCGAGAAATTGGCAGAACAGAAATTGTTAGCAGTACGCCTAAAATAATACCAACAGAACCAATAATTTCCCCTACTCTGAGACTGCGAAATCTCAGCATTAGAGGTATGTAGGTAACGGTAATAATTTCCAGGAGCAAATAGCAACCCATTAGTAACCAAGTTGTCAAACTTCCTGGATTTTTTTGCCAAACAAAATAAGCTGAAGCAGCACCGCAAACAAAAATTACAGTCCAAATTAGCGGAATTAACGGTTCAAAAACGAGCCACCGAGGGCGACTTAACTGAGCAAACCATTTAATATCGCGTGGTGTAACGAAAAAGCTACCAACCGCAATAAAAAAAGTTACTGCCCCAATTATTATCCAAGATGGAACCATCATATTAACTACCTTTTTTTATGCATTTTGTCAATTAATACATGGTAATTTTGGCAATTTAAGGCATGAGTTTAATCAGTCGTTAGTTGGATTGTTAGTAGATGATGGTTCATGGTTCATAGTTCATGGCTATTATCTATTCACCATTAACCATTAACTACTCTTATACATCTTGAGGATTAAGGCGTTCCATTACCTTGGTGGTATAAGTACCAATTGGACTCCACAATAAATAAGGCACTAATAATAATGTTGCCCAAATAGAAATTGGTAAAACTGCGATCGCTAATATTACCGCGATAATAAAACCTGTTCCACCAATAAGCGTGCCCAGTCTGAGACTGCGAGTCCTGAACATGACTGGAGTGTAGGCGATAGTAACAATTTCTAATAGCAAATATAATCCCATCAATAACCAAGTTGAGGTTGTTCCTGGGTTTGCTTCCCAAACAATATAAGCTGACCAAGCACCGCAAATAAATACTACAGTCCAAATAATCGGAATTGCAGCTTCAAAAGTAAGCCATTGAGGTCTTTGTAAGCGGTTAAACCATTTGCGATCGCCAGGAGTTATGAAGTTAGCACCTAACGCAACTAATAAAGCCACGCCCCCAATTACCATCCAAGATTTAATCATGCATTTCTCACCCTTTGCGATCTAGTGAGATTTTGTCAATTTGCTGGTTGCTTGTTCATCACCCCTTGGTTTGAACAATTGCTCTCATCGGATATAAAAGTGGTTAATGGTTAATGGTTAATGGTTAATGGTTAATGGTTAATGGTTAATGGTTAATAGCCATGAACAAATGGCACACTTTTTAAGACTCTATTAAGCCAAGAAATAAACTTCACAGCGAGAAGCCTAAATCCATCAAACTGAATATCTTGCACGCCGGGAGCAACAGCCAGGAGGCTCCGCCTCCAAACCCTCGTTACCAGGTTCAACCTGGCAGTTGAGAATTAGAGCCTCTGGCTCTTATTGAGAATGATGCAAGATGTCACTTCAAATGGGTTAAAGCTCTGATTCAGTAAGCTTTTAGCTTACTTTAGCTTTTAGCCCCAAATTTATTTGAGGGCTTAACAAGCTTACCATTCAGCCATGAACCATAAACCATGAACCATGAACCATGAACCATTAACCATGCTCCTACGCTCCCCAAGTTAGCTGTACGCGCCGTTGTTTAATTGCTTCTTCATACAGTTGTTCCAACTGGGTAATATTATTGCTAAGGGTGTAACGTTCTAGCACTCGCTTTCTAGCTTTCTGTCCGAGTAGGGTTGTTAACTCAGGATGGTCTTGAAATAATGGTAATAAGGTTCTTAATTGGGGTCGCACTGTTTTCGGGTTTAAAATTACACCTGCTCCCTTCTCTAATACTTCTCCATCTGCACCCACATCTGTAGCTAAACAGGCTAGCCCACAAGACATTGCTTCTAGTAGAGACAAGGATAAACCTTCTACTAATGAAGGTAAAATAAATACATCCGCACCCCGCAAAATTTCGATGCGTCGGTTTTCATCGGCAATAAATCCTAACCAAATAACGCCGTGTTCAAGATTATAAAACGGCTCTAAAGAAGGTTTGAGAATACCATCACCAACTATCAATAACTTGCTTTCTGGTGCCATTTCCGCCTGTTTCCAAGCACGAAGAAGGGCTTCAACGTTTTTTTCTGCTGCTAACCGCCCTTGGTAGACAAACAAGCGATCGGCATTAAATTCGGCTTTAACTTGAGAAAGACCGGGAGAATACTTATCAATATCTACCCCATTTGGTATCACGGCGACATTTTCGGCTGGTACACCCATGCGTGCTAATAATTCTCGCTGAATTTGCGAAAATACAATCACGCGATCGTAATTCCCCAAAAAAGGCGCGTAGAGTTGATAAGCCAGTAACTGCGTTCCTGATACCAGTTTTGCTCCCCTACCTGCAAACGGTGTATGGAAAGTAGCTATTAAGGGCAAATTCAGTTGCTCACAAATCTCAGGGAGAATAAAGTCTAAAGGAGATAGAGTCAGGGAAGCATGGACTACATCTGGTTTGATGCGCCGCAGCGACTGCGTTAAAACTTTGGTCGCTTTGAAAGTGGGAATCGTGTAAACCTGCGATTTGTAAATGAAAGGTAAGGGAACTTCTTGGCAATTTGGCCAGTTGGCGGGAGCGGATTCTTCTTGTGCAAAATGCAGGAAACTTACTTGGTGTCCCCGCTCTAATAGAGCATTTGTAATTTCTCGGCTGTAGGTTACATTGCCACAAAAGGGTGATTTTTTTCCAATCCAAGCTATACGCATTATTTGATTTACTATTAATTAGGAAAGCGGGTTTAATATGTCAGCTTTTTGTCCTGTTTGCTGTTTTTTGTGTTTTATATTCTTGCTGGCATAATGTTTATCATAAAATAGAGCCAGTACCCACTTAAAATACAAAATTTTACGTTTTCTTCAAAAAATATATAATTATCTATTTATTTCATTTATAAGTGTTATTTACTAAGAATAAATATACAGATATATATAGACGCAAAAAAATTGCGTCTAGCTAGTGTATAAACGATCCCCAATCAAAACAATGTTATATTTTGTGATTCAACCAAGTTTACCACGAAAGCAAATGCTTTCGGTAAAAAGCGCGATCGCTCTCAGGGAATAAATCACAATTCCTTGGAAATATACAGTTATTCTGGGGAATTATACCAGGTTAATAAACCACCTAAGAAAACTATTGCTGCTAATCCCAAAAAGACTGCTTGCAAGCCGATAAAGGTTTCTGCTACACCTGCTAATCCTAAAGGTAAAGTCAGAGCAATATTAATCACATTATTTTGTAGACCAAAGACTTTACCACGCTTTTCTGGCGGGGTTTCTGTTTGGATTGTAGTTTGCATCGGTATACCAACTAACGCTCCAAAAAGACCTAACAGCATTACCAATATCAAAACAAGCCATAGCTGTTGGGTGAACACCGACAAACCGATGAAAGATACAACCATACCCACACATCCAAGCAAACTTAAGTGAGTATAGGAAAAGCGTTGACCAAACATACCCAACATACTAGCCCCAATCGCAATACCAACAGCGCCAGCAGCAAGTAAAAAGCCAAATTGTTCAGCTTTCAAATTAGGAATAATTTCTGCCATGCGAACAGCAAGAACGGTTAAGGCTGCAAACACGGAAAATAGGATAATCAGTTGAATTATGGCATTACGAAGCCGATGATTTTCGTTGAGATACTTGAGACCATCCCGCAGGTCTGCGAAAAAGTGGGGAGGTTCTTTTTCCGGTGCGTGGGGTTTTTCGTTAGTTACTAGCAGCAACAAAATTAGTCCAGCGATCGCATAACTACCACCGACGATAATTTCTTTACCCAATCCATCACTACCACCAACTAGCAACCAAAGGCGATCGGCTAGTGCTAGCAGTGGTTCGCCAATGGCAAATCCGACAATCACCGACGCCATCATAGTAGTAGTGTAAAGAGAGTTAGCTGAAAGTAAATCCTGTTCTTTTACTACTAAAGGAATTGCTGCTTGTTCTGCTGGTGCGAAAAACTGCGTCAGTGTGGAAACTAAAAAAGTTACCCCTAGAATTATGGTAAAACCCACGGGCAAAACTCCAATTGGTTGCCAATCATGAGTTAGCCAAAGTAGTAGGGGAATTATTAAAACCAAAATACCCCGCCAAATATTCGTTCCTACCAACACCAACTTTTTCGACCAACGGTCTACAAATACACCAGCTAGAGAACCGAATAGCACAGCGGGAATGGTAAAAGCCATCATCAGTGCTGACACCCAAGCGCTAATAGTCTGAGCGCCTGTTTGAAAATGAGTATTAATGATGGCAATCATCAGCACCAAATACACTTTATCAGCCAATTGGCAGAAAACTTGACCAGCCCAAAGAGCTAGAAAATTTGGGTTTTTCAATACAGGTAAAAACCCTCGTTCTTGCACATCACCTGATGCTGCATCACCTTCTGTACCAGGCTTTTCTTGATCCGGTGCTGATACAGCAGCATTTGTTAATGGCAAAATATGACCATTTTTCTCTCCTTTGCCATTAGCTGTAGTATTATTTGATTGGTCGTGGTGAGACTTTTTTTCAAATTCAGTTTTGTTATCTGTTATTGGTGGTTTTGAATTCCAATTTTTATTGTTTCTAGAAAAGTCTTTTACAGACATTTCTTGACGATGGATATGATCAGGTGTGTGATTGGAAATTGCACTCAGGTGATTTTGTATTTTAGGCGCTGATGCCCTATTCTGTTTTTTGGCATAGCTTGGTGGCAGTGGCAGGATTTTTGTATCCAAATCATACGGTTGCATCATAATTAGCAGCAAAATAAGAATCAATCAAGGCAGCAGAGCGAATAGGGCGACCAAAATGGTATTGGGCATACTGACGCAATATCTGTTCAACAGATAACCAGCCATTATCTCTGGCTATATCTTGCATTATCTCCGATTGGGACAGTTGTTGGAGTATAGCCAATTCTTTCGCATTTAGGCGACTGGAAAGCGCTGGTATTTCCTGACGATGGACGATAGTTTCGTATTCTAGGGAGTGGGGAGTAGGGATTGTAGAGACGCGCCATGGCGCGTCTGGAGTGGGGGAATTTTGTTCTAGATTTTCTCCCACTCCCCGTGTTCCTTCTTTCTTCAGGTGTTCCCAAGCTGTTAAACAAACTGTTCCACCAGCAGTGGTACTAAATCCTACTCGCCAATGAGGATCAGTAAAATCCGGTATTAATGGACGCTGAGTTAAACAACATAATTGTACTTGTGGCGTCAATCCAGCCAAAGCTAAAAGCTGAAATACTCCATGTGCCAGATACGCTACAACAGTAGATGTGCCTTTACTGGATAAAGTCTCTAGGCGGTGAAGATGTTCGTTAAGTAACTCATATAATTCTTCTTGGGGTTGCTCACTTAATGCCTGACATAGTACTATCTCTGCCAAGTACTGACTAGCTGCTAACTTTACCAAATCCTTAGCAAGACCTGGGTAAGATTTTACAGTTTGTGCTTGCGTAACTTTATCTAGCGATCGCCCTTTGGCAATTAATAACTCATTTACCACAAACATAGCACTCCTGCCACCCAGGCTAGAGTTATGCTTACGTGCCCCAGGTGCGATCGCTCGAATCAAACCATACTCTCGTGTCAAAATTGTCACTAGCTTATCCGATTCACCAAAAGCCTGGGTTTTCAAATTAATTCCAGTTGCTTTATACGTCTTAGTCATTTGTCCTTTGTCATTTGTCATTTGTCCTTTGTCATTTGTCATTTGTCCTTTGTCATTTGTTTTTACCAATGACTAATGACTAATGACCAATGACTAATGACTATTGACTAATCTTTCTTTTCCAGCGTATCGCGCTGTCGCAGCAAATCTACACTTCGAGAAGTACCCAATCTGGTAGCACCTGCCATAATTAAGTCTAGGGCTTGGTCGATGGTGCGAATTCCTCCTGATGCCTTAATTCCTACCCTCTCTCGGGCTACTTGTTTCAAAAGTCGCACATCTGCCACTGTTGCACCCCCATTCCAACCAGTACTGGTTTTGAGAAAAGCTGCTCCTGCATCCATACATATTTCCGCAGCTTGACGTTTTTCCGCATCCGTCAGCAGGTTGGTTTCCAAAATTACCTTCACCGTTTGTCCAGTTTCTTCGCAAATTTCAGCAATTTCCCGATGTACATCATCTGTTTTGCCAGCTTTCAACCAGCCCAAATTGATGACTACATCTAATTCAGTAGCACCATTGTCTACCGCTTCTTGAGCTTCATACAGCTTAGTAGCTGAAGTTGTCGCCCCAGTAGGAAAGCCAATTACTGTACAAACTTTCGGCTGCTTACCGTGGAGAAGTTCTGCTACAAGGCGTACGTAGGCAGGATTCACACAAACCGCTGCAAAGTTAAATCTGTATGCTTCTTGACACCATTGCTCTACCTGTTCTGGTGTAGCCGTTGGTATCAGTAGGGAATGGTCTATGTATGGCGCAATATCAATATCTGAATACTCTGCTGCCATCGCCTCTTTAAAAATGATTGATTATTAACCTTTTTGACACTCCCCGAATTTCTAATTCGGGGATTCTTGGTTCACTGACTCGCCGTTAGACAGCAGGCTTGCGCCAACTGCCCAAGAGGGCAAATCTCCCCAAGCGTAAGTTCCCGTATGCCCTACGGTACTGAGTCCTCGTTTCAAGATATTGATACTGGCGTTTACGTCTCTATCTTCCACAAATCCGCAATGCAGACAGACATGAGTCCTAGTGGATAGAGATTTCTTTACCTTTTCGCCGCAGTTAGAGCAATCTTGGCTCGTATTATGGGGAGGAACTGCAACAGTTACCTTCCCATACTTAAAGCCAAAATATTCCAACCAGGCGCGAAAAGTTGACCAACCAGCATCAGATATTGACTTAGCCAGATGACGATTACGTACCAGCCCTTTAACATTTAAGTCTTCATAGGCTACCAAATCGTTAGATTGGATGACGGAGTACGCTAATCTCTTGCAATACTCTTTTCGCTGCCTACTTACTCTTAAATGTTTACGGGCATACCTATTTCTGGCTTTGTAATAGTTGGCTGATTGTCGAAGTTTACTTGATTTTCTTTCTGCACTAAACTTCTTGGATTTCTTGCGATTAGCACGGTTCAACTGTTTTTGGGACTTGCGGTAAAACTGTGGGGATAGTTCTACATTGCCTTTGTTATCAGCAATAAAGTATTTCAATCCTAAATCAATACCTGCTACTTGACCTGTTGGTAAGCCACTACGTTGCGCGGGTTCCCCGCGTTGTAGTAAGTGGCGTTGAGTCTCAACTTTAAGGTTAATATCAATAGCAAACTGAGCGTAATATCCGTCGGCACGACGTACCAATCGGACGCGCTTAATCTGCTTTAATTGATAGTAATTCAAGTCATAGGTTCCCTTTAATTTCAGAGTTCCTATACCTTTTTTATCTGAGAAAGTTATGGATTTTCTGTTTTCAGAAAGTTTCCATCCTGATGTTTTATATTCAACAGAACGGCAGTTTTTCTTAAACTTGGGATACCCTTTTTTACCTTTTACTTTCTTTTTGCAGTTATCGTAAAACCGAGCTATTGCACTCCAAGCACGTTCAGCAGCAGATTGTCGAGCCATTGAATTAAGTTCATCCGCAAAGGGAAATTCAGCAGCCAACACAGCACAATATTTGTTTAAATCGTATCGATTTAAACTTGTGCCTTTATTCTCCATCCAATAGCGCAAACACTTATTTCGGACGAATTGACTGGTACGAATAGCGTCGTCTATGGCGCGATACTGCTTGTCTTTCCCTTTAACTTTGAACTCGTAAATTATCATTGGCGACAGTACAACTACTCTTTTATGTTAACATAAATGACATAAATATTACCAAATTAATTTGGCTATTCGCTTATATCCCCCGAATTGAATTCTGACTTTTCACGTCATGTAGAAAATCCTACGAAAAACCTAACCCCCAGCCCCCTTCCCTACAAGGGAATGGGGAGAATTCAAACCCTCTGGATTTGTAGGAAAAAGGTTGATCACAGAGGTTTTCAACATCCCGTGAAAAGTCAGGAATTGAATTCGGGGATTTTACGCATCACTCCTGATAAGGTTAGGGTGGGCACTGCCAGCCCTACGAAATAATCGGTTTTTTAGGCTACGATTTTCGCAATAAGACAGTGGTGCAAGATATGAGCCTCTGACTAGCCGCGTTTTTCGCCGCTAGCAACAAATGAAAGAAGCACATTTTTCTTCACTTTACGAAAGCCTTGCTGTATAAGCGTTATAAAATGTGCATCTTAAGAGTAGCTAACCCTTAACTGTGCCTCAGAAACCCAAGCACCGTGGAAGCCATAAGGCACACGCTGAGGAATTATTAACCGTGCCACTGGTTTTGCAGTTACATCTTGGGCATCTACTACCACAAGTTCAGAAGTTTCTTCACCCGTATCATACACAAAAGTTACCAGCCAGCCATCATCTTCACTCCCCTTTGTTTCCCCTTGGGAAGGAGGGAGGGGGGTACGAGGTACAAATACAGCTTCACCGCCATAGCGCCCTTGTCCAAATTCATGGGTTTGAGATGTGCTACTGGAGAAGTTGTATTTAATTAGACCATCAAATAGAGGCATGGAACTTTTAGCCATTCTGCCAGTGTAACCATACCTGGTTTGTCGTCCCGTGAAGTTTTCATTTACGCGTGGAAATTCGGATTGTACATCATCCAGCATTTCTTCACGCACGGTTCCGGTGCGGAGGTTAAACCGCCAGCGATACAAGCGGGGCATATTTGCTTCTGGATCGTCCGGAGTATCTACAATTTCTAATACTGTAGTGGAACTCATGCGACAGGCAATCAGTATAACTTCGTCTCCCTCCTCGTAGGCGTTGAGAGTATGGAAAACGTAACAAGCAGGACTCTCAAACCAGCGGATGTTGCTATTATCGCCGTGACGCGGAACAATACCAAAGCGACTGGGGCGATCGCGCTCAAACATCATTAGAGGTTCTCCCCGTTGCATCCGTTCCGCACTAAAGGTGAGCGGCAGATCCATAAAAATTGTATAGTGTTCAGTGATGGCGAAATCATGCATCATCACTGCCTGTGGTATGTCAATCGGCACTGTTCGCAACAGTTCACCTTCAGCGGAAACCACACTGTATTGTAGGTAAGGCGGCGTAAAGGAATAGCCAAAAAATATCATCTCACCTGTCACCGGATCTACCTTCGGATGGGCGGTGAAAGGAGAAACTAACTTGCCATTGTAGGTGTACTCGCCAATTGTCTCTAACTGGGGAACTTTTATCGCGTGAGGCGCACCTCCTTCCCACAGCGCCAATAGTTGACCGGCGTGCCATACTAAGGCAGTATTAGCAGTATTTTTGTTAAGTCCGTCAGGGTTGTTTTGCGATGATTCCAATAACCCAGACCAGATAGCCTTACCCGCTTCATGCTCTTTTTTCCATCCTCTTGTTTGCACATAACGGTTGCGATAACTGGCTTTACCGTTACTAATTCGTACACCATGCAACATCCCATCCCCATCAAACCAATGGTATTGACCGATAGGCGATCGCTGAGGGTTAGGACCATTGCGCACGAACATTCCCGATAAGTCGGGGGGTAACTCACCTATCACCTTTAGAGTGTCTGTAGTGATTTCTTCATGCACCGGCGCAAAGTTGCCATCGAGATAGGGATTAACTGCTGTTGTTACCATTGTGTCTTCCTAAACAGAAGTGAATCTATTACTGGCACTTTGTATATTTTGGCTTGGAAATATTGCAGTTGGCAGCGAAGTTTAGAGCTTTATTTTCCAATTTACTTGACAAAAATGGTCATATTCAGATAGTGTTCAGTAATACTACTATTAAATACGGTCATATTTATAACAAGTATTTACAATTATAACTATGCATAAAAGATTGATTAGCGTTTTGATTTTGACAGCAATAACACTCACATCAATTCTAATTATTCCCAGTTTAGCCACACCAAGTAATGAAGTTATTGCTCAAAAACCAAGAATTGATTGTTCTAAAGCGACAGCAACACCAGAACTTAAGTATTGTTCTCAACTGTCTTATCAAGCCGCAGATAAAAAACTGAATCAGGTCTATCAAAAAGTTGTTTCTACCTTAAAAAGTGAGCCGAAGCAGTTGTTGATTACAGCCCAACAAGCATGGATTAAGTTCCGTGACAACAACTGTAATTTTGAAGTCTATAATTCCCGTGGTGGGACAGGTTACGAAATCTTCCGCAATGGATGTCTCGAAAGGCTAACTAAACAACGCACCAAGGATTTAGAAAATTACCTGGCGAAATAATCAGGACTTACCCAAGATGTGGTTGAAAACCTTATTCTTAAAGTAGCGGTAATTCATGAATTATATCAAGTCCGCTGAATAACTTATCATTCCCCAAGAACCCCACCCCGGTAAAGCTACGCTTCACCTCCCCTCCCCGCCAGCGGGGAGGGGATTAAGGGGTGGGGTACAGTTTACGTGAGAATTATAACTAATGAACCGGACATGATATTACCGCTACTTTCGTTATGTTTTGCGTAAGTCCTGATAATCTCAATACAGGAAACCGCAAGCATTAAGAAAAGCGATCGCACACACTTGAAAAAGCAAGTCAATTTTATTACATCTCCCCGGCTCCCAAAGCTCGCAGATTGCTTCTTCGGTCTTCCGTCAAGCCAATAACACCAGTAATATTCATCCCCTCATAGGGTTTGGGAATCTTCAAAGACAAAGGTTGCTCTAATTTACCTTTATGCATGTTTCTCAACTGAATCATCCCATCATGAATACCAGTAGCAATTAACTGTTTATCGGAACTGAAGGCTACTGATAAGACCTCATCAGCATCTTCTTTAAAAGACTTGATAATCTTTTGCTCGTGAATACTCCATAAATTTATGGTTCCATCTTGAGAACCACTAATGAGCATATGTCCATCAGGACTAAAAATAACTGAATGTACCCAATTATTATTTGCTATCAATATTTTTACGCACTCACCTGTTTGCACGTCCCAGATCCTGACAGTGCAATCGTTGCTACCACTGGCAAGTAGCTGACCGTCTGGACTGAAGGCAACCGACCTCACTAAGTTATCATGACCGTGCAAAATCCTGATGCTGTCGCCTGTTTGAACATCCCAGATTATGATCGTGCGATCGTCACTGCCACTAGCAACTAGCTTTCCATCGGCAC
This sequence comes from Nostocaceae cyanobacterium, assembly GCA_051861145.1. Lineage (GTDB taxonomy): Bacteria > Cyanobacteriota > Cyanobacteriia > Cyanobacteriales > Nostocaceae > JBHYDF01. The sequence goes on from JBHYDF010000086.1 coordinate 13,769, forward strand.
TGAAGACAACCGTTCGTACCCAATTACTATGACCGCACAATATTTTCGTAGGAGTCCCTTTATCAACATCCCAGATTCTTACAGTATTGTCATCGCTACCACTGGCCAGTAGCAGACTATCTGGGCTGAATGCCACTGATCTAACCCAGTGTTCGTGGTCTTTGAAAACTCGGAAGCATGGCTTACCCTTGCTTGGCTTGAGATCCCAAATTCTGATGGTGTGATCGTCACTACCACTAGCCAGCATCCGACCGTCTGGACTGAATGCCACTGACCAAATGCGGCTAGAATGTCCTCGCAGTATGTTTACAATCTTACCATTACGGATATTCCATATCCTAACAATCTTGTCTTCACTGCCACTTGCAAGATACTTTCCATTTGGACTGAAAGCAACTGACAAAATCCAATTAGAATATCCCCTCACTGTACTCAAACATTGACCGGTTTGAGCATCCCAAGTTCTCACAGTTTGGTCATCACTACCACTAGCAATGTGCCTTCCATCTAAGCTGAAAGCAACAGACCAGACTCGATTATCATGTCCATACAAAATGTTACGACATTGACCGGTTTGAGCATCCCAGATTCTGACGGTGTTATCATCACCGCCACTAACAATTAGTTGCCCATCGGGGCTAAAAGCCACCGACCTAACCCAGTTCTCATGTCCGAGCAAGTTTGTGCAAAATTTCGTTGTCTGAATATCCCAAATTTTAACAGTGTTGTCATCGCCACCACTAACTATCCGCTGCCCATCGGAGCTAAAAGCTACTGATCTCACCCAATTCTCATGTCCCGTTAGGGTCTTGTGGCTGTTTTTACCTGTGTTAACATCCCAGAGTTTTATGGTCTTATCCTCACCACCACTTGCAAGCAGTTGAGCAACAGGACTAAACGCTACTGACCAAACTTTACCAACGTGTCCGGTCAAGGTCTTTAAGTTCTCACCAGTATTGACATTCCATATTTTTACGGTTCCATCTTCACTACCACTTGCAAGTAGTTTGCCATCATGACTAAAGGTGACAGAACGTACACAACTAGTATGTCCTTCTAGCGTACGGAAGAACTTACCAGTTTTGATATCCCATATCTTGATAGTTTGGTCGTCACTCCCACTGGCAAACCTTTGACCATCGGGACAGAAAGCGATCGAGCGAACCCAGTGGTTATGTCCTTTACAAATAGAACGTCTTTGTCCCTGAAACAGGCAAATCTCGCCATTAGAAGAACCGATCGCCAGAAATTCTCCACTAAAAGCAACTGACAAAATACTGCCAAAGGGTTCTTTAAAAAGAGAATTATCCAAATAAGCACCCGTAAGGTTGGTGTTTTGCAAATTGGCATCGGTTAAGTCAGCGCCTTGAATAACAGTATGGCTCAAATCTTGACCGGCTAGAGCCTCTGGATCGATTTGCAAAAGAAGTGTGACAGCATACCCAGCCAAATAACCAACCTCTTTTTCTGCTTTGCCACGAGTAGCTTTAATTACCTTCAGCAAGCGCTCAGCAGCTTTTGAACGGTCTAGCATGTGTTCGAGCAAATTGAGTACTGCTTTTGTTAAGTCTCTTTGTCTGTTTGTTAGTTCTTCGAGTCTGAAAGCTTCAAATAAACGGTTCAGTGATACGGTAGAAAATTCTTTGAGTGGTGCAATGGGTATAATTTCACCCCGTTCATCCACTTGACGTTGAAAATAAGAAAACCAAGTATATGCTTGAGGAGGTGCTTTCTTATCTATATGTAACGATTCTGTTGCCAAATCGACAAAATCAGGAGCTAAAACTCCTAATTGAGCAGCAAGTTTATAAGCAATAAAAAACTCTAGGAAGGAACGATGAGCTAGTTCGTAATCACCATCAGGATTTCGAGTTAACATCGACTGACCCATCATGTCATAACTCCAGTGATCAATCTCTTCTGGCTGCTGGACAACAGAACCAAACAAGCGACGAATTCGATCTGGAAACTTGCGATAGTTCAGCTGCATTTGGTCGGTAACGAACATCTCCCAAGACAGTTCGCACAGAAAGTAAAGTTTGTCTGCTGGAGAAGTAAACGTGCGTTCTGCTTTGATGTCCCTAGCCATTTTCTCTCGTACAGCTAACAGATAGATGTGAGACAAATCTACTGGCTGACCTGCTTCAATTTTAGGCAAGGCATCCAGGATCAAGTCAATCATTACAGGTCGTCTAGCTAAATCCAAAAGTTTATGATTTCTTGTCACCTGTTCTACGATCGCGTCTCTTTCTGCTTGCGTTTTATCTTGGAGGCGAGATTGTAGTATTTGACAAATTTGGGCATCGCTGAGTGTTCGTAGTTCCAGCACCTCAAATTGAGGCCCTAATTTCCTTGTAGAGTTTGGCTGTTCTGTTTCAATTGAGTCTAACAAAGCCGCATTCAGTAGGGAACGACCTTTTTCCATTTTCGGCAGATGTTCAGCACGGCAGGTGAGAATAACTTTAGCTCCTGTTTCTACAACTTTAGCTAGCTCCCAAAAGTTATCAATCACCTTGCGACGATCTACTTTACCTGCCATTTCATCAAAACCATCGAAAATGAGCAAGAGCTTGCCCATACTATTAAGTTGTTTGAAGACTAAATTAGTCAGAGGGATATTGTGGATGGAGAAAAAGAACCATGCTAGAACATTCTCTACGTTCAGGGCTTTGGTATAATCCCGTAGGGGGATAAGTAGGGGTAATCTCGGTCTGGGAGTGCCTTGTTTTTTAGCTTTCTGATAACGTTTTAAAGCAGTCCAAGCGTAGTGAAATGCAAACCAGGTTTTACCAGTACCGAACTCTCCCAAAATAGATATGTGTTTCTTGTCTGGATCTTCTAGCCACCGGTCTATGTAACCATCGATCCAGCCATCGGCTTCAGCGTAGCGGCTAACTATCGGTTCCCCTGTAGATGGGTTAATTCCTTCTTGTTTAATGCAGGCTAAAGGAATATAAGTTTTATCATTAATACCCCGTTTCCTCAGTTGTTCCTCTAGCCATTTGAAATACTGGTTAAAGTTGACCCCTTCATCTATGAGTTCATCGAAGGTATAACAAAATAGTTCTAGTTCTCTGTGTTTTCTATACTGTGCGATCGCTTCACTCGCAGCATGGCTGAATTTAAGTTCTTTTTTTTCTTTGTATTCTTCAACAGCTTCACGCGCCGCACGACTGATACGCAGATCAGCAACCAGCCAAGCTTCATTGGGTTTGTACTCCTTCACTGCTTGACATAAATTATCTAAATCATTAAAATCTGCCTCACCTTCAACGCCGCGTGCCAAGATGCGATCGTATCCTCCCCGCTTGGGAATATGAATAATTATTTCAAAAAAATCATCCTGCCTTCTGCCACCTGGTATCAACTCATAACCTAATGCCTCAAACCAGGCTCTCATTTTTTGCTCAAGATAGGAAGGCTGCTTAGAAACTTGACTTGGGTCAGTTGCTTGAGGAAAAAGGCTTTGCTCCTCTTGAGGAGTTTGAAAATTTAAATATGAGGATTGGGACAACCAATCTACTTTACTATCGAATAAGTCTGACTGATTCGATAATTGAAACACAGGATTGGCATCATCTACACCCAAGCTGATGTTTTGGGCTTGCAAGGCTGCATTGTGACTTAACAATGCTCTTTGCAAAGCGGCGCGAAAATTTCTTTTGCTGACTTCCTCTCCTAAAGCCTCTGAAAGCAACTTCCAGAATTTATGGCTGACATCTCCCTTCAGGTAGTTGGGTTTATAGGGCGAGTCTTCTGCCATCTTTTCATAAGTCAAACCCTCCCAAGAACCGCGCAGTACAGTCAATTCTGGGTCAGTCAGCCTCCTACCTTTAGCTTTGTACACTGCTGACTCTACAATCTCGAGAACGTCTTGAAAATTCATGAGACAGTGGAAGGTGAGGATTTTTTATCATGATAAAGCATGAATTGATTTTTGAGGAAGTTTTTAAGTATATTTACTTAAATTTTTAGTTGAATCATAAACATATCTTTATGATTTTTTAATTTATTTCTTGCATCAGACTAATGCCATAAGAAACTAATGCTGTTATGATTCGACTCATGCTAACAACGGGCGGTTCTCACTGATAAAGCTTGACAAGAATTTTACCTACCTTTTTAAGACCAAAGCATGTAATATCATGTTTAACTAAGGATTGTATTGCTATGGACATTCATGTTTCAGAAAAATTGTATTTCAACAGTAAGCATTTCTTATCAATTCGCCCTGGTGATGGGATGCTAGTGGACTTGTCAGAAGACAAGCATCCGACACGATTGTATGGATGGGGATACACAGGAGAAACTTTGGATGTAAGCAAAGAAGGAACTTATTTTGGGTTTGTCGTTGATGGTCAAACTGATGTGATTTCCTATCACGCAGGATTTGAGCTAGCCTTTACCCTTACCAAAGGTATGTATTTTAGTGTCCCTGGGCCTGTGTCTGTTCGTGGTGGATGCGGGATTGCGATCACAAGTTTGAACTACCGTGGGATGTTCATGATTGGGGGACCAATTGAGGAAAAGGGCCGATTACGTTACATGGATGGTTGCTCTGATTCTCTATTAATACCACCAACAATTAAAGGAGATCCCTGTCTTAACCATTTACACTTTCCAGGCGGTATTAGTCAGACACGACACACTCATCCTTCCATCAGGATTGGGGTAGTTACGAGAGGTGAAGGACATTGCGAAGTCCCAGAAAATGAAGATGGAACCGGAGGGATTATTGAAATTCCTTTGACTCTAGGTCAAATCTTTATTATTCCACCCGAAGGTCATCACAGCTTTTTTACCAAGGACAGCACACTAGATATCATTGCATACCATCCTGATAGCGACATCGGACCAACTCATGATGACCATCCGATGGTGAATCGAACCTATATCGATGGCGTATCGGCTAGATACATTGAGAAAATCAGAACGAAAAGTATTGTCTAATAAAGTGCCGTCTTGAAAATTTGTGAGATAGCAAAAGGGTAGCATTTACCACTACCCGGAGCAATTATATTATTTATATAGCTGTTTAATTATATAGTTTAACATCTTGCTAATTCCAGCATAGTTAACATTTCATATCAATTCTCCGCTGTGAGAAGAATGTGATGAAATTAAAGCAACAAGTCGCTAATTTTTGTCAAATATTCCCACCATGTTAATAATTACTTACTTTAACATACTTTTACCAGAAAAACTAAACATGAGAAAACTTGCTTTTTCATGAACATTCATTGTAAGCTGTATAACATGTCAGTCTAAGCCCCTAATTTGAATAACAAAAACGGAGTTGCCCCATGTTGGAAGGACTGTTCGGGACTCTCCAAACATGTCTACCCAAGGAGTATCAAAGTTCAATACAACGCAAGCTGATTGTAGAATGCAGCATGGTGAGGAGGAATGGTAAGTCTCCGGAGTTTTTAGTTACCATAGTAGGGCATCCAAACAAAGATTTTCGATTCCGGAAGGCAGACCTAGACGCCTATATTTCGGGACGAAGGCTATTGCTAAGCCCTTGCGGTGTGGTGTTGATGGAGAATCGGATCACTGCGATCGATTGCTTAGAAGCTGGTTTACTGAATGTTCTTCAAACCACTGGTTTTGGAGATGTAACGCTGATATTTCATAAGGGCTTTTTTGTCTGTAAAGTGGCCTACTCTTATCGAAAAGTCTTAGAAAGTGCTTAAAACTGAATAATTGAGAATTTTGCCCTTAGAGATACCAAACAGTTAGACAACTGATGGCGGGCGTTAAAAAAATGAATAAATTTTGACTGTCCAAAGAGAGTTGGATACCGGCCCAGGGACTAGTTTACGTGGAGTACCACGCGACTAGTCCCTTCTTTTTTCAAAAGAGATACCCATGTGTTTATCACACTACAAACCATGAAAATCCCTCTCCCCTAGAGCGTGTTTTCAAACTCTCTTTACACTTTTCGCGCTGTGTTGGGATCCCCCTAAATCCCCCTTAAAAAGGGGGACTTTGAAAAGATTTCCCCCCCCTTTTTAAGGGGGGTAGGGGGGGATCTCACAGTTTGAAAACACGCCCTAGCCCCTAATCCAAGCGCCCCTAGCCTCTAGCCCCTAGCCCTTACTCCCCACTCCAGACGCAACAAAGGCGCGCGTCTCTACACTCCCACTCCCAATTTTTAAAAGAAAGTTTATAGGAGGTTACTTCCATGAACTGTAAATACAAAGACCATCCTTTTCCCCCTTGTAGGTTTGAACAGCACCCTCGTAATCCTAATATCTATTTTTGTCCCCACTGTCGAGAATCCTATGACGTGCGGGAAATTGGAAATAAATTTCCTACCTGGCTTTTGTTAATCATGGCGATCGCCATTTTGATGATTTTTGCTCGTAACCCTCAATTTTTTCAGCCCAGTCAAGATAACCCTCCGACTCCTAACGCTGTTCAGGTTGAGTAGGACTGCTGCATCAGCATAGCCGAGGGTGCATTTCATTATTAAATTTGACTTTTAAAGGACAGAAACCATGAAAACTAATCTAACAGACGACCATAACCCACTGTTCAAGTTCGCGACTAAGGGACTCAAATATTTTCTATTAGCATTAGTTGGTTTTGCGATCGCCTACATTGTGTCTACAGTTTTTGGCGTTGTCCCTATTGTGCAGATACTGAAATCTTCTGGTCTATGGCAATTGATGTTACGCATTTTCGCTTTCATCTTCTGTCTATTTGCAACTGGCATGATTTTAGATTCTTGGCGATAATTATCTTTTGAAATTTTGCTTTTCACGTGCTGGGTATCTGAAGTCCCCCACCCGCTTTATGGCGGGGACTTCTGGCTTTATATTCAATTCGTTGGCATTGAAATAATATGTTTATTAACGCAGAGGAACGCAGAGGTTTGCGCAGAGGAACGCAGAGAGTAATTCTGACGTTAGCGGAAACTATATTATTTATTGCTATTCTGTTTCATTTGAGGTACTAATGCTGCTTGTTTGCGGTAAAAGATAAATTGTCCCAGAAATTAACGTCAGGGCGACGGAAACCCAAAAGGCGACAAGAGAAGGGATTTTCCATATTTCGGGTAAGGGTGCGATGAGAAGGGCGATCGCACCTATTTGACTTACAGTTTTCAGTTTGCCCCAAATATTCGCTCCGGAAATTTTAGTTTGATTTACCCGCCAACCAGCGATCGCTAATTCCCGCGCTAGTATCAAAAATACTCCCCAAGCCGGAACTCGTCCTAGTTCAATCAAAACCAATAAAGGCGCAAGTACCAATAATTTATCCACTAGGGGATCAAGAAATTTGCCTAAATCGCTAATTTGGTTGAGTTTTCGCGCCAAATAGCCATCTAACCAGTCTGTACCAGCTGCAACCAAAAAAATTGCTAAGCATATCCACCTAGCTTGTGGTGTAGGATTGTATAATCCGTAAAGTAAAAATGGCAACCCCAAAAGGCGGGAGAAGGTAATCCAATTAGGTATAGTCATGGGATTTTGGATTTTGGATTTTGGATTTAGCTGAAACAGCAGAAGCCTCACATTTTGCTCTAAGCCCTAAACTAAAGTTTGGGCTGTGTAGAGACGTAGCAATGCTACGTCTAGGACAAACCCGTTGAAACTGATATCTTGACGCCTACGCAAAAAGCCGTGAAATAAATTTCCGGCTGTAGAGACGCGAAATTTCGCGTCTCTACAAACCCGTTAAAAACGGGTTAAAACCATTCTCAACAAGAGCCAGAGGCTCTAATTCTCAACTGCCAGGTTGAACCTGGCAGGTGAGGTTTTGGAGGCGGAGCCTCCGAACTGTTGCAATTGGTGCAAGATATCAGTTGAAACAGGTAATAAAGATTAATCTCAGTTAGCTAAAGCTAACTTAAGCTATTAGCCCGAACTTTAGTTCAGGGCTATACCCAATCTAAAATCCAAAATCCAAAATCGCCATGACTCAACAAACAGATTCCCAATATAGAATAGAACGCGATTCGATGGGCGATCGCCAAATACCAAGTAGCGTTTATTACGGCATTCAAACACTTAGAGCTACAGAAAACTTCCCTATCAGTGGAATTAAGCCTTTATTTACTTACGTAGATGCTGGTATTTTTATCAAAAAAGCTACAGCTATTGTTAACGGTGAACTAGGTTGTATTCCCCAAGATATTAGCAAGGCAATAGTTCAAGCAGCCGATGAAGTACTTGCTGGGAAGTTGCGCGAACAGTTTGTAGTAGACGTGTATCAAGCTGGTGCGGGTACTTCTCATCACATGAATCTAAATGAAGTACTGGCAAACCGAGCATTAGAAATTCTCGGCGACGAGAAAGGCAATTATAAGCGTGTAAGTCCCAATGACCACGTTAACTATGGACAGTCTACCAATGATGTGATCCCCACAGCAATTCGCATTGGTGGCTTATTGGCATTATCCAGAACACTGCACCCAGCTTTAGAAAATGCGATCGCAGCCCTAGAATCAAAAGCAGCAGAATTCCAAAATATTGTCCGTTCCGGTAGAACCCACATGCAAGACGCCGTACCCGTGCGCTTGGGTGAGAATTTTCGCGCTTGGGCGTACATTCTTACAGAACACCAAAACCGGATTTTTACCGCTAGCGGAGATTTAATGGTGTTGGGTTTGGGGGGTAGTGCGGCGGGTACGGGATTAAACACCCATCCCCAATATCGTGCCCGTGTGGTAAATATTCTCTCAGAAATGATAAATTGTCCCTTAGAACCTGCACCACACCTGATGGCAGCAATGCAGAGTATGTCACCATTTGTCAATGTTTCCGGTGCGTTGCGTAATTTAGCTCAGGATTTAGTTAAAATTTCCCACGACTTGCGATTGATGGATTCGGGGCCGAAAACCGGTTTAAAGGAAATTCAACTACCACCAGTACAACCAGGTTCCTCAATTATGCCAGGGAAATATAACCCAGTGATGGCAGAGATGACATCAATGGTGTGTTTTCAGGTGATGGGTTATGATAGCGCGATCGCATTAGCTGCCCAAGCAGGACAATTAGAACTGAATGTGATGATGCCATTGATTGCCTATAACTTGATTCACAGTATCGAAATTCTTGGAAATACCATCGCCGCACTCACCGAACGTTGCATCAAAGGAATTACCGCCAACCGGGAACGTTGTTTAGCATTTGCGGAAGGAAGTTTAGCATTAGTAACCGCATTAAATCCCCACATTGGCTATTTGAATGCAGCAGCAGTGGCGAAAGAATCATTAGAAACAGGCAAATCTTTACGACAGATTGTACTGGAAAAAGGATTGATGAATGAAGCGGAATTAGCTCAAGTGTTAAATTTGGAAGAAATGAGCCAAATAGTACCTCTAGAATAGAATTTGTTAATGGTTAATAGTTAATAGTTCATAGAACAAAACCATTAACCATTAACCATGAACCATTAACCACTAACCACAATGCAAACTCAAACACCATCTGTCAGTTTAATTCGGGCTACTTCCTACGAACGAGATGTTTTGAGGGAGTCTGTGCAAACGCTACTAGAACCCTTGGGGGGAATGGCGGCGTTTGTCAAGCCAGGAAACCGTGTTTTACTGAAACCTAACCTGCTGACAGGCGCACGCCCTGGTAAAGAATGTACCACCCGTCCAGAATTAGTTTACGTAGTAGCACAGATGGTAATTGAGGCTGGTGGTAAGCCTTTTTTGGGTGATAGTCCTGCTTTTGGTAGCGCTAAGGGAGTAGCTGTGGCAAATGGCTATCAACCAATTTTAGAAGAACTCAATCTGCCAATTATCGATTTTCAGGGTAAGCGTTACCAAACTGTTAGCGAAGAGTTTAACCATCTGTTGCTTTCCAAAGAAGCGATGGAGGCGGATGTAGTAATTAATTTACCCAAAGTGAAATCACACGCCCAACTAGTGCTGACTTTGGGAGTAAAAAATTTATTTGGCTGTGTTCCTGGCAAAATGAAAGCCTGGTGGCACATGGAAGCAGGAAAAGACGCGAATCGATTTGGGGAAATGTTGGTAGAAACTGCTAAGGCTATTAATCCTAATTTAACCATCCTAGATGGCATTATCGGTCATGAAGGTAATGGCCCAAGTGGCGGCGAACCTCGTCCCTTGGGCATTTTGGGAGCATCAGCAGATGTTTTTGCTTTAGATCGAGCAATGGTAGAAATACTGAATGTCCCAGCCGCACAAGTACCTACTGTTGCTGCATCTATGCGTATGGGAATTTGTTCGGAATTGGAAGCGATCGCATTTCCGCATTTACGTCCCGACTTACTACAGATAAATGATTGGCAACTACCGGATAAGTTTATCCCTATCGATTTTGGTATGCCCCGTGTTATTAAGTCCACGTTCAAACATCTTTACATAAGATTTATAAAGGAACCAATGAGTGCTTATGGTAGGCGGTAGCTGTGCTTTGCACCCTACCTTCACAACAAGTGCAAAGCCTGCTACAACAATTTCAAAATTAGCACAGTAAGCTGTAAATACCCTCCGATTGCTTAACCAGACCGCCCTACTCTACTAGTGGCGGTTTTTTTAGTTTTTTTATGTTTATTTAATTATTTTGTAATGAAGTGTTGATTTTGTCATTTTTTAGTCATATCATATCCTTTGGCATTGGAATAATATATTTTTTAACGCAGAGGAACGCTGAGGATTACGCAGAGGAACGCAGAGTTTTTGCACGAGTCTGTTGAGTAATTTTGATGCAAGCTTGTTAAACAGTCTTTCCAGTCCTCTTGTAGAGGACTTCAGCTTTCAGACAGGGACTTATAGTCCCTGGCTACAATAGATAAGGTATATTTAATCTACCCATATATAGATTGACAAATTAAATTTAATATCTTTTGAATTTTATATTTTCAGAATTAAAGCATGAACTATTTTTTGAGTGTAATCACTATTTGATATTGCCAAACACTATGCTTTTCTCTGTATTTACCGGTGTAAATTCCTGGTTAAAAATTCTTCTTACTCACATTATCCCATAGTTGTTAATCAAAGCAAGCATAAATACCTATTAGTTCCAAAAATATTCATGTATGCTCGGTCAAGAACTGATATGTATGCGGATGTCTAATCACAAGTGATGATACCAAAACATCCTTTCAAAAGGAGATTTGAGAGATCCACAAAGGAGAATATACCCACATCTATTTACAAAATTCATCCTCAATATAATGGAAAAGTATAGTTTTTAATGCTATAAACACAGTCATGCGGAATGCAGAGAATACACAGTACAGATACGTGTATGGCAAGATTAATTACAAATATCAGAAGATTATCAGAAGATTAAAATTTACAGAAAATCAGTATCAAGCGTTGCAATTATCAAAAAATGTCAGGACACTAGTAAAACTGGTTGTGTTAATTGGCTATTAGAATATTTACGGTTAAAAAAATAGCTAAAATAGTAGCAAGACTCTTTCTAAAAGAGTCAACCATCTACTAATGTGACAACATTGATTTTCTTTTATGAATGCAAATGACCAGTCTGCCAACTCAACCGATACATCTTCCCATCGTTTGGCAGACATTGTGGGAACTGCGATCGGACTGTTAACTCTGACTCTACCCCTGTTTGTTATTGGCAACTATTCTTCAACCAATGTTCAGAACACTCCAACACCCCTCACCTATAACTTACAAAGAAAGTGAAGATAACAGATGTGTTGAAAGTCGGATTTCAAAACTAGAGGTAGTTCTCAAGGCGCATAGCAGATTGGAAACCAAAGTTATACCCTAACAGGATTTTGGATTTGAGATTTTGGATTGTAAAAACCTCACTAATCGGCTGTTTTTGCAATCCATCTGTCGCAAACATTCTTCCAAATGGTGTTAGTTTATGTAAATCATCGGGAATAATAATCTGAATTTTTTTTGCATGAATCCAAATTTACTTCTCAAAACTCAATCTCGTGGAATTTTCTCCTTCACGTACAAAACAGGAGGATAAATCACACCAATTCTTGATCCAGTAGCATATTTCACGGTTTTTAGCTTGGTAGTTGCTTGCCAAGCAAACCACTAAAGCAACGAAAGTAGTGAGGAAAAAACCTTTCTCACTACTTTCTTTTGGGATGTGTCCCTATTGGCCCTAAAATTCTACACGGGGAACCACGATCCAGATCAATACTGCTCGGTTAAAGGTAAAAGGTTAAAGGGGAAGGGGAAGAAGATGCTGATTTTACGCCTTTTCCCTTTCCCCCTTACCCCAAAACCCTCCAAATATTGCGATCCAGGTTGCCCATGTTTCACTATTAGCTTAGGAGATTTATTGTGGACTTATCCCGTATCCCTGCTCAACCCAAGTCGGGTTTAATTAACGTTCTAATTGAAATTCCGGGCGGGAGTAAAAATAAATACGAGTACGACAAAGAATTGCAAGCTTTTGCTCTAGACCGCGTACTTTACTCATCAGTACAATATCCGTATGACTACGGTTTTGTACCTAACACTTTGGCTGACGATGGCGACCCCCTAGATGGTATGGTAATAATGGATGAGCCAACCTTTCCAGGGTGTGTAATTGCCGCCAGACCAATCGGTATGCTAGAAATGATAGATGGCGGCGATCGCGATGAAAAAATTCTTTGCGTTCCTGACAAAGACCCGCGCTACGCCCATGTAAAATCTCTCAAAGATTTAGCTCCACACCGATTAGATGAAATAGCTGAATTTTTCCGGACGTATAAAAATCTAGAGAAAAAAGTTACGGAAATTCTCGGTTGGCAGGATGTTGAACGGGTTATGCCTTTAGTAGAAAAATGCATTAAAGCTGGTAGTGAAAAAGGTCGGGATTCATACTAAAACGACTTGAAGTACCCCACCAGCTAAAGTTAATAAAAGCTAAAGGATGAAGAAAGAAAGAGGAAGCAAGAAGGATAAAGGATAAAATTTTTTATCATTCATCCTTCAGGTAAGCAAATTTTTCTCGCTTCATCCTTTATACTTTTGTACTTTACACTTATTGAAAAACTCGAAACCCAATGCAGCGTACGCTTCTTTTGGCAAAAATTCACAACTGCACTCTGACAGCAGCGAATATCAACTATGTGGGTAGTATCAGTATCGATAAAATGCTGATGGAAAAAGCTGGTATCTTACCCTACGAGCAGGTACATGTAGTGAACGTTAATAATGGACAACGGTTTATTACTTATGCGATCCCAGCGATCGCCAATTCAGGAGCAATTGAGCTAAATGGAGCTGCGGCACGTCTAGGCATTACAGGCGATCGCTTGATTATAATGTCTTACGGACAGTTATCACAAGAAGAGTTAAAATCTTACTCTCCCACTGTTGTCATTGTTGACGAAAAAAACCAACTTTTGGAAGTCCGCCATTACGATGACCTGCTTAGTAAGACCTAATATCAAATAAAGATGTCAAATATTGAGCCGCCTCCTCAGAGTCATGTAAACCAAAAGCAAACCACTCACATTCCTAACCAAAAAGGGGAATTTCTGGTGCGATTCTGGGGTGTACGGGGTTTAATTCCCACTCCTGGCTGTAGTACTAGTCGCTACGGTGGTAATACTGCCTGTGTTGAAATGTTCGTAGCTGGAAAACGCTTGGTTTTTGATGGAGGTACTGGCTTACGAGTACTTGGGAAAAGTTGGCTGGAACTGCAACCACCAATAGAAGCCTATTTATTTTTTACCAATTCCCAATCAAATCGCATCCAAGGATTTCCATTTTTTGCTCCTGCATTCATTCCTGAAAATAGCTTCCATATTTACGGAATAGCTGCTACGAATGGAGCCTCTATAAAACAAAGCTTGTGCGATCAGATGCTACTACCGCATTTTCCTTACCCTTTACAGGTAATGCAGTCTGAATTGCATTTCTACAATTTAAGCCCCAATAAAATAGTGGATATAAATGATATCACGATTACATTGGGATTAATCAATAAAACTCAAAAATCAGTAGGCTACCGAGTGAATTGGCAAAACTATAGCGCTGCTTACGTAACGGATTTGCACAAGCATCCTCATGAAATCGAGAAAGAACGCATTGCGCAGCTAACTGAAGGCGTTGATTTGCTGATAACTAACCATACTACACCGCCTACGTTCCACAGCGCTGGCTATGATGTACATTGCCAGAGTGCGATCGATTTGGCTATTGCATCTGGCGCTAAACAACTAGTAATTTCTAACCATCATCCAGACGATTGCGATGATTTTCTAGATCGGGTACAAATAGAAATTAAATCTGCTTTTCCCAAAGCGTTAATTGCTCGTGAAGGATTAACTTTAGTCATTGGTCATTAGTCATTAGTCATTAGTCATTGGTCATTAGTTAAGAGTCAATAGTCAAGAGTTTTGAGTTGTGGACTGTAGGTTGAAGACTTTTAACTAGGCGAGAGAGTTCTTGGAGTTTTGCAGCTACCGCACCACTAGTTAATAATTCTTCCGCCTTGGCTATACCGGAACGCATATCGGTACAAATACCAGAACGCCACAGGTAAAACCCGCCGTTCCATAAGGCTGTTTGCATTAATTCCGAAGGCGTACCTTGCAATATTCTTTGCATATCCGCTACCAGTTCTTCAGTAGTACCCAAGGGAACATTTTTGGTAGTAAACCCATATTCACGAGGAACCAAGTGTAATCTTTCTATGGGTACAATCCGTGTTTCATCAGCGTTTGCTCTTACAGATAAACCAATAATAGCTGTGCGATCGCGCGGCAAATCACAACTACCTTCCAAACCTTTCACTGTTGTAAAATTGGTTACTCCCCGCCGTTCTAAAGCTTCTTGAAACATCGCTTCCGTAGGCGGATGGACAAACCCCGCAATCACGTGAGCATCGCCAGCATAAGGACACCAAATTAACTCCATTGTGGCAAAGGGTGGACGTTTCCCCAATTGATCCCGGTACTGCCAAATACTTTGTGTTAAAGGAAAATGCTGAGAGGCATAAACAAAGCCAATTCCCGTTTGTGCGAATACCTGCTGGCTTTTTTCTAATGGTAATCCAGTCCAATCAACCCCTAAACCCTGCCAAATTTCTACCAAGGGTAAACCATACTTAGTAGGTAAGCGATCGCCTCCATGCATCACCACTGGTTGCCCTGCTGCGGCTAATAACAAAGCTGTGATGGGGCTAATAGGTGCTGTACGAGTTCTACCATCGTAAGGTATGCCGAGAACTATGACTGGTCGCACCGAAGCAATTGGTTGTAGTTTCGGTCCGAGTTCATCATAGGCATCCAACATTCCCGCTAACTCTTCTCCCGTGGGACGTTTGATGCGATGAGCAATTAAAAATGCTCCGATCTGGGCTGGTGTCGCTTCACCCAACAGCATCATTTTGGTAGCCGCAGCAGCTTCCGCACGAGTTAAATTTTCCCCAGTGTGATTACCACTACCTATCTTTTTAAGTAATTCCCGAAATGTATTACTCATAGTCATTTGTCCTTTGTCATTAGTCATTAGTCATTTGTCCTTTGTCATTTGTCCTTTGTCATTTGTTTTTTACTAATAAATAATGACCAATGACCAATGACCAATGACTAATGACCAATGACCAATGACCAATGACTAATGACTAATTACTTAACAAGCCGATCGCTCTAAACTAACCCGTGGTGGTACATTTTCCTGCACCATTTGCCAAAAATGCTTAATAGGAGGAATTTGCAAGCGGTCTTGAGTAGTTACCATCACCACTCGGCGAGTAAAACCGGAACTTTCAGATACAGAACCATTATTGGCTAAGGGGCGAACCGCAAGGGAGGGGTCTTGACGTGCTTCTACTAATGCCGAATCAGGTAGTAAAGCTACTAATTCCCCTTGGCGCACTATCCCCCGGAAGGCATCTAAAGTATTGACCTCTAAAGCCGCTTGGAGTGTAGCTTGCAGGCGCTCAAACCTATCTTGTACTAGGCGTTGCATACCATAACCATCTTTGAACACCACTTGTGGAAAACGAATTAACTCTGACCAAGGGATGCGCTCATGTTCTGCTAGGGGGTGATTGGCTGCCATCAAAACTTCTATCGGTTCATCATATAAAACTTCTACCACCATTTCTTTACCGGCGGTTAAAAAGCGATTATTCATTACAATTGCCAGATCCACCAGTCCATCTTTAAGGACTTTTAAAGCGCGATCGCTCCCCAAAGATGTCACCCGTAATTGTACATTTGGATAATCATGACAAAATTTTTGTAACACTGGTGGTAGATAATAAGCGCACAGCGAGTGAATTACTGCAATACATAGTTCAGGCTGTTTTCCTGCCACTAAATCTGCTATTTCCTGTGTGGCTGTCTGCCACTCTTGACAAATTTTACGCGCACGCGGTAGCAAGCGTTCACCAGCCAGCGTCAGCTTTGCCTGACCTGTTCTGTGAAACAACTCTAGCCCCAAATCTCCTTCCAGCGCCTGAATTTGGCGACTGATAGTCGATTGAGTAACACCACATTTTCGCGCCGCCCCTTGAAAGCTGCCGGATTCCGCAATTGCCAAAAAGGCTTGCAGCTGCTCTAGTCGCATTTTGGTGTAGCCTGAATTACATTTATGGCTTTAACTAAGTTAACGTATTTTCAGCAGCATTTTAGTAGAGTTTGTTACATCTAAGCCTATCTCACAAGCCCGAATTTCAATTTTCAGGTTTGCTGATTTACGCTAACCCCAGTCTTTTAACGGATTTTTTACCTCAATGTATCTTGAACAATTTTTTTTATCTTCTTTAAAAAAGTATAAATTAACATTAAAACTTTACAAAAATTAAAGTATAAGGCCCACAGACGCATATCCGTCGGATGAATGCGTAGTCACCTTTATGTATTTATTTAGAAGATAAAAGAATCAGCTAATATAAACTCTCCAACAACGTCTCCAATATCTTGTAGCCCCATTTGAGTGTCATCAATCCGCAGATAATTGCTAGTACCAAACAGCCTGTAATACCTCTGGTTAAAGGTAGTGGATACCCAAAAAAATAGGTTGTGCCCCAATATATTGCAGCAATCACCAGTCCAGTTGCCGCCCCAGCACTAAAGCGCTTAATCAACGTGCTAGCACTTTCTAGTTTTGATTTGGGTGGGTTTAGTTCGGGTGGTAATGGGTTCATAAAAAAGTTTTGACTTTTTGAACGATAGTGGAGGAAAATATTTACCAATACTGCTCAGTTAAGAGCTAAGAAATAAATTTCACAAGCTAAAGCTAAAGTCATATTTATCTGACTAGAGATGATTTTTAACCCGTTTTAAATTACATTTTGCAGCATTCTCAAAAAGCCTAAAATTAGCCCGGAAATAAATGTCGGGTTTTGTAGAGACGTGCCATGGCACGTCTGGTCACTGGTTAAAAACCGACTCGGTAAAAGTTTAAACCCATTTTGAATGGGTTTGTCCCAGACGCGAAATTTGAGCCAGTGCGTTGCGGTGAACCAGTGC
>JBHYDF010000087.1:0-31043 GCA_051861145.1 Nostocaceae cyanobacterium
TAACCATTAACCATTAACCATTAACCATTAACCATTAACCATTAACCATTAACAACGAACGTTTACAAAAAAATGGCTAACCCAAAATCTCTAAAGCGTCGCAACATCTGGTTTGAAAGATTGATGGCAATTATTGCCACAATAAATTTAAGCTTAGTTTTATTTGATTTAAGTTATATTCCTTGGCGGGATTTTTACTTACGAAATTTACCGCAAATCACCGGAATATATGACCCTGTTAAAGGTATTGAACCTCATAGAGAAACACAACAATATCTCAACACAATAAATCAACTACAAGAACAAGTCAGCCAGACTGGGTTGCAGTCGCCACAGGCAGAAAATACACTCTCACAACTGCGTCGCCTTAGTGATGAGATGATAGATAATAATCCATTTGCGGCAGCAGATAAGAGTGGGACTCTGGAAAAAATCAAAAATAGAATGCGCGATCGCGTCAAGCAAGGATCTGCCAAAGAAGCTTTTGCTCACTTTTGGACTCAAAAGTATTTATTGCAAAATGGCTGGACAAAAGAAATTACCTATTTTAACAACCAAATCCAACCTCTAATTGCCACCAATTATTATCGGCAAATTGGGGAAAATGGCGAATTGATTGATTATTTTTGGATTCTTGACTTACCTTTTGTGTTTATATTTGCTGTCGAATTGGCAGTCCGTAGCTACTATATTAAACGCCGCTATTTTGGTTTTAGCTGGTTAAATGCTGCTTTGTGGCGCTGGTACGATTTATTATTACTGCTACCATTCTGGCGCTGGTTGCGAATCATACCTGTATCAGTTCGCCTCGACCACGCGCGGTTATTGAATCTGCAACCTGTTAGGCAACAAATTCACTTAGGTATTGTAACAAATTTTGCCGAAGAAATTACAGAAATAGTTGTAGTCAGGGTAATTAACCAGATTCAAAGTTCGATAGTACGGGGTGAGTTAGTGCGCTGGCTGTTGCAAAAAGAAAGCCTGCGTCCCTACATAGATATTAATAATGTTAATGAAATAGAAGCGATCGCTGCTATTTTTGTGCAAACCATTGTTTACCAAGTACTACCAAAAATCCAACCAGAGATAGTTGCTATTTTGCACCACAATATAGATAACGCTTTCAATCAATCCCCCATTTATCGCAACCTGCAAAACTTCCCCGGAGTGGGACAGATGCAAAGCCAACTCGGCGAACAACTGGCAACCCAAATATCTACTAACCTTTATAACGCCCTCGTTTCATCCATTGAAGATCCTGTTTCGGCAAAACTCTCCAGCCAACTGATGCAGCGCTTCAGCGAAGCCTTAGGAAGTGAAATGCAGAAAAAACAAATACTCTCAGAGTTGCAAACTTTACTGATTGACTTTTTGGAAGAAGTCAAACTCAACTACGTGCAACGCTTATCAGAAGAGGATATGGAGAAAATTCTTCAGCAAACCAGGCAACTTAGAACACACACCGCAGTGAAACCAATAGTAGACAAAGGCTCTAGTGTATTAGTTCCTAAAGAAACGAGGTAGTCAAATATATCCGCAAATAGTTGTATAATTTGGTGTAGCCATAGTTAAAATCTTTATCAAGAAAAGAGAAGAAAAGAAATTTTTTCTTGCTTCTCGCCCTCAAGAAAATGCGCTAAACTCGAAAGAGAGGCGAATCAAGTACGATTCGTCTGAAGACTTCTTGGAAGATATCCCTATCGCAGGAAGTGGGTCAGTGCCCACTTTTTTTATTGGAATAGTCGCATGACTCATCCCTTAGTGCCACAAATTATTGATTTGGCGACACCAGTAGCAGAAGAACTGGGCTTGGAGGTCGTTGGCGTAGTTTTTCACACCAACCAACGTCCGCCAATTTTGCGGGTAGACATCCGCAACCCGCACCAAGATACTGGGTTGGATGATTGCGAGCGAATGAGCCGTGCCTTAGAAGCTACTTTAGATGCTCAAGAGATTATTCCAGACGCCTACGTTTTGGAAGTGTCCAGTCCTGGTATTTCCCGCGAACTGACCACAGACCGAGAATTTGTTTCCTTCAAAGGATTTCCTGTCATTGTCAGCACTTCCCCACCCTATGAAGGACAGCAAGAATGGACGGGTCAGTTAATTGGTCGGGATGAAACATCAGTTTACTTAAACCAAAAAGGTCGAGCGATCGCAATTCAGCGCACCCAAATTACTAAGGTGCGGCTAAATGAAAGCCGATAGATGAGGGTTTAGGGATTAGGGGCTAGGGACTAGAGGCTAGGGACTAGGGATTAGGGGTTAGGGACTAGGGATTAGGGGCTAGGGACTAGAGATTAGAGGCTAGGGACTAGCGTCAAACGAAATCTCTATTTCCTAATCCCTAATCCTTAATTCCTAGTCCCTAATTCCTAGTCTTTAATTTCATGACTCTAAATTCCTCTTCCTAATCCCTAACCCCTAACCCAAGCGCCCCTACTCCCTACTCCCTACTCCCTACTCCCAATATTTTTTAGGAGATTGCTTATGTCAATGCTTGAATTAAGAGGATTAAAAGAATTAATAGAAAGTATCAGTCGCGAACGTAATTTACCTCGTAACGCAGTGCAGTCAGCAATTAGAGAAGCATTGCTTAAAGGTTATGAACGCTATCGTCGTGCCCAAAATTTGGAACGAAGACAATTTGATGAAGAATACTTCAACAATTTTGATGTGCAACTGGACGTTGAAGAAGAAGGGTTTCGCGTCGTTGCTACTAAAACTATAGTCGAAGAAGTCACCAACACTGACCATGAAATTTCTCTCAAACAAGTTCAGGAAATGGGAGGAGATGAAGCGCAGCTAGGTCAGGAAGTTGTATTGGATGTTACACCAGACCAAGGCGAATTTGGTCGAATGGCGGCGATGCAAACCAAGCAGGTATTGGCGCAAAAACTGCGAGATCAGCAACGACAATTAATTCAAGAAGAATTCCAAGACCTAGAAAGCACGGTATTGCAAGCAAGAGTCTTGCGATTTGAGCGGCAATCGGTAATTATGGCTGTAAGTAGCGGCTTTGGTCAGCCCGAGGTGGAAGCCGAATTACCAAAGCGAGAACAACTACCCAATGATAATTATCGCATTGGTGCCACTTTTAAGGTATATCTAAAAAAAGTTTCCCAAGGTCAGCAACGGGGGCCACAGTTGCTAGTTTCTCGTGCTGATGCGGGTTTGGTGGTATATCTATTCGCTAACGAAGTGCCGGAAATTGAAGATGAAGTGGTACGGATTGTGGCAGTAGCGCGGGAAGCTAATCCTCCCTCCCGTCACGTCGGACCTCGGACTAAAATTGCAGTAGATACCCTCGATCGCGATGTAGACCCGGTTGGCGCTTGCATTGGCGCACGGGGATCGCGAATTCAAGTGGTAGTCAACGAATTACGGGGTGAAAAAATCGATGTGATCCGCTGGTCGCCAGACCCTGCTACTTACATTGCTAATGCCCTCAGTCCAGCACGAGTGGATGATGTGCGCCTGATGGAGCCAGAAACTCGGCAAACTCATGTACTAGTAGCGGAAGATCAACTCAGTTTAGCGATTGGTAAAGAAGGACAAAACGTCCGCTTAGCTGCCCGTCTGACTGGTTGGAAAATTGACATCAAAGACAAAGCTAAATACGATTTTGCTGGTGAAGATGCTAAATTTGCCGCCGCACGTGCAAAATATACATCAGAATTAGATGATATGGAAGAGGAGGAATTAGAGGAGGAGAATCAAAAAGAGCTAGAACTAGAGGAAGACCTAGATAAAGAACTAGACGACGAACTAGACGAACTAGACGATGAACTAGACGAACTAGACGACGAATTAGACGAAGAAAAGTATGATAAAGATGATGATGAGGAGTGAGTAAAAAATTCAAAAAAATTTTTAATACCCAAAATTTTTGTAGTGACACAACTTCAAACCGATGAAACCGAACTATCGGCGGTGTATTAGTTGTCGAAAAGTGGGTTTAAAAAATGAGTTTTGGCGAATTGTCCGCGTGTTTGAGTCTAGACAGGTACAATTAGATGAGGGCATGGGGCGTTCTGCCTATATTTGCCCAAAAGCGAGTTGCCTTAGTGCGGCTCAGAAAAAAAATAGACTCGGGCGATCGCTACATGCGTCAGTGCCAGAAACACTGTACCAAACCTTGTGGCAACGTTTAGCCCAAAGCAATCTCCAAAACCAAATTGAGTTATAACCGTCCAAGAGCGGTAATCTCTAGAGGGATTGTGCCGACAGCCGAACCTCGTGCTATCGTCATACCCTCTATTAGGCACAAATTTAGTGCCAAAATAGTAAATGGGTGTCTGGCAAGTCGCTCTTAAACAAAAAAAGGGGGGCGAAGCAACACTCTATAACAAGACCTACGCTTAATGTGTTGTGGAAGACTCAGAATCAGCAAAACAAAAAATTAAAAAATTGCAATCTGGTAGCGCCCACGCGCAGTTCGGCGTCAACCATCAATTTTTTTGGTGGCGATGCCAGCCTTAAACCGAAACATCTCTCTTTCCTGATTGGAGGCACCGGCAACAAAACGGCAACCTAAACACAGTAATCAAAGGATGGAGATGTCGCAAAGCTGGCATCCATCCGTTAAAACTGTAAATTATAGGGGAAGAGTGGATGAACAACGGAAAAGTTAGAATCTACGAATTATCAAAGGAATTGAATTTGGATAACAAAGAGCTATTAGCAATTTGCGACCAGCTCAACATTGCGGTCAAAAGCCATAGCAGCACAATCACTGAATCCGAAGCGGAACGCATCCGTACTGAAGCAGAGAAACTGGCAGCAACAAACGTGATGTTGAAAAAAGAGCATCACGGCGCAACCAGTCATAAACAACACGCACTACAAACAGGCTCCCGCAACCGACCAGCTACATCTCAAAGGCAAGAATTGTTAGAAATTCGCAAACCAATAAAACAACCTAAAAATAATTCCGAGGGCGCGTCCGAGGCGTCATTCGCTACCACTAACCAATTTGCTTCTTCTGAGGCTAATCCTCCTTTCTCCCCCAGATCCTTCACAACACCAGTCTCACCCATGAAGCCGACGGCACCAACTCGACCTGTACCCCGGAATCAGTCTGAGACCCCAGAACAAACAGCTGTGACAGAGACAGACGCAGATAATAAAACACCCAAGCCAAACCAGGCAGCAGAAAAACCAGAAGCATCTGCTGCACCGACCAAACCGCCAAGAGCGGAAAAAGCCCCAAAACCGCAACTAGTAGCGCCACCCACAAGGCCAGTTGCGGAAAAATCTCCGGCGACACCTCAACCCAACCAGACCGAGAAACCAATCCTCAAACGTGATCGCGATCGCGACCGGGATAGGGATCGTGATCGCGATCGCGATCACGATAGAGGCAAGGGTAAGGCACAGACGACCGCCCCAAGTGCGGAAGCTGCACAGGCAACCCAACCGCCTACAAAAGCAGCGCGTCCAGCCCCACCAGCAAAACCCGAACACAGAGGAAATAGGCAAGCTTCGCCTGTTGCAGGAGATTCCCAAAGACCGACGAAACCACCTGTACGTGGTGCGAATCCAGTGGCAGCAGCTTCACCGGTCGCTACGCCACCAAGACCAATGCCAGCACCACCAGTTAAACCACAGGTACTGGAAACTTCTGAGGACGAAGAGGAAGATACAACAACAACAACAACACCTGAAGTCATTGAACTGAAGCGTCCTACACCGCCTCGTCCGACCAAAGGTGGCAAAAAGTGGCAAGAAGAAGAAATTGACGAAGTTAAAGAGTCCAAAGCAGGCAAAGGAACAGGCAAAGGCAAACGCATCAAGCCAATTGTCGATGACTTTGAGGACGAAGATTTCCTCGACGATGAGGACTCAGATGAGTCATTAGCTGCCACTCAGATTAGCAATGCGATCGTTCGTCCGCCTAAACCCAAGGCAGCGAAACCAGCACAGCCAGCGGCAATTGCTGCTCCAGTTGCTAAAGGTAGTCGCAAGCCACCTGCCAGTCGTGAGCAAAAACGCCCGCAAGAGCAAAAGCGCGAACGGCCAGAAAGGCTAATCGTTACAGGCACAATGACCGTGCAAGAGTTAGCTGATGCCTTGGTGGTTGCCGATACAGAGATTGTGAAAATCCTGTTTATGAAAGGCATGGCGGTAAGCATCACCCAAAGCCTGGATATACCCACCATTACGCTAATAGCGAACGAGTTAGAAACAGAAGTTGAAACTCAAGAACCAGAAGCAGAAGCCCGTAAAGTCACAGAAATGCTGGATGTGGCAGACCTGGAAAATCTCCACCGGCGTCCGCCTGTAGTGACGATTATGGGTCACGTAGACCACGGTAAAACAACTCTGCTGGACTCGATTCGCAACACCAAAGTAGCAGCTGGCGAAGCAGGTGGTATTACCCAGCACATCGGTGCGTACCATGTAGACGTAGAACACGATGGCAAAATCCAGCAAGTGGTATTCCTGGATACGCCTGGTCACGAAGCCTTCACAGCCATGCGGGCGCGGGGAGCGCGGGTAACAGACATTGCCATCTTGGTAGTGGCTGCTGATGACGGTGTACGTCCCCAGACAATTGAAGCTATTAGTCACGCCCAAGCTGCGGAAGTACCAATAGTCGTAGCGATTAACAAAATTGACAAAGAAGGGGCGCAACCAGACCGGGTGAAGCAAGAATTAACCCAGTATGGTCTAACAGCTGAAGAATGGGGCGGCGAAACAATTATGGTTCCCGTCAGCGCCATCAAAGGAGAAAACCTGGATACCCTGTTAGAGATGATTCTGTTAGTAGCAGAAGTTGAAGAACTATCTGCTAACCCGGATCGTCTGGCGAAGGGAACAGTGATTGAAGCGCACTTGGATAAAGCGAAAGGCGCAGTTGCGACTCTGTTAGTGCAGAACGGTTCACTGCACGTAGGCGATATCCTGGTGGCTGGTTCGGTCTTTGGTAAAGTCCGGGCGATGGTCGATGACCGAGGCGCAAGAGTAGAAGCGGCTACTCCTTCCTTTGCCGTTGAGGTACTGGGCTTAAGTGACGTACCAGCGGCTGGGGATGAGTTTGAGGTCTTCAAGAACGAGAAAGAAGCACGAGCGATCGCATCTGATCGGGCTGAAAAACAGCGTCAATCCCGTCTCATGCAGGGACGTGTTACTCTGGCTGCAATTTCGGCTCAAGCTCAAGAAGGCGAGTTGAAGGAACTCAACTTGATCCTGAAGGGAGACGTGCAAGGTTCTGTAGAAGCGATCGTCGGTTCGCTCAAGCAAATCCCTCAAAACGAAGTGCAGATCCGCTTGCTGTTAGCTGCTGCGGGCGAAATCACCCAGACCGATATTGACCTTGCCGCTGCCAGTGGTGCCGTTATCATCGGCTTTAACACCACCTACGCCAGTGGCGCAAGACAAGCCGCCGATGAGGCTGGCGTAGATGTGCGCGAATACAACATCATCTACAAACTCCTCGAAGACATCCAAGGTGCTTTGGAAGGTTTGTTGGAGCCAGAGTTGGTGGAAGAACCTTTAGGTCAGGCGGAAGTACGTGCTGTCTTCCCTGTTGGTCGTGGTGCTGTTGCCGGTTGTTACGTTCAGTCTGGCAAACTGCTTCGCAACTGCAAGTTACGAGTTCGTCGCGATGGTAAGGTGATCTACGAAGGTATCCTTGATTCGCTCAAACGCATGAGAGAAGACGCGCGTGAAGTCAATGCCGGTTATGAATGCGGTGTCGGCGTTGATAAATATAGTAACTGGGCAGAAGGCGACATCATTGAAGCCTTCCAGATGGTGACTAAACGTCGTACTCTTTCTGCTGCAAAGAGTTAGGAGGCGTGGAGTTAGGAGTTAAAATAGAACTCCTAAACTCAACTTTTTTCCTTAACCTGGTTACAGTCGATGAACTGTGTTAACAAGCAAAAAGTAGGCTCTAGAGAGTGGCAATAGTCACCACTCTCTATCTTTAGGAAGTAATTAATTCTCTGTTAAGTTAATAAAATGTTAATTGCTAGCTGACCATTGTGGCAGTAGCATTATTAGTTTGAGTGCTTTTGCACCTTCAAGAATTTACTCTGACTGTAGTAAATTATGCCTAAGTTTCTAACTTGGACGTGCCATTGTTCTTCTTCAGTGCAAAGTTGATTAAGCCTTTCCTCACAAAATCTCTAGCAGCAAATTCCCTTAAGCAAGTTAGCAATTTTAGTCACCAATGACACAGAATTTGCTGGCATAGAAATATTACATTTAAATAAAGATTTTGCAAGATTTTACAATTTCGTTGGGTGCGGGTTGAGTAAATCTTGCCACAGTTCTTTCAATCCCGCCCCAAACACACACCCACCCACCGATAAAACTAAAATAAAGGACTGAGAAACTATGGCTCGAATTCAAGCTTCTAGCGATCGCCAATTTTCTCACGATACAGAAATTTGGAATAACTTAAAGTGCGCGATCGCGGCTAGTTCTGGTTTTCAACGCTGGTTGTTAGAACGCGATGCTCAATTCCAAAAGCTCAGCCTCGAACAACAAGTACAGCGCTATTTACGGGAAACTCTAGAAAACTTAGCTTACTAACTTACCAGCAGTTGTAAGTAGTGCAAGGCACTCTGTCATCATTCTATGGGGAGAAAAATGCACTTATAGCAAATTTTTCTCCCCTTTTTTTTAAAGGCTTGAGGGAAATATTCAAAGTTATAGCCTTTTATCAGCTACTTTTCAAACATCCTTTAAGCTTTTTTTCTTGCCACCATCTTAAACAAACCGAAATACTACGAAATTTTTCAGTGTTTTCTACAATTTAGATTCTTCTTTCTTGAGATACAAATTTAATATAAACCTTATGTTTGACAGTTATTTAAAATTGAGCAGACAAATTGGTAATTATTATTGCTAATTATGTTTTGCGTATAAAAATAATTGGATTGTTGTGCTTGTTTTCAAGTAGAAAGACTCAAGCTACTCCTAGCCATTTTATCTATGGTAAGTATCGGTGTGATATCAATACACTTTTTGAATGACACAAAATGTTTGACCTTTCAAAAATAGACATTGAACCGGAGGAAATAATCAACTTTTTGAAAAGCGAAATGAGTTTGAGAGATGTGTGTCAAAAAATATTATCTCAAAGGGTGATACATCATGTAGCTGAAGAGCTAGGCATAACTGTTACAACAGAAGAAATTGAGGCTGAAGCAGATTATCAACGCCGGGAAAAGCAGTTGGAGAAGGCAACAGATACATTAGCATGGTTAGCAGAGCAATTCGTTACTCCCAATGATTGGGAAGTTGGAATCCGCAATAATTTGCTAGCTAAAAAATTAGCAGAAGCAATTTTTGCTAAAGATGTAGAAAACTTTTTTATCCAAAATCGCCTAGAGTTTGAACAAGTCATCCTCTATCAAATGATAGTTCCCTACGAAAAACTTGCTCAAGAGCTTTACTATCAAATTGAAGAAGGCGAAATTAGTTTTTATGATGCCGCTCATCTTTATGATATTGATGAGAACCGGAGACAAAAGTGCGGTTATGAAGGTAAAACTTACCGTTGGGCTATCCAACCAGATGTAGCTGCTATTGTATTCAGTACACCACCTCAACAATTAATCGGACCGATTAAAACTGAAGAAGGTTATCATCTTTTTATGGTTGAAGAGTTAATTCCGGCAGAATTAACACCCGAAAGATATGAAGAAATTCTTAATAATATGTTTCAACAGTGGTTAGCTGCTGAGGTTGATTATTTGCTTCATTAGACCTCCGGCATAAATTTTTTTGCCTCACGCAGAGGCGCAAAAGCGCAGAGAATAAAGCCAATAACAAGATTTTTGCAATCAGTCTATTCTTAAGTAAACCTGGCTTGAGAATAGGGGCGCTTGGACTAGGGACTAGGGGCTAGGGAAAGAGATATTTTCATCAGTTTGTTGTGAACTTTGTTCATGTAGTCTCTTGCAAAAGCCCATTTATGAAAATAAAACCTCACATCTTGCACCAATCAAAATTTATGTATTTTAATCACTCAGTATAAAACCAAGACCCTTGATTTAGCGATAAAAGCCAATAAAAATAAGGTAGCGACTTCGCGTATCTTTTTAGTTTATCTAGGTTTATACGGATAGGTGCAAGATATGAGAAACCACAGATGAACAACAAACAAAATTATTTCCTTATCTTCCCCCCTCTTGAGGGGGGAGTGAGGGGGGTGGACACCGATAATATCTGTGTTTATCTGTGTTCGCTATATCATAAAACCTGATTTTTACAAGAATAAGTTTATTTATTTTTACTATCCAGTAGCGGTTATTTTCTTCAGGCGATCGCAATACATACTGGTCTAAGTTTTCTAATCGATAAACTTTATCACACGAGTTAGGAAGACCGTTGCCAAATTTTGATGATTCCGCAGCCACTAAAGGGAAAATTTTCCCCTCCCCGCTTGCGGGGAGGGGTAGGGGGTGGGGTCACTCTTCGTCGTCTGGTTCTAAATCAATATCCTCCAGAGAATGCTGTGGTATTGCGGCAATAATCGCATCTATTACCTTCGACACCGGCAAAATCTCAATATTCAATTCGGGGAATTTTTGCCCTTTCGGTACGATCGCTTTCTTGAAACCCAATTTTGCCGCCTCTTTCAACCGTAGTTCCATTTGTGACACAGGGCGCACTTGTCCCCCTAACCCAACTTCGCCAATTAACACGGTTCCAGGGTCAACAATCCTATCCCGAAAACTGGCAACTACGGCAATTGCTACTCCCAAATCTACTGCTGGTTCTTCTACGTTCAACCCCCCTGCGGAAGCGACATAAGAATCTAATTTCGACATGGGAACCCCTACCCGTTTTTCTAACACCGCCAGAATTTGCACGAGACGGTTATAATCTACACCTGTAGTTGAACGACGCGGCGAAGCATAACTAGTAGGACTGACAAGCGCCTGCAACTCAACGACAATTGGACGAGTACCTTCGCAAGCAACTACGATCGCAGTACCAGGGGCGGGATCATCACGGTTCCCTAAAAATAGTTCTGAAGGGTTGGGGACTTCCCGCAAACCATGTTCCACCATTTCAAAAATGCCGATTTCATGGGTTGCTCCAAAGCGGTTTTTCACTGTCCGTAATAACCGATGGGAGGCAAAGCGATCGCCTTCAAAATACAACACCGTATCTACTAGGTGTTCTAAAACTTTTGGTCCGGCGATCGCACCTTCTTTGGTGACGTGTCCCACAATTAACATGGTGATGTCTTCATGCTTCGCCACCTTCATCAAAGCCGCTGTACATTCGCGTACCTGCGCTACCGAACCTGGTGCTGAAGTCAGGGCAGGAAAAAAGACAGTTTGAATACTATCAATCACTGCCAGATTTGGTTTAAGAGAGTCGATTTCTCGTAAAATCTCTTCCAAATCTGTTTCCGGTAGTACGTATAAATCTGCACCTATGCTTTCCTCAGATGTCTTTGATACTCCTGTCTCTTCTGCTACTTTACCATTACCGTTACCATTGCCATTATCATTGTCATTACCAACAACGCTCAGGGTTTGTCCCATCCCCAAACGCAACGCTCGTAATTTTACCTGTTGTCCTGATTCTTCTCCAGAAATATAGAGAATGCGGTATCTCTGCGCTAGTTCATTTGATACTTGCAACAGTAGAGTAGATTTGCCTATTCCGGGATCGCCGCCAATCAACACCATAGAACCGGGAACAACACCACCACCCAACACTCGATCTAGTTCACCATAACCAGAGGGCCAGCGTGTGACTTGGCGATCGCTTATTTGGTCAAATTTTAAAGATGCTCTTGGTTTAGCTGGTTTATTTGCAGATTTTTTGCCGCTTGCTTGTTGGGAGTGCCAACCACTCACTCCCCGACTCGGTATATCCGTTGATGATTGAATGCTAATTTGCTCTTCTAAAGAATTGTATGTGCCGCAAGCTGGACACTTACCAAACCATTGGGGAGATTCTGAGCCACATTCATTGCAAACGTAATAGGTTTTGGGCTTTGGCATTCTTAATGTTATTAAATAATCTTAATTTTTCCTTAATTCTTTGAGGCAATTAAAATTCAATAATGGTAGTAGTTTCGGCTTTTTCCAATATATGATTTGAATGATATCTTAATATTATGGTATGAAAAATTAATCATGAAAAATTTTAGTTAAGGAGCGTTGAGAAACTTGGAAAGTCATAAAGAAAAAATTTTGGTAGTTGACGACGAAGCCAGCATTCGCCGCATTTTGGAAACGCGCCTTTCAATGATTGGCTACGATGTCGTTACCGCTGGCGATGGGGAAGAAGCTTTGGATACTTTCCGCAAAACTGACCCTGATTTGGTAGTTTTGGATGTGATGATGCCCAAGCTAGATGGCTACGGTGTCTGTCAAGAATTACGTAAAGAATCAGACGTCCCAATTATTATGTTAACAGCATTGGGGGATGTAGCTGACCGCATCACTGGGTTAGAGTTAGGTGCTGATGACTACGTAGTTAAACCTTTTTCTCCGAAAGAACTTGAAGCTCGTATTCGCTCAGTACTGCGGCGGGTAGATAAAACTGGAGCCTCCGGAATTCCCAGTTCTGGAGTTATCCATGTGGGTAACATCAAAATTGATACCAATAAGCGACAAGTTTACAAAGGTGATGAGCGCATTCGCTTGACTGGTATGGAATTTAGCTTGCTAGAGTTGTTAGTGAGCCGCTCAGGAGAAGCTTTTTCACGCTCGGAAATTTTGCAGGAAGTATGGGGATACACACCCGAACGACATGTGGATACCCGTGTAGTAGATGTGCATATTTCCCGGTTGCGGGCTAAATTGGAAGACGATCCTAGCAATCCGGAATTAATTCTCACAGCCAGAGGTACAGGTTATCTTTTTCAACGGATTATAGAACCAGGTGAGGAGTAGGGGCGAAGCATTTGGAGAAAAATTTTGCATCAAGTTGATAAATAATCCCCCAAATGCTTCGCCCGTACAGGAGTTAGGAGTGAGGAGTTAAGAGTTGAATAGTAACTCGTAACTCGTTACTTAATTAGGTATTTATAACTAATAACTCATAACTCATAACTCATAACTATTTTGAAAATGGCTAAATCCGATCCTAATCGCATTTTGCGGCGTCTACCCATCTTTGCTGGTGGATTAGGCGCTGTACTTTTGCTAATTAACCGTTTGCTCACACCAGCAATTACCGACTCTCAAGCGCGTGCGGATGTATTGGGAGTAATTTTAAGTGCGGTGTTGATTTTGACAGGTTTAATTTGGCAACAGGTACAACCTCGTTTGCCTGATGCGGTAGAACTGATTGGTGAAGAAGGTTTTGAACTTGCGCCAAATTTGCCAGAAACAGTAAAAACAGAACTAGCTTGGGCGTCTCATTTGTTGTTGACAAATACAGTAACGCGATCGCTTGTGGTGTTTTATCAAGGTAAAGTTTTGTTACGTCGGGGAATTTTAGGTGCAAAATCAGAGGTGACACCAGGGGCGATTTTAAAACGGGTATTAGAAAAACAAAAGCCCGTTTATTTAGTAGATTTAAAAGTATATCCAGGAAGGATTGAATTTGATTATTTGCCGGAGAATACTCAAGGAGTGATTTGTCAACCGATTGGCAATCAAGGCGCTTTAATTTTGGGGGCTAATGCTCCTCGTAGTTATACTAAACAAGATGAAAACTGGATAGCCGGAATTGCCGATAAATTAGCTGTTACTCTAGAAGAGTTAGGAGTTAAGAGTGATGAGTGATGAGTTATTATTGTAACTCCCAACTTGTAGAGACTAAGCGTAATCACGTCTCTACAACTCCTAACTCCTAACTCCTAACTCCTAACTCCTAACCGCTTATGCAAATAATCTACTGGCTACTGCTTGCCTTAATGGTTGTAGGTATTATTGGCGCTGTGGTTCCTGCTATTCCAGGAGCCAGCTTGATTTTAATTGCGATTATTATTTGGGGATTTGTCAAAGGTTCCTTTGCTGCTATTAGTGTCCCGTTAATTGTTACAGCTATAGTTTTACTTCTTAGTATCGGAGTAGATTTATTAGCTAGCTACTTGGGTGCAAAAAAAGCAGGTGCTAGCCATTGGGGTCAGATAGGCGCT
This sequence comes from Nostocaceae cyanobacterium, assembly GCA_051861145.1. Lineage (GTDB taxonomy): Bacteria > Cyanobacteriota > Cyanobacteriia > Cyanobacteriales > Nostocaceae > JBHYDF01. The sequence continues at coordinate 14,069 of JBHYDF010000087.1, forward strand.
ATTGTCGGTTTAATTATGGGATTTTTGGGATTGTTGCCAGCTTTACCTTTTGGAGGCCCGTTATTAGGAATGCTATTAGGGCCTCTTTTGGGAGCAATTATTGGTGAATTTTTGTACCGACGGAACTTACAACTAGCTGTAAAAGCTGGTATAGGAATTGTGGTAGGTAGCGTAGTAGGAAATTTGATTCAGGGGTTGTTAGCGATCGCGGCGGTTGTAGTTTTCTTAATTACAACTTGGCCTCAAATGTATGGCACGTAACTAAACTAGTAATTACTCTATAGCAATCCTATTTGATTTGTGAAAAATAAGTTTATCTTTCGGGAAGCTGCGAAGATATCTATAGCCAGGCTTCCCGTCTGATTTTGTTGGTATTTTAACCAGCTTGTAATACTTTTTTACGTTGCCGTAAGCCCAACATACCTGCTACAGCCAAAGCACCTAAACCCAAAGTAGTTCCTGCTTCCGGTACGGCTTTGACAGCATTTACTCCTGTTAAGCTCACACCATCACCAGTAGGGAACTTTGTAGAATAAGGATTACCCAACTGCACCACAAAAGACTTCACATTTTTCAAGCTCAAAGACTGGGTAGCGTTGTTCTCTCCCTCTGGTAATAGCATATTGCTAACTTTCTGCCCATTAATTTCTAAAATGCCGCTAAAGCCGGTTTCTTCCACATCAAAGAAGTCTAATGTAATTTCGTCAAATATTGTATTGAACTCAAACAGGAAGCGACCAACTTCTAACTGACCACTTTCCGGCAAAGTACCATCTTCTTTGATAGCTACGGGGCGGAACCAATATTGATTGTATTGAGTGTTAGTACCAGCATCCTGCGTACCAAATTTAACTCCCAAACCTTGCCCCTGATAAGTGTTTTCAGTGCTTCTGTTATCAACAAACAATCGGCTTGGGCCATATTGTGGCGGTTTATCGTCAAAATCATAATCTAAACTTGTAACTGTGTAACCGGTTGTATTGATACATTGACTAGGGTCAAGGCATTCTAGGTTGTTCAGCTTAATTTCGCCCTCTGTTTGAGGGATGATAGATGCAGCATGAGCAGCAGGCATACCAGTAGCTAAGCCTATACCCAAGGCAGTTCCTGCAATTGTTGATAACAAATTGAACTTCCGCATGATTCCCCTTCTATCAGTTTTGGATACTGAAAGCATTAATCAAAAAAAAGGTTTTTGCCGTTGATGTATCCCTAAGCTAATAGATGGTTTCCAAAATCCGGAAGTCTAAAACGTCAGAATTTACGCAATCTTTATTTGAAGATAAAAAAACAATTGTCAACCGCAAAAATTCGATGTCCTTGCGTGCTTTTCCCAATTACAAAAAACTTGATTAGGAAGATTATACTGATAATGTTGCTGAAAAATAGTTAGATATTAATAATGTGTATTTACACTATCTATTTAAGCTAGATTACTATAATTTACGTGTATTTACTGTCAGCAAAGCACTCTATAGCAATTTTATTTAATTTTGAAAAATTGAGAGTTATCAGAAATCCGGTATCTTGGATATACCGGGTTTATTGTTTTCAAGAATGATGCACGGACTGCTATATCAAAAAAAATGAGTAGATAAGAGCATCTAACTACTGGGATTAGTAACTCTGTCTACTCAATTGAATTAAGAAGGGGATTTATACGGTTAATAGATGCAAAAACCTGATTTTTTTATATCATTACAGCCATCCTGTATAGGTTGTAAGCATAATCTTTGTTAACAAACCATGCTTGTACACAAAGAACACAAAGAATTTAAATTGTCATCCATCTGTTACAAATATTTCTCCGAATAGTATTAGTATCTGGTTTTGGAGTGTAATAGCATAAAGAAGGATAAATCTTTAAACTGCTTTTGCAGCTTTTTTACGTTGGCGTAAATTGAACATTCCCACCAAAGTCAAAGCACTTAAGCCAAGAGTAATACCCGGTTCTGGTACTTTGGCGCTGGCTTGCAAAGCAACACCATCACCAGTGTTGGGAAAAACACTGTTAGGACCCGGTTTACCTAGCTGGACTTCAAATGAACTTACATTTGTCAAGGTTATTTTCTTCTTGTTGCCGTTTGATCCACTAGGTACATATTGTTTTGGATCTATTTCCGTGCCATTTATTGCTAGGATGCCAGTAAAGTTAGCATCTTCTGTATCGAAGAAATCTAATGTCAATTCTGAAATAATTTCCTGACCAAAATCAAACAGGAACTTACCTACTTCTAACTGACCATTTTCTGCTGGAATCTCATTAACGCCATCAATTTGGTACGCTACAGGACGAAACCAATATTCACCAGGAGGTGGATTTGTTCCAGCATCTGTTGTTCCAAATGTGATGCCGAAACCCCAATTATTGGATGAGTTACGGTTATCAACAAACAAACGGCTGAGTCCATACTGTGGATTTAAACCATCATTGTCATAAGCCAAACTCTTCACTGTGTAACCGTAAGAAGTTGTATCTATACATGGTACGCCGCTACCCAGACAAGCAATATTTGTGAGTTGAATTTCTCCTTCTTGTTGAGGAACTAGAGAAGTAGCTTGTGCAGCAGGAACAACAGCAGTAAAACCTAATCCGACAGTAAAGGCTATTAGTGTTTTTGTTATAAAAGAAAATTTTTGCATGATTCCTTCCCAGAAATTACGGTTGTTTTTCAAGTAGTAGACACGAACTTTTTTGTTTGTCCGTTCTGAAACATATCCGTATGTTATTTCCGTATCCGAATATTTGTCATCTCAAAATCCGAATATTTACTTATTCTTGATTTTATTGAAAATTTTGGGAAAATTACTCAAGTTTAAATGTTTTAAAATATACTGAGATTTGCGAGTTTAATGACTGACTAAACAAGATAAAGATATTTACAATACTTGAATTGAAATCATTAAAAATATAATGTAGTTTTTTTCACTCAAAATTCATATTTAAATAAAGATTTTGCATCTAGTGCAGAAACTATGACAATTTTCAATTGAACGAAATATACCTGTTGGAATGAACAACCAATCATCAGAGTGAATGGTTGTATTAGACTTATCGTAAAAATAATGATCTAGGTTAATTACGACCACAGATGAACAGTAAATAAAAGTTTTTCCTCTGTCTTCCCCCCGAAACGGGGGGAATGAGGGGGGTGAACACAGATGAACACCGATATCTGTGTTCACCACCCTTTGTCCCTCCTACAAGAGGGGAAGATAGATTATTTGTTGTTTATCTGTGGTCAATTTTTTTGAAAATAGACTTTATGAAAAAGGTTTATTTAATACATATGAGAACTGCGATATTGTCCTTGAGCCAATGCTCATAACAAAAAAGCGGCTTGCGAAAGCGATCGCAAACCGCCAGATTAAGTAATTAGGCGAGAATAAACAAAGTTATGTAAATAAAAGCCAAGCCTTTAAATTTGGCTCGTAGTAGGGCTAAGGGCGAAGACAGCGCTACTACAAGCGAATTTAAATTTATTTTAGCCGAGCTACTTCAAAGATTTTTTGGCTTCAGTTGCGACAGCCTCTACTTCATCATTCACCAGAGTTTCTATTATAGATTTGGCATCTGCGCCCCCCAATAGAGATAAAGCTTGCACAATCCTGTAGCGTACTTGCCAATCTGGGCTATTGGCGTAGGGAGCCAAAAGCGGAATTGCTTGCGTATTTCCTAACTCGCCAAGAGAACCAATCGCTGCGGTTTTTATTAAATCATTATCGGAAGAGAGGGCGTGTTTGAGTAAGTCAAAGGATCGCGGATCGCCCAACTCGCCTAAAGCGGCGATGATGCTTAATTGGACGATCCACTCATTACTTGTTTGGTAAAGCTGTTGCAAATCTTCAAACGCTGCTTGAAGTTTCAAAGCGCCCAAACTATCTGCTGCTGCTGCTTGCACGTCGGCTTCTGGATCATTTAGCAAGCCGCGCAATATGTTTAAAGATAAATCTAAATTTTGTCCGCCCAATGTATCAAATTGACTCACAGCCGAGTAGCGTACACGGGCATTATTGTCATTTACAGCGCTTTGAATCAACTCAAAACCAGTCGCTGGTTCCAGTTCACGAATTTGATTCACTGCTCGCAAGCGATCGCCCAAATCCTCGGAACTGAGCATTTGCTTTACAGATTCAGGTGTAACACTCATTTATGTATCTCTCTTTTTAAAGGTATTTTGTTAGTAGTTAGTAGTTGGTTGTTCATGGTTCATGGTTCATAGTTCATAGTTCATGGTTCATAGTTCATAGCTATCAACCATTAACCATTAACCATTAACCATTAACCATTAACCATTAACCACTAACTATTCCTGACTAGCTGCCATTGCTCGAATAACGTCACCACGGGTGAGAATACCAACTACCTGGCCCTCGCTGTCAAGTACTGGTAAGCGGTGAACGTTGCGATCGTTCATGATTTTGGCAGCTTCTCTTAAAGGTTTGTCAGGAGAAATAGTGATGGGGTTTTTACTCATAACTTCCCCAACGGTTTGCCCCAGCGCCTTATGTAGGTCGCGTTCGTATGTGGCAGGATTTTTTAAATAGATAACGCTATCAAGAAACATAATATACGCAGGAGGCGTGACACCAGTTTCTTGCCACATCAAGTCCGTTTCCGAGATAATACCGACCAATTTACCGGCGTCATCTACAACAGGTAATCCACTGATGCGTCGTTCTGCCAGAATTTGGATAGCTTCTTTGAGAGGAGTTTCAGTCCGGACTACAATTGGGTCACGGCTCATTACGTCGGCAACGGTTTTAGGCATTGGTTTGCTGACACCTTTTATTATCAATCACTCTGCAATCATTGTAGAAAATAGCAAGTCTGAACCCGATCAGGTGCAATAGATTGTTACTCACGAACAAAATTTTGTTTCCGCATCATTGCGGTAGTGGTACATTACCCATTAAGGCATTGCTGATTAAAGATTTTGAAAAGCTCACGCCAAGGCGAGGCAGCGCGTTGCTCTTCCAGAGTTGTAGCGACTGCCGTCGCAAAGCCGCCAAGGTTTTCTTTGCGGCTTTGCGTCTTGGCGTGAGATTTACTCAAATTTAGCAACGCCCCTATTAATCTTCAATAATTTGAAATAAGTGGTTGTAATTCCACATAAGTATACCAAGTTCAATAATAAATATAAGCTTTTTTACTTCAATCATCATAATAATAGGTAGGTACAATGCAAGCTGTATCTCTTAATAAGCCCAATCTTCCCCAACCACCAACTTTTGCTTCACTTGAAGAAGAACGACTGCATCGCAAACAGCGCTTAGCAGCAGGATTCCGCCTGTTTTCTCGCTTTGGTTTTGATGAAGGTATTGCAGGTCACATCACCGCTCGTGACCCAGAACACCTTGATTGCTTCTGGGTCAATCCTTTTGGAATGCACTTTGGTCTAATTCGGGTGAGTGACCTTATTTTGGTTAACCAGCAAGGAGAAGTGATAGAAGGCGATCGCCCAATCAACGAGGCGGCTTTTGCCATTCATTCCCAAGTACATGCGGCTCGTCCCGATATAGTAGCAGCTGCCCATGCTCACTCCATGTATGGTAAAAGCTGGTCTTGCCTTGGTCGCCTCCTCGACCCCCTCACCCAAGATGCTTGTGCTTTTTACGAAGACCACAGCTTATTCGAGGATTACACAGGAGTAGTTCTGGAACCAGAAGAAGGTAAACGTATTGCCCAAACTTTAGGCAATAATAAAGCCGTCATCCTTAGAAACCACGGCTTGCTTACCGTCGGTCACTCAGTTGATGAGGCGGCTTGGTGGTTTATCACAATGGAGCGCACTTGTCAAGCTCAATTGCTAGCAGAGGCTGCTGGTAAACCTATCTTAATTAAACAAGAGTATGCTAGTTTAGCAAACCGCCAGGTAGGGTCACATTACATGGGTTGGTTTAGTTTTCAACCACTGTATGAGATGATTGTCCGCCAAGAACCCGACCTGCTGGAATAAGCGCCGACTGCTTTTGTTTGCGCTTGATGACTCCCGCCGCACCCAAACCAGCAAGTGTCAGCATACCTAAGCCTGCCGAAGGTTCGGGGATGGACTTGTTGCCATTTGCTGCTGCTAATGCTGATTCTGCGATGATACTGTGAGTATATGTAGTGGGATGTACTCCATCCCAGAACAAATACTGTTCTGGGTTATCACACACACTAAAATCGCCACCTTGTGCTATCTCAATAAAATCGCCTTGCAAACAAGCATCAGTAACATTAGTTAAACCAAATTCACTCGGATTGGCTTGCGCCCGATTAAATAGGGAATCGATATCAACAGGAATGATATTAACGCCAGGTTTTGAACTAAAGTTATTTAAAGCTGCTGCCAATGCTTGGTTATGCTGTTGACCCAAAGTCGTTAATTGACTAGAATTTTCTCCATCTCTTGTCAAGGGAAGCTTGCCTAAATCTGGCAAGTTCGGCACAACGATATTTTTAGCACCTGCGTTGGTAAGAAATTCAATCCCTGTTGATAAGTTAGTAACTGTTTGATTTACATCAGTAACATTACCAAATAAGTAATCATTCGCACCTCCCCACACTACATACAGTGCGTTCGGGTCAGCCTGCTGATTTTGGGCTTCCAAACCTTGTCTATATAAAGCGACTTGACCCAACACTCCTGGAATTTGTGCTTCTGGAGGAAAGAAAAAATTATTTGTGCCAGAACCAGAACCACCGAAGGCAAAATTAATACCTTCGGTGGGGGTAGTTGTCTGCAATTCAGTTGCTAATGTTGGAGTTAATCCTAGTTCGTCTCCAGCATACTCTATCCACACCTTACCATTAGAAAAACGTCCATCAGAATAAGGTGGGCTTGGAGGTAGTTGAAGACCAGTATTTCTTGTCGCATTGAATACATTACCAGGGTCAGAAAGACTATCCCCAAAGACAAAAATCTGACTAAAATTCGCAGCCGATGCTTTCAGTGGTGACATTAAAGACAAGAGAAAGAAACCGGCTGCTATAAGTTCTTTTTTCATGCTAATTATTTTCCTGCTGTAGTTTTTTCTAAATCCGTAAATATTGAGCAGGTGAACTTACACGTTATGTTTATTGTTGTTGTTTAAAAACGAACTTGATGGATTATTTTTGCGTATTTACACTGAAAATACACAAAAAATCTGTTCAAACTAATATTAAAGTCAAATTGCAGTTAATATTTATCTTTATGAATTTTTTATAAAATGGCAGTTCTTTATAAAGAAACGGTAAATTTTTCTGCCAAAAACTTGTAGGGTGGGCATTGCCCACCATGCTATTACTACGGTTGTTGCTGGGGTTGTTGCTGGGGTTGTTGCTGGGGTTGCTGCTGGGGTTGTTGCTGGGATTGCTGTTGCGATCGCGGTAATTTCAAAGCATCAGTAGCCGATATTCCCTCGCCTTGAGTACCGAAATACCACAACACCGCCGCAGCTTCAGCGCGAGTTACTGATTTTTTCGGTTGGAAAAGTGTTGTATAGCCAAACACCCGACGAATATTCGACTGTTCGCCATTTTGGAAATCTGCTAACACAGCCCGTAAAGCCTTGGGGTCAATTTTCCCTGCATCTTGGAAGCCCCATGTTTGCTTAACCGTATCTAAATTAGCAGAGGGCAAGCCTTGACGGGTATCCAAAGGTACTTTCCACAGTAGCAACCGTTCCCGTGTTAGTGGCGCATCAGGACGAAATAAAACTTGTGTGGAATCACCAGACAAAGGACTGGGAATCAAACCAGCTTCGGCTAACCCCTGGATAGCTGTAAAATCAGGGTCTGTTTTCGGCACATCGCTAAAAGCTGGTTGAGCGCTTTCTGATGCCAAGCGGATCTGCTTAGATGGAATGTTAGCATACATGGCATTATTCGCAGCCACTAGCCAACGAGCGAATTCCCGGTGGGTAATAGTTTTATTGGGTTCAAACTGATTGGTTGTAGCATTGGAATTGCTCTTAGCGGCATTTGATTGTACAGGCAAAACACCCAATGCAGCCAAATCTTGAATGTATTTCCGCAATTCTTGCGGCGCTGTGTTCAAATCGCTGAATTCTTGCGATCCAGATGTAACTGTAGTGTTATTGGTAGCATCAGGCGTGTCAGTTGTCTGTGTCGCTGAGTTGTCCTGTGGTACTGGGCCAATAAACTGCGAATCGCCAGGTTGGGGAGCTGTATCGTTATTGTTAGTAGTCTCGGTGTTAGGAGTAGGGTTAGCTTGTGCTGTGGTTGTAGAGTTGGGTTGGTACTCAATTAGTAACTCGGTAGCTGTCTGTGGTTGATTGGGTGCGGCGTTGGTTACTGATTTAGGTTGAATAGAAACCTTCACCTGTAAATCATTACGTTGCGCCTCAAAAGAACCTCCCTGATCATCGCTTGGCTGTTGCAAAATCTGCCAATTATTTGTCTGGAACTGACTGCGGTAAAAGCTAGCGATAAAATTACTAGGGTCAGAACTTAACCAGCGAGTTGAGACATTACCATTTTCGCCACTAGCAGGAGTAACTTCCTGTAGTTGTGCGTTGGAATATAACGGGATATCCTTGGGGAAATCAGCTGGTAATTGAACTGTTGGCTGGGTTGGTTGAGTTTGATTTTGGTTAGATGCTTGGTTATTACCAAAAACAACAGGGTTATCTTTCAGCCTTGGATCAGCCGCCAAAGACTGCTCAAGGTTTTTGGCGACTTGAGTGTTAGAACAGGCTGTTAACGAGGTAAATAGAACTGTCAAACTGACAAGAACAGCTGAACGTTTGAACGCACCCCAACTAAATGAAAGATTATAGTTGGGGATTCTTTCGCTAAAAAATAGCGTTACCAGAAAAGCTGGCGTTCTCAGCGTGTCGTTGGAACTTTTGCCGACGAACACTCTAGTAAAAAGTAGCAATAATCTATGATTGCTATCAGAAATTGGTCGTGCCTCTAGATAACTTATCTTTTGCCGTACCACGATTATCCTACCATGATATTGCGAGAGTTTTTTATATTGGTTTGGCTTACCCTACCCAAACTTAATGTTATGGGTAGGGACTGCGCTCAACATTTCTGTTCAAGTGCAGCACTGGGAATCACAAATTGAGTGTCAATTCCTACCCTAGCGCAGACTGAAGAGAATTTTGGATTTTGGAATTTGGATTTTGGATTATTTATTGGGGAGTGGGGAGTTGGGAGTGGGGAGTGGGGAGAAGTCACGCATTCAAAAGTCCAGAGTCAACAGTTCTTTGACTATTGACTAATGACTAATGACTAATGACTAATGACTAATCTAAAATCTAAAATCTATAAAAGACAATTGTCTCAGAACTGCAAAACTAAGTAGTTTGCCAGGTACACTAGAACCGCGTAGGACTTTTACACGTAAAAAGCGTCCGGTTAACAAACGGAAAATTCCTTTGAGGCGAGCTTGAAACCTGACCGAGATAAATTTTAAATGTATGTTCCCTTCACCGATAGTATATGGAGGCATAAAAGCAAGTTTACCGTAAAGAACATCCGCTCGATGAACTTTACTAAGATTGTTTTGGTAATGTTCTGGATTGGGTAATCCCCCGTGTTCACCATAATTTCGCCAAGGAATATAGTTTCTTAGCTTTCTTTGACGGAGAAAGGAATCTATTGTGGAGTCCCAACTTGAGTAGGTGGTAGCTCCTTTTTTTTCTGTGATTTCTTTTGCTAAATCAAGTAAGCAAAGGGCTGCTTGAGGGGTAACAATGTAGGCAACCATTGATGTAGAAAAACCTTCTGCATAACCTTCACAGGAAACACTGTACACCTGTGGCGCACAAGTATACAACCAACTGATGCCGATATCACTTTGATTGGGATTGAAGGGTAGGGGAAGCTTTCCAAAACCAAGTACTGGAACAAAATCTGCCTCAATAATTAAAGTTGGTTTGGTCTGATTGGCAGCTATTTGCCAAGCATTATGATGGTTCATCAAGCATAGATAACTACGAGAAAAATTCTCGAATTCAGGTTTGGTTTCCTGTCTGATAACTTGGCATTGAAAACCTTCTTTATTCAATGCTTCTTCAAGCTGATGAGTTGATTCTTTACAAGCAATAATTAAAACTCTATCAATGCAATCAACTAAATTATTGTCTTTGGGAATGAGCTTGTTAGCATTTACATTTGGCTGATTTTGAAAAGCAAGAATGTTCATATAGGAAGACTATATTCGTTCTTGGTTAGGGTTACATTTATATGGTTCCCATAAACTCGGATAAAATAACATTTTCTAGATAAAAATAGGAATAAATTGACAATGTTGATGAAACAAAATTTCTAAAAGCTTTTCGTTTCTGACATCTTGCGCTATTTTCAATAAGAGCCAGAGGCTCTTAATTCTCGTTACCAGGTTCAACCTGGTAACGAGGGTTTGGAGGCTTTGCCTCCAGGCTGTTGCAAAGGCATGCAGGATGCGAATAATCAAACTGTAATCAACTGTCTGAGGTAATATCTGAAATTTATCACCCTCTATCTAAAGTGCTAAGCTGGGAGTAAAGCCCCTCTTAGTTGAGCCTAGGGAGGGAAATAGCGATCGCTCACGCAAGTCTGCTGACGATTCTCAAGAGTATTCAGCTGATGATGGTAAGCTGAAAAAGCAACACGCGGAAAATGCCTGTGTTGGGCATTTCTAGAAATTTAGCGTCGGTTTGCGGCTCTTGTGGATCGAGGTCGTAAGCAAATCGGTCAAGCTGGGTAGCGGTTTCCCTTGGATCTTAAAATTGCGTTTCTGAGGAAAATGCTGATATAGCTTGTACGAAAAATTGCCTTACGGTTTGCAAAGTCGCGATCGCTGGTTGCATCGGTGCTACATCATTAGCTAGGGGTTTCTTTGTTGTCCTACCAATAGGTGCTGGTGGGGTTTTTGGTAAATTCGGTTCCGCAGCTTAGAGAAGTTGGGACGCTGTACGATCGCAAGTGAAAGTACAGGATCTAGGTAGTGTTCACTATTAACTAGTGCTAACTCTCTTACTAACGCTAATACCCTAACAGGATTTTGAATTTTAGATTTTGGATTGTAAATCGCCTTCTATGTCTGGGTTCTGTCAATCCATCTGTCGCATTCTTTTTTCAAAATGGTATAACTCATGTTGTCGAGACAACAAGCGATCTAGAACTGAAGCAAGTTTTGACAACTCTTGACTAGAAGCATACAAAGAGCAGTAAATTTATGCTTGTGGTTCAATTAGCTGGTTGGGCAAGGAGGAAATTTGAACTCTCTTCGGGAAGTCCACAGTCAATAGTCAATAGTCAAAATTTAATATTAACTATTAACCATTGACTATTGACTACTGACTATTTGTTGACTTGTTCTTATACCAACTGACTAGCAGTTGTATAAAAACTTTCACTCTCTCTTGACGAAAGATTTTGATGAGGGCGAAGATTGCAACTGAGATTAGGCGACAATGGTTGTGTCAGCAATAGAAATAAGGCACAAAGGCAGAATATAGCCTAAAAATGTATCTCATCTCAAAAACACTTATGGGATCGGAGTATGAAAAATCTAAAATAGATATTAAATTGATATTAAATCGAAAAAATAGAACGACCATTCCCTCGACAAACGCCAGTCATTTTTACTTACACCTAAAGCGTCGTCGGTTTGTTACCAGTGCTAAAACACCATTACATGCTAGTTTCCCAGGATCAGCCTATTTCTTCTGAGGCTCCACTACAGTTGTTACTATTTGTGGATGGGCGTCCAAAGTCGCGACAGCAGGTGCAGCGAATACGCGCCTACTTGAAAGAATTACAGGCTGACTACAAGTTTGAACTGCAAATTGTTGATGTTGGACAACAACCTTATCTGGCGGAACATTTTAAACTGGTAGCAACACCAGCTTTAATCAAAATCCATCCTGAACCCCGACATATTCTGGCTGGTAGTAATATTATTGCTCAGTTAAAAACTTGGTGGCCTCGTTGGCAAGCCGCAGTTGATGCCTACGTAAAATTACAGAGTGACTTGCAAGAAAATATTGAGGATAATAACGGTCGCACCACATCACCTAAAACCTCAATTGGTTCTATTGCTGTTTCTGCGGAATTGCTGCAACTGTCAGATGAAATTTTTAGATTAAAACAGGAAAAAGAACAGCTAGAAGAACAACTACAATTTAAAGACAGAGTTATATCTATGTTAGCCCACGACCTTCGCAATCCTTTAACTGCGGCTGCCATAGCTATAGACACTCTACAATCTAACTTTAATCAAGAAAAAGGTGCTTTTGAACGGCTGACACCAACAATGACAGCGCACTTGTTTAAACAAGCACGCAACCAAACTAAAGCAATTGACCGTATGATTACTGACCTTTTGCAGGTGGGGCGTACTAGCGAGAGGGAATTTCCTATTAAACCGCAAAAAACTAATCTAGAACAATTGTGTTTGGAAGTAATGGAACAATTGCGCGATCGCTACACTGCAAAATCCCTCAAGCTGCAAAAAGATATTCCCAAAGATTTACCTTGTGTTTACGCCGATCCAGAACGCATTCGCCAAGTATTCATGAACTTGTTAGACAATGCGATTAAGTATACACCCCAAGGCGGTACTATAAGTGTTGCTGGATTGCACCGCACTACACAAAAAGTTCAATTCAGTATTGGTGATACCGGACCTGGTATTCCTGAAGAAAATCGCGATCGCATCTTTGAAAACCATTTCCGTCTGGAACGAGATGAAAGTAAAGATGGCTACGGCATTGGTCTGTGTTTATGTCAACGCATTGTCCGCGCTCACTACGGTCAAATCTGGGTAGACTCGAATTCGGTCGGCGGAGCCTGGTTTCATTTTACATTACCAGTGTATCCAAAATAGAGGGAGACACGTATAAACAGAGTTGGCAATTGAAACAAATTGTGTTGTGAAAACATCAAGATTTGTGTATCAGGGATATTAACTAGTTTTGAGCAATAAAATTAACCCTGCTTTAGTCTAATAGAAAATTATCATCTATCTTAAGACATAGAACTTATCAGGCTTAAGGTAGATTCGCTTTTTTGAATTTGAAAAGATATTACAAAGGGTGTTTCATAGGCGGCGAGTACCGCCTTATGATGAATTTATAGAGAAGCAGCCAATTTTTGCAAAAATTATCCCAGACGATCCCACAGGCTATAAGTGACTTCCAAATAAAAAAATATCCAACTACTTCTTGTGAGGCTGTCTAGTCCACCCTACCCTTATTAGATAATTTATTTGTTGGAAATCTCTAAGCCTCTCGCTCAAAAACAAAACCTAAGTCATTGGGCTAAAAACCTGGATAAGCTTGTAGTTTTGTATGTGTAGCTGCACCATTCTAAGCTGTCGATTTACGTAGAAAAATAAATTAGCAATGAAAGGATGTCTGAAAATTTTTGGGCGATTTCTAATCGCCAGGGTTGAATTAGATTTTACTTCTCAGACATTCTCTTAGCCTGAAATCATTTTACTGAAATTATCATTGCCTATGTACCCTACTGTAAGACATTCTGCTGCCTATAACCCAAATATTCAAAATACTCTCACCAATATCTGTTTCTTACTCATACTATTTTCTTCACTCCTAGCGCGGATCAAGTTGCCTTATTTAAACCTTGGTATTCATTTTTTATTACTACCTATATTTAGCAGCGCCATAATTTTCTTAAATTTTAAATATGTACCAGGAGTGTTGAGAAAGCAAAAACCACTTATAATATCTCTGACTATATTATATTTATGGATGTGGATATCCTCTTTCGTTAGTCCCTTTCAAACTACAGCCATAGCTCATAGCATTAAATATTCAACTTACTTTATATTATTTTCTGCTTTTTTAGTTTTAACTTATAAAAAGAAAAATATATCTTTTTATTACCGTTCCATATTATATTTGCTATACGTAATTGTCATCCTTGGTTTTGTAGAAGCTTTATCTCCTGAACTTTGGATTTTTAAATTATTAAAATATCCAAGCTTTTATCCTCAGATTGGTTCAATCATGCAAAATCCCAATCAATTTGGGGTAATCATGGCTATTGGATTATGTGTAGCCATAATGTTAGAACGGAAAAAAATAATTTCTCAAGCTGAATTATATGTAAGTGAATTTCTATTTATCATCGCCTTGGCTTTGTCTGCAAGTAGAAATTCTTGGTTAGTTTTTTTATTTGGTATTTTTCTGTTGTTGATATATCGAGTAATTAGCATTAAAAAAATGCTTTTTATCATTAGTATGTGGCTTTTATTGGTTCTATTTTTACCGGTATCTACATATAGAATAGGTTTACGTGATAGCGAAATATTTCCATTAATTAATCTGTTTTTACCCAAGAGTTCTACTGGGGTATCACTTCCCGATCCTGCAAGCTCAGCTATCTCAAGATTTGCGCTTTGGAAGGCAGCTATCAGCGAAACCATCAAAAGACCATTTACAGGTACAGGAATAGGAACTTTTGCTGAGCATATAGGTGTAAAAGTCTTTGGCTTTAATGGTTTTCATGCACATAATATCTATTTAAATGTGTTAACAGAATTAGGAATTCCTGGATTAATCATCTTTTTTAACTTTTTAAGAAATTTAACATCTAAGGTTAAATTTGCTAATCCTATTGTTATTATTCCAATTCTGATGTTTTTAGTTTCTCAGACGTTCGATTTTTTTGTTCAAGACTATACTTTCACAACAATTGAGTTTTATTTTCTCGCAATAGCTAGTAATTCACGACGCACCACATTTACAACAAATCTAAGTCATGTGTAAAAATAGAGACAGAGAATCCCGGTTTCTGAAGATTTAAATTTTCATCAAATATCTGGAATTGCAATGTTAAAAAAAAATAGTGGAAGTCAACATCATTTTTACTTGGTATTTCCAAATATATTTGGCTTTAAGGGAGGTATTCAGGTTTACTCAGCTTTCTTATTGGAATCTTTGCAAAATTTATATCCAGAAGCTGATTATGATGTTTTTCTGAAATATGATAAACCTAATTCAAATCAACAGCAAAATTTTCAATTTTTACCAAAAACTAGATTTCATTATTTTGGGAATTTGCCAAGATTATTACAAAGTATTTTTTTAACAATTAAAATAATTATTTTGGGTATTTTACAACGTCCTAATCTGGTAATATCTACCCATGTAAATTATGCGATCGCTTGCTATTTCCTAAAACTTATTAGTGGTACTCCTTACTGGGTAATTGCTCATGGGTTAGAAGTTTGGGATATCCAAAGTAATTTCACAAAATTAGCTCTACGCAATGCAAATAAAGTAATTAGTGTCAGCAATTATACTTGTAAGCGATTGCTGCAAGAACAAAATATTGACCCAGAAAAAATTGCTATTTTACCTAACACTTTCGACGCTAGTAAATTCCAAATTCGTCCCAAACCTAGCTATTTACTTGAAAGGTATAATTTAAATCCTGAACAGCCAGTTATTTTAACAGTCACACGGATGGGTCGAATGGCAAAATACAAAGGCTACGACCAAATTCTTCATGCTTTAGTTAAGGTTCGTCAAAATATCCCTCATGTTCACTACATTCTTGCAGGTAAAGGTGACGACCGTCCTAGAGTTGAAGCTTTAGTTAACAGTTTAAATCTACAAGATTGTGTGACTATTGCAGGCTTTGTTCCAGACGAAGAATTGGGTGATTATTACAATCTATGTGATGTTTTTACTATGCCAAGTATTGGGGAAGGATTTGGTATTGTTTATCTGGAAGCTTTAGCTTGTGGTAAACCAGTTTTAGCAGGTAATCAAGATGGTTCTGTTGACCCTTTGGCTGAAGGGAAATTAGGATGTTTAGTTGACCCTAATAATGTAGAGGAAATTGCTGATAATCTTGTTCAGATTCTCCAAGGTAATTACTCTAACCCTGTAATTTACCAACCAGAATATTTGCGCCAAAAAACCATTGAGTCTTTTGACTTAGCTAAGTTTCGCGCCATTTTAGCAGAATTATTATCAAATAGGACTGATAAAAGTAACGAAGATACTCTTCTGGGAGTAGGGAGTGGAGAGTAGAGAAACTTTCACACGGTTGTTATCTCCTTTACCAGGGCTATTTCATTCTTGGCATAAGCCCTGAAATAAATTTCGGGCTTAAAGCTAAAGTCGGTTTTTAACCGACTGGCTAAGAGTTTTAACCCATTTTAACTGATATCTTGCACCATTCTCAATAACCCTAAAATTTAGCCCTGAATTAAAATTCGGGCTTTGTAGAGACGCGAAATTTCGCGTCTCTACATTGGTTAAAAACCGACCCCTTAAGAGTTCTAACCCATTTTAATGGGTTTGTCCCAGACGTGCCATGGCACGTCTGGTCATAGCCCGAAATTTATTTCAGGGCTTTTTGCGATTGGTGCAAGATGTCAGTTTTAATGGATTGTCCCAGACGCGCTATGGCACGTCTGGTCATAGCCGGAAATTGATTTCATGGCTTCTTGCTTCATCGCTTACTCGCTGTGATTTTAACCGAATGCGTGCTTTGCTACGTGAAATTTATTTTTTGGCGGACTAGGGTAGGATGAAATAATCCTACCTCTCCCACTCTCGTAATGCTGCAATAATTTGAATATTCGCTTCTGGAAAAGCAAACTGTTCCAGTTTATCTAAGCTTACCCAGCGAACTTCATCGCATTCTATGGGTTGGGGAATACCTTTAATCAGACGGCTGTGATGTACTGTAAGAGTAACTCTGAGGTGGGTATAGGTGTGGTCTATCGTGATTAAATGTTCACCCACTTCAATTACTATTCCCAATTCTTCGTAAATTTCCCGTTTAATACACTCTTCAACAGTTTCACCCGGCTCAATTTTACCCCCAGGAAATTCCCACAAACCGCCCATTACTCCCTCTGGACGACGGCGATCAATTAAAATTTGTCCTTGGTCGTTCCAAATTACAGCAACACCGATTATTTTATGAGGTGGGAAAGAACTTTTTTCACTCATAGTAATGGTTAATGGTTAATGGTTAATGGTTAATGGTTAATGGTTAATGGTTAAT
>JBHYDF010000088.1:0-30723 GCA_051861145.1 Nostocaceae cyanobacterium
GCTCTACCAATACCTTCAATCGTTTGCCGTAAATCAATCAATTCTTTGTAAATATCAGTGATAACTGATAACTGATAACTGTTAAAAACGATTCCTCAATCAATTTGTGAACCTATCAATGCCCGATAGCCTAGATATACCTCATCCAACTGAAACAAAACATCTTCATACTTTTTCTGCAATTCATCAGTTACCAACTCATCCCAAGATTCCTGATTCTGAATAAGTAAAAACTTGTCAACAAGCTGTCTAAGTTCCTGTTTAATAGTTTCGGGAGACTTTTGATTAATCATTGCTTACGTCCTCCAATTTTTTAGTTATAAGTTTTCAGTTATCAGTTATCAGTGTCATAGCAAGTCAGTGATAACTGATAACTGATAACTGTTTACTGATTTAATCTGCAAGTGTTATTGCTTCTAATTCCTCCAAAAGCGCTCTCAAACCCGCTTGCTTTTCTTGATAGCTCTTGATAGTATGCTCTGCTTTGGTAATATAGAGCGCAAGCTTTCGTTGCGCGAGGGTAATTTGTGCTTCGACAAGCTCTAATTCTTTGGTGACGAGATGAATTTCTTCGATGCTGTTCATCATAATCCATACATCCAAATAACAATAATCGTATTGACCTCCGGAAGGGGAAGGGGTTTCAACAGTTATCAGTTATCAGTAAACAGTCCTGACAGCGCGTAAATTTTTCAAGACCTGCGCTCTTTACTGATAACTGATAACTGATAAAACCACTTCTGCAAAAAAAACTGTTATTCTACACAATCGCCTGGATGAAGATGTTCTTGTGAGCTTGCTGTGGGATTACTATCACTGTCTTCTTGTATGGCTTCTGCTGCCTCAACAACAGCATCTTTCACTTTTGCCCAATCCTCTGGGTTATCAGGATTTACAACTACTGGCTCAATACCCAAACTCCGCCAAAATTCTTCGCTCAAAAAATCTTCTGGTCTCATGATTTATCTCCTTAGTTTTCTTGATTCTTTATTCTTGATTTTTGATGTGCTACCAATCTGACGCGTGAGTGCAACAGCGCGGAGCGCTTTTTTTCTTCTCGAAGCAAAAATGCTTTCAAAACACACTAAAAGAAGTAGATAAAAATCGAACCATGTAGCCACGTTCTTCTCGAACTACTTTCACCACTTCTTCATTAATGAGACACTCAAGCGCTGGCTTGTAGAAGATATCCTTGAGTGGCACAGCACCGCCGCAGTAACGTAATTGCTGGATAATAACTGCTGTTTGGCTCGGATACCGAAATCTCGTCATAGCGTCTTTTACTTTTGGTGATTATTTTTTTGAGAACATACCAATAAACACTTCAATCTCAATGCCATTGATTTTATCCTCGTCCTTCTTGACAAAACAATTCAAAAATGGTCATTTTTCCCGTTCAAATTCAATTATTAGTTTATTTTCATCCTCTTCGCTCCAAGGATTGAAAGATGGTACATCATTTATATGATGGTAAATTTTCGTACTGGATGCATCCGGCAAAAACGTACCATCTTCTGTCAGATACAAAGCAGAAAATTTCCCATCATCGTTCGTTGAAAAAATTGCCACGAAGTAGGGCATTTAAACCTCACATTTCTTACAAAGAAAATGCGGTTAAACTCAAAACAAATTCATCCAATTGAGCCAACGATACGTGCTGTTCTTCACCAGGAGAGTGTTGTAGACGAATGAAGAAGTTTTCACCGCTTGCGTCTTCCCTAAATTCAGCAATCAACCCTTCTTTTTTGAGTTTGGACAGCTTTTGTATCGGTTCTGGCATTAATGAAAGAAACCACTTCTTCTCTGAATCAAATAAAAGGTTCCACGCTGCATTTTTGTGTTCGTACCCGTAAGTCAAGAGCGCTTCCCTCACCTGCGACCATTTAATAGCAGTACGAAATACTTTGGCTAGTTCTTCTACTGGATTAATAGGGATTTCTTGGTCATCTTCTACAACAAGTTCGGCCACATTCGACAAATAATCCCGACCTCCAGGAATGAACACCAGGCGGTTTTCACTCTCCATCGCTTCAATATCTATCCACACTCTGTAGTGCCAACACATTCCCAACAAATCTTTTAAACAGGATTGGGCAAAAGCAAAATCGACATCTGCCATTGCCTTGGCACTCTTGGCTCTATAAAAAATCTGACTGATTGGGCTTGTATGGTCATTGAGCGCTTTCTCAATCGACTCAATGGTTATTTTCCTCAATTGGGGATAAGCGACCGAAAATGGCTCTGCTAGACCACAGTCAATCAAAGCACAGTCATCTTTCACGTCATAAATTCGACCCGCCATCATTTCTTGACGCTCTATATCCTCCCACTGCACTATATCTCCAAGTCCAAAGCCCCACTCACTGAACACAATTTGCTCAATGTCTGATGATTGAGAATCACCACTGTTGTTGACAGTAGCGTGATTGTCAACAACAGCAGTCGCTGATGTTGTATCAATGGGTACTAAAAACTCATGTTTAATGCTCGTCCAGCAACTGGCATCATCAACAGCACTCACTCGATGGTATGTTCTGCCAATTGAATCGATTTTGACTACTTTTCCCGACCACTCTCTATCACTACCACGAAGAGGCAAGGGGGAAGGGAGCGGGGTGCAAGGGAGAAGAGGCTGGGGGGCTGGGTGCTCTTTGCAAGGGAGAAGAGGCTGGGGGGCTGGGTGCTCTTTGCAAGGGAGAAATTCCTCCCCCCGCTCCCTTCTCCCTTCCCCCTTGCCTAATTCCCCCTGCTCCCTGCAAAGAGCTCCCATGCTTACTCTATACAGTGGTGCTTCTTCAATCCAGTTCCCGTAAGTTGAGTATTGTTGGAAATTGCTGTTAATGACGGTGATGCGCTGGATACTCCCAACCGGCCCACTGACATCAATAATCTGTAACAGTTCTCCTTTTACCCATCGAGGTAATGTTGGTATGGTCGAATTGGTTACAACAACCGAACCCTTTTTCCAGCCCTCTCTCCAACGCTCAGTAGGCGTAGGAATTGGAAAAAGCAGCTCAAGAGCGTTGTGTTGTTCAGTTGAGGTCTGTTTTTTGGCACAACTGGTTTCTGAATCAGCCGAGACTGTATCAGTAGTTTCTAACATCAAGGTACTTTTGCTTTGTTCTTTTCGCTCAACAGCTTGATCTGACTGAGCCTCGACTTGTACAACTGACTCTTGTGATTCGACATCTGATGAGTGTAATCCCACACCTACAGGCGCTACAACAGAGGTTTGCTCATACAGCAATTGTTCTAATTCTAGTTGGGCTACCTCAAAAGAGCTTGTTGGCTGCTGGGCTGACAACACAGCTGGGGAAGTTTCCGAGGGTGCGTACGCTTGATCCTCCGAGGCGATCGCTCCTTCTGTACCAGCAGCCAAATCGTCACAAGCAGCCCCGACTGTACCAGGAGCGTAAGCTCCATTCGTACCAACAACCAAATCTGTACCAACAACCAAATCTGTACCACCAGCTCCTAGTTCAGCAGCTAAATCTGTATCAGGAGCGTAAGCTCTTGAAGTACCAACAGCCAAATCTGTACCAGCAGCCAAATCTGTACCAGGAGCGTAAGCTCTTGAAGTACCAACAGCCAAATCTGTATCAGGAGCCAAATCTGTATCAGGAGCCAAATCTGTACCAGGAGCTTGAGCCTGCTCTACATCTTCTACCCACCGAAGCTTGCCTTCTTTGAGCGCCTGGTAACATTCGAGCGCTTCGGTTACAACTTTTTGAGGAGTGACACCTTCTTCTAATACTATTCTTTCTAACTTAACCCCCGTATCTTGGTCGTGTATTGGTGGTATCTGGCAATACCTTGTCCCTCCGCCTGGTGGCTGTCGCCAAACCGAAACTGGCTCGTTTTTGTTCCGTTTTTTACTGGGAAACATCTCCTTTTTCAGCGCGGACACTATTTCTTGTGTCAGATCACAATGGTCTTGCATCTCATCCCACAATGCCTGATATTTCGGTTCAGCAAGCGAAAACACCATTGTCCCTAACTTGGCTAAATCGGATGCTTCATAGCTTGCGGTAGCTTTCGCCACCTTGATCAACTTTGTCGCCTCGCGCCGAAGCAGTCCGTAGCCTTTGAGTAATTCGCGAAAGGCTTTCTTGGTCAGAGATTCCTCTTGCTGCTTCAGCCACCTACCGAAGTGGATGAAATTGATGGTTCCTGCCTCTAGGAAACCAAATCCCGTTAATTGTGGCGATTGTTGGGAATATGTGGGGGAAACTGCCAGTACCATAGTTGTGACTCCTCAAAATTTCATCTGGCGACGGATTTATACCAACGTTTCTGTACAGAACCCATATAAACCTGCTCCAAACAACCCACTCCCAAGCGTCAATCCCAAGGTTGCTGGGGCAAACGAAAGAACACAAAATCCAATAAATAGGGCAGTTGCTACCGTACTCAATAACCGCATAAACACCTCAATTCTTCTGTATCTTTATACCTGCGTATACGCCTGCGCCGACTAATCCACCGCCCACCATCAATGCTGCTATTCGCTGGTTTGTGCGCTCTGCACTGTAGCCAATCAAGATGAAACAGAGAACGCCTAACAGAACAATAGTTGCTTGCAATAATGCGTGTGTTGACTGCTCACTTAGTCTCTGTTGCATCTGAACCCCCGCTTCAAACCCACTCACAAAATCCGAAATCCCTCGTTCTGTGTCGGGGCACTCTCCTTCACCAGGCGGTTTACTAACTCCAAAGGGGACTCCTCTAAATCCTCTTTTTTGACCGTTTTGTTAAGTTGTGTTAATGACTCTGATACATCGGATTGTGCTTGAGTATCGGTGTGACTGCGCAAGGCTTGTAGCTGCTCTCCCAACTCGCGGGTGTCCGTCTGTTTGGCTTGGGTTAGTCCTTTGAGTAGCCCTAGCTGATACCCTTTGCGAATATCTTTAGCGTCTTCTAAGCCCTCTCTGACACCAATTTGAACCCGCTCTTGTAACGCTTGACTATTGGCGTCAACTAGCTCTTTCGCGGCGTCATTAGTAGCTTGCTGTAGCTCACTGCTGACTGTCTTCTCAATCGCTCCTGATGACTGCGGTGCTTCGCTTGAGGATGGCTCTGATGAGGGAGATTCTGTTGCTTGTTCTTGCGCTTGCCCTGATGCCGCTTTGGCTGCTCTCAACACCTCTTCTGGGCTTGGTTGGGCAGTCTGTTGGTCGGTTGCAAGAGACTCTGTTTTATCGGGAGCAACTTGTTCTTGGGAATCAGCGATCGCACAAGAGCTAGAGTCCAAATTGCTTGCCTCATCTTGAGGTGTTTGTCCAACAGGAGAATCAAAGGCTTTTTGTTCTTGTGGGTGGGCGATCGCTGAGCTGTTCAAGTCCAAACTGGTTGCCTCCTTTGATGGTGGCGTTACAGGTGTTTCACCATCAATCCGGTTTGCTTGCTGGTTCTGTCCTCCTTCGTCCTGAAAAGTTTGTTCAGTTGTCGGTTATTCAAGTTCTTGATTTTCTTCGAGCTTTTTTGAGTTCTCAATCAGTTGATTTAATGGTGTTCTTTTACGCCTGAAATTGCCGTTGGTAGTAGCCATTTCGCACCTCCTGAAATTCTTGCTCAACGTCTATGTTCAAATACTCAAATATTTTTTCGAGTTGTCCTGCCGTTTTTAATACACGGTACATCCTGCGTGTGTGGTAGCCCATACGAGCGTACAGAAACAGTTTTAGCTTCAGTAGCTCTTTCACAGCTTCCCAAGTGAGTTTTGCGCGGGGAAGTTCCAGGGTATCTAAATACTCATTGATGGTTTTGCGCTGCCGTATGCCTAGTATTTCCTGAACTTGTTTCTTGCTAAAAACTTCTTGTCCATCAACACAATAGCTGTGGATATAGTAAATCGTTTGGATATGCTCACCTCCTTAAACGTTTACCCCTAAACACACCCCCTTGTAACCAGGTGTGTTTACCCCTAAACACTTTCATGTTTTTACACTAAAAAACCCTTTGAAGGAAATCAAGAGGTTTAGTGTAAAGTATACAGTTATTTATTCATGTAAAGTTTAGTTGCGGTTTTTTAGTAATTCAACAACCAGTTCTAGTAATTCTGGCTCCGCGTTAGTAGCTTCAATAATTGTTCTAATTATATCTGCATAAGATAGTGTTGCTTTGTACTGTTCAGGAATCCCCTCAAAGCCTAGCCCGCTCCCCCAGCGCTGAATCGTATTCGGTTTAACTTTCAGCACCTTTGCCAGTAAGTCTACACACTTCTCTCTATAGCCTCTTACTTGTTCTTGTTCGAGTGTACTTTTAAACCAACGTTGACAAAACTCTCTTGGCTCCATCTGTTTGTTCAATACGTCATAAGGCGAAATTCTTACCCTATTTTTCCTTACTATTAATCCCATAGACCTTCACCCGATAAAATTTATTTTTTTGTGTAAGCGCAACAGTTTACTTTACTGTAATAACTACAGTAAAGTGAGGCGTAAAGATTGCATTTCATGAAGGGGACACAAGCGTGCAAGCTCGGTGGAATTTCAAGATTCTAATCAGGCAGATATCACGAAGGCGATAAGCACTCAAGCTTTGGGCGCACGAGCGTATCGCACTTGTTTGCTAGACGGAGCGATTGCATGATTGTTTTGGATATCAGTAGTTAACAGAGCATTGTCTTGAGAACAGATACTCTGTTTTTTAGCCTTAATCTCGCTTCAGATGCAGCAAAAGCTAAAAGAAAGCTTATGTTACCAGAGCCTTCGTAAGCTCTCGTTGCGCTTAAGCTCCGCAAGAGAATTTCGTTATGATCAAATCTCTGAACCCGACTGTGTGCCCCTCACCCCCTCTGGTTGTGCCAGTGTCGAGGTTACTTCTCAAGCAGTCACTCTAAATTCTCTTTTCATGGTTCTGAGTTCTTTCATGCAAACCCTTTCCGCGTTCTGGCGAAAAGCGGCAAAATTTCCTTTATCCTTATATCCTTGATGTTAGTACTTCTATTAGTAGTAGTCAATATAGTAGCAGTTACTTCCAAATAGAGATTTGTAATACTACTATTGGTTGCACATAAGCAATTTTAATACCAAAAAGTGTACAACTTATGTGTTTACAACTGTTAGTAGTACGCCCGATAATAGGAGCATTATTTGGAGAGGATGATTGTGTTTATCGCATTAAAAAAATTGAGAGAGGCCGCAGGTCTTTCTCAGAATGAACTAGCTAGAAAGACTGGTTACAGTCCTCAGTTCATCCAAAAAATTGAACAAAATAAGGTTAAATCACTCACATTAGAAGCAGCAGCACGATTCTGTGAAGCCCTTAATTGCAAACCTGGAGACTTGCTTGAGGAAGGTGAGCCACCAAAAAGATCAAAGATAGAAAAACGTGTAACCTTCGATTCCCAGCCAAAAACAGAGATTTCAGAAAACAAGAAGAAAATTTCGCACGAAAGTGCTGAAGTTGATCTACTCAAAGCAGCCTAAAAACAAATAGCGACCGCCTGCCGACCAAAGCTACGGCGATCGCCTTAATTACACCACAACACGCCGTAGAAACCCCAGATTTCTCACTACGTTGATGAACAAGAGGAGGTTAACTCGACGTGAAATAGCAACAAGGCGAGAATATAAATTTACTTATTGACGAATTTACGCCCGTAAATTCGAGCATCTGATTGAGGTAATGTAGTGCCAGTAAATGCTGATAAACCACACCTATGGAAGCAAGATATTGCCCAGTCGGTAGACTTTTACAACAGTTGGTTCATGGAATTTGCTCCCAGAGCTTACCGGGATACTCGCATTGCTACAACCCAACAAATAGAATCGGCTTTGGTTTGGACAGCCAATCTAACCAACATTACACCTGCCGTGCTTCACCAACATCCGTTGGTGCTGCCAATACTTCGCATGGCAACAGCACCACCCATTGCCCGTGATCGCCTCATCGGACTAGCCGGGGTATCGCCCAACCTTGTCAAAAATATGGAAGAAAAGCAACGCATCCCGCCCAAAATGGACAGTACAATGCTCTCATCCGAGCTACAAAAAATCGTTCAAGTCTTAGCACGGCTGATTGATCTTGATATCTTCCCCTGGCTTGTGACAATGCTAGAACCGACGGAGACACAAATCCATAGAGCAGCAACAATTGTTGCAGACCGTCTTTGTGGTGCGCTGGCTGACCCAATTATTCGCAACGCTCAAGAACAAAGACAGCTTGCCACAATCAGGCAATGGTTGGAGTCGCGGGGCTACTCTTACATCAGGGGAGGTACAGGAGTAAGATTTGAAACAATGCAGCCAGGAACCTTTGCGTTTCGACTCAATATTCCTGTCAGCTTGCAGTCTGGTAGCAAACAAGTCAACATCCCCATTGATGCAGTAATTATGCCCTTCCAGTCTGAAAGAGAAGATTTACCTCTACTCATTGAAGCTAAATCAGCCGGGGATTTTACCAATCCCAACAAGCGACGCAAAGAGGAAGCCGTTAAAGTTGCTCAATTAAGGAGTAACTACGGCAATCATGTCCGTTTTCTTCTATTTCTTTGTGGTTATTTTGACAGTGGCTATTTGGGCTATGAAGCTGCTGAAGGAATTGATTGGTTGTGGGAACATCGCATCAATGACCTGGCATTATTTGGATTATGAACATAACGAAAGCAACCGAACAAGCACGGGCGTTGTGCCAATTACAACTAGATAGAGCCAAAACTCAAATCGAGCGTAACAAGCTCGGACAGTTTGCCACACCAACAGATTTGGCATACGATATATTGAAATATGCCTTTGAATTATTTCCAGCACATCTTTTTATCCGTTTTCTCGACCCAGCTTTTGGCACAGGTTCTTTCTACTCGGCACTATTACGAGTATTGCCCCCATCACAAATTGCTTCAGCAATAGGTTACGAAATTGATCCGCACTATGGCTTGTCAGCGATTTCGCTTTGGCGTAACACATCATTAAAGTTAAATATTACTGACTTTACTCAAGCAACACCACCCCAAAGTGAGGATAAAAAAGCTAATTTAATCATTTGCAATCCGCCCTATGTACGACATCATCATTTAAGCCGAGTTGAAAAGCAGCGATTACAAAATAAAACTCTTGGGATCACAGGAATAAAACTCAGCCAATTAGCTAGCCTTTACTGCCATTTTTTGTGCATTGCGGATGCTTGGATGGCTGATAATTGCCTAGCTGGTTGGCTAATCCCCAGTGGATTTATGGATGTAAATTACGGGCAGCAAGTTAAGGAGTATCTGTTAAATAAGGTCACATTGTTGCGCGTTCATCGGTTTGATCCAAATGATGTCCAATTTGAAGATGCACTCTGTACTAGTGCAGTTGTTTGGTTCAAGAAGGCTTTGCCACCAGCTAATCATCATGTTGAGTTTAGCTATGGCGGCAGTCTAGCAACACCCTATGAAAGAAAATTGGTTGATTGTGAGGTACTACGCTCAACAGCCAAGTGGACAAAAATTGGACTTGTCTCAAATCAAATAAATTCTCATTTTAAGCAATTTCAACTCAAAGATTTATTCACAATCAAACGAGGTTTGGCAACAGGGGCTAACAATTTTTTTGTGCTGACACCAGAACAAGTTGCTGCATATCAAATTCCGACTAAGTTTTTAAAGCCGATTCTACCTAATCCCCGCTATTTAGTAGTTGATGAAATTGAAGCTGATAGTATGGGGAATCCTATTTTGGAACAGCAGCTATTTTTGCTCGACTGCCATTTGCCTTTATCTGAGGTAAAAGCTCAGTATCCGATGCTTTGGCAATATCTTCAGATGGGAGTAAACAATGGAATAAGTGATCGCTATTTGTGCAAACATCGCTCTCCCTGGTACTCACAGGAAAATCGTCCACCTTCCCCATTCCTCTGTACCTATATGGGTCGTCAAGATACTAAAAGAGGCAGACCCTTCCGATTTATTATCAATCACTCCCAAGCAACAGCAAAAAACGTTTATTTGATGTTGTATCCCAAACCTGTTTTGGCGATGCCACTTTCACAAAATTCGCAATTAAGAAAGCAGGTGTGGCAGGCTCTAAATGAGATTTCTGATCAGATGCTGATGGGTGAGGGTCGCGTGTACGGTGGAGGACTGTATAAGCTCGAACCAAAGGAATTAGGTAATGCCATTGCCTCGATTCCACTATCATTACTGGTCGAAAATTAAGCGATTTGGGTTATGTAAAATGGTCAACCTTATATTTATGAGGCAGTGCGTTGCGGTGAGTAAGCAATGAACTGCCTTCAGCCCAAACTGTAGAGAACGGTTGGCAACAGTTTGAAATCGATTGTGATGGACGCATTGTCACTGTCACTGTAAAACCCAAGATATGGAAGAAACTTACCTCGGCACAAGCAAATTATCCGCAGTGGGTAGCAGCCATCGCAGGGAAAATGGGAGACCCAACAGAAAAAGGTTTCGTATTGCTAGAGCCAAACATTCAAGTTTTCGAGAAGAAATCTCGCCCACTAGATGCAGAACCTGCTGCTAACTAAGGGCTTCAACGCTCCCAAATCTTCTTGAGTAGAGTCGCAAACTATGATGATTTTGAGAAGCTTTGGCGATACGCTCTCGCGTAACGCCCTTGTATGCGTATCGCTCCTTATGTAACAGAAAGAAGGCGCATCGCCAATGTTGCCTTCTTGTTGATATTTATTATCATCAATCGAATGATTCGCGCTTTGAATCATTCGATTGATTCAAGCGACGAGCGTTCTCCCGGAAGCCAATTATTCCGCATCGAAGGCGTATCGCCAACCTCACCACCAAAGCGATCGCGCCATGATGACCAATTATTCCGTATCGAAGGAGCGATATGCATACAAGGGCGTAATCGCTTCGCTTATCGCGCTCCCGACACTCAATCCAAGTGGGGCAAAGCTACGAATAATCGAGCGTATTACTGCTCGCTCCCCCGATAAAGCAAGTGAGAACCCTTACCCAAAATCCAGTTGGCAGGGCAATAAGCCATGCATGGTTGCGTATAATCGTCCATTTTTTTCCACGGGATCAAAGAAATTTAATTGCTCTAAGGCTGCATTTTTTGTCCAACTAATCCCGATACACATACAGAAACCCGAACAATGCCAAACCTGTGGGCAGAGTAGCAATTGAGGCTTGATGATCGAACATATTATCCCGATCTGAGATAGACCAACCAGAAGTTCACGCATCATTCGTGAAGGGTGCTGTCTATTAGCAGAAATATGAGAAATCCTACTAAATTTCAGAGAATTATGCTGAAAAATTCAATCTAATCTGCCATGGATGCTGACGAAGCACTTGTCATTCTAGATAAATTACTAGGGCAAAAAGGCTTGAATCACATACAAGAAATTGTATTTCGTCAAGCCTGGGAAGGACGCGGTTATCGAGAGATGGCTGTTAACTATGGTTATGATGCCAATTATTTAAAAGATGTTGGTTCTAAATTATGGAAATTGCTTTCTGAGGAACTACAACAACAAGTTACAAAAAGCAAATTTCGCTCTGTTTTCGGAAGATATGCCCGTAATACAGCTAGTAATATAGAGAATCAACAAGTAAGCACAGCGATGCATATTGCTGCGTTAAACAAGGAAAATATAAATCAAAATAACAACAAAAAATATGCAGAAAAATTGCAGTTTAAATCTGATATTCCAGTCAATGTCAATAATACAGCAATTATCCACTCTCACGTAGATTGGGGAGAGGCTGTTGATGTTGCTGTTTTTTATGGACGCAATCAGGAATTAACACAACTAAAACAATGGATTGTTGATGAACATTGCCGATTGGTAGCATTGTTAGGGATGGAGGGAATTGGTAAAACTACCACTTCTGTAAAGTTGGCAGAACAAATTCAAGAAAATTTTGATGATGTTATCTGGCATTCCCTACGTAATGCGCCATCTCTTGAAGAAATTCTTGCAAGTACGATCCAGTTTCTTTCTCATCAGCAAGAAACCGAAGCGAATCTTCCAGAAGAGGTAAATGGTAGAATTTCTCGACTACTGAAATATTTACGTTCTTCACGTTGTCTTTTGATTTTTGATAATATAGAAGCAATTTTTGTGTCTGGAGAAGATTCACCGCAAAGTGTTAGTACAGCACGTGCTGGTAGTTATCGTCCGGGATATGAAGGATATGGAGAACTTTTTAAACGAGTAGGAGAAACTCGTCATCAAAGCTGCTTGCTGATTACTAGTCAAGAAAAACCGAAAGAATTTATTTCCCTAGAAGGAGAAGCTTTACCAGTTCGTTCCTTGCAGTTAAATGGTTTGACAGCAGCAGAAGCAAGGGAAATATTTGAACTGAAAGGAAACTTTTCTGCTGGCGAGGATGAATGGAATTTTATTGTTAACTACTATGCAGGTAATCCCCTGGCATTAAAAATAGTGGCTGCGGGAATTCAAGAGATATTTGATGGGAATATTTCTCAATTTTTGTCAATCTTAAATAAAGGTGGTTTTGTATTTGATGATATTCGGGATTTACTAGAGCGTCAGTTTAATCGCTTATCTCAGTTAGAAAAAGAGTTGATGTACTGGTTAGCGATTGAACGAGAAGCAGTTTCCCTTTCAGAACTACGAGAAAATATTATTTCGCCAATAGCCAAACAAAAATTACCAGATACTTTGAGGTCTTTGAGACAACGCTGTTTAATTGAGAAACAGTCTGCTAGTTTTACTCTACAGACTGTAGTTAAAAATTTCATTATCGATAAATTAATTGAAAAGATTTGTGAAGAGATTACTAGTGAAAATTTGGCGATTTTTCATAGTCACGCGCTCATTAAAGCCCAAGCAAAAGATTCTGTGAGAGATAGTCAAATACGGTTTATCTTAGCACCAATTCAGCAGAGATTAATGAATAAATTGGGAGGTCAAATTAGTTTAGAAAATCAATTACAGAAACTTCTCAATCAGTTCAAACAAAATGTGCAGTTAGAACCCAGCTACGCAGGTGGAAATCTTTTCAATCTACTCTGTCTTTCCCTTGCTCCCAAAAAAGACAGGACTCCCGGATTTCTCACAGGTGATAAAAAAACACTTGTATGTCAGGTTGAGTAGAGTACTCCCGGATTTCTCTCAAGTGAGAAAAAATCACTTGGATTAGCAAAATTTAGGATAAATGAATTGATACATTATTGCATACCTTCAGCATAGATGCCTTCTTCACTTGCTCTGAAGCTGCATTTTTTGTCAAACTAATCTCGATACACATACAGAAACCCGAACAAAGTCATCGAAGGAGAGCCTCATACAACGTTTATCCAATTTATATGACGCGGCTTTCCAGACTCTAAGTGACAAACCACCCAAAAGTTCATTAGCCTCGTTGCGATACAGAGCGTGAGAACGAGAAAAGGAGAAAGCCAGCATGGTAAGACCATTCGAGATTTTTTATACTTTCCCTCAACTCGAAGATGATCGCGGTCGGTTAGTAATCCGCCAGATACCGGATGCTAAATTGCGCCAACATATAAATATCCTCAGACAAGAGTCTCAAATGAGTGAAGCTTTGCTGGTGTGGCATCTGTTAAAGATTTTGAGGGAAAATTCAAAAGATGCGACAGCTTCGCGGCGCTGGTACCCCAATCCTGCGGAGCCGGATTACCCTGTGCTGACCGCACAGGGAGAGGACAGTCCTTTGGGCGTGACACAGGCGATCGCCAAAAAACTCTTGATAGCATTTTTGGCAAGCTTTAGCACTAACGTTGCTTGGCGAGTCAAAACTACCCTGGAAAACCTTGGCAGAAATACTTCTGATATTAATACTTTATTTGCTGACCTTTTTCAAACAGCTTTAGAAGCAGCTTTGCATCCAGGGGAATTTTTCAGAAACTTTAATTTAGACCAAACTGATGATACTTTTTGGTATGCTTCGCTTAAAAGCTATACCAGGCAAAGAATGGAGGGACGGGTTTACGATCGCCTTAGACAAATGCAGGGTTTTCAGACATTAAAACACAGCGATTTGGGTTTGGCTGCTAGATCCCCCCAAAAGCGGGTAGAGGAGGCGTTAAAGTTTGCAGGTCAAACCCAAGCTCAAGTCACAAAATTGATTTTGGCATGGAAATGCTTCCAAGAAGTCAAGAAAGCGAAAGGAATTGATATTAGTTCACCCAAACAAGAACAATTCGATGCGATCGCACTGCGCTATAACCATCTTTCCGGAGAAAAATACCCCGCCGTCAATGGCAAAACTATTGAGGAATGGCTAAAACAAATAGGTGCAGTAGTCCGCAGCTATGTAGATCGGCAACCTGAGTCTCTGGATCAGCGCCGTAACCAGGAAGACGGGGCGACTTCTTGGAGTGATGTCATTCCTGATCCATCTTCGCCTTTGGGGTGGGATGCGTTGCTTGTTGAGGAAATGAAGCAAGATATGACCAAGCTGAAGGATTTTCTGCACAACCTGCTAGAAAATCTGGATCACAACGCACAGGAAATTCTCGTTTTTACCCACGCTTTGCAAATGGTGCAAACCCAAATAGCCCAAGAAATTGAAAAGGATGCATCCACTGTTAGCCGTCATTACAACAAACTCTTACAACAGCTGCTATTCCAAATTGCAGAGTGGGCAAAGCAATATCAGGAAGTTCATCTGTGTTCGGAGATACTTAAGAGCATGAAAGCTGCTTTCAAAGAACAGCTAGATACCTATTATTTTGATGCAGTTGATTTGCTTTTTCGAGAAACTTTTCATAGCTTACCTGCCAAAGATTGGCAGCTGATTCAGTTGCACTACCTTCGCGGATTAGATATCCCCACATTACTTCATTTGCAGACGTTTGTACAAGTAGGCGTAGCAAACCGAATTGAGAAGCGGTGGAAATTGTGCCTGAAACCGAACGGTTTAGCTAAGTCACAACTGCTGGTTTTAATGCCAGAAAAAGTTAAAAACTATTCTGTTGTCAATCATTAAATAAATGGAGTCAGCGCAATGAAATTGAGTTTGCAAGAGTTAAAAGTAGTTTACCCAAACCAAATTTGGCAGGAGTTGTTAGCAAAAGATTTAACACAAAAAGAATCAATTATTCACAAATATTCTAACCACACCGCTGCAAGTAATGCTGATTTGAATCGCTTGTGCTTGAATGGCTTTGTTGCTTGGGTAAAAGCTAATCTAGATGTAACGAATTCCCCGAAAATATTGCCCACAGAAGCTGACTTGCCTAGTATTTGGGAAGTGGTGAATGGGTGTGCGATCGCCTTGAACAAAACTCGACTCGTCCTAATTCCTGAAGAAGCAACAGATACAGAAGTGTTAACCGTGCCGCAAGAGTGGGTAGATATTGCCTACTGGGCAGCGGATTATTACTTAGCAGTGCAGGTCGATATGGATGCAGGGTGGATGTGCGTTTGGGGATACACCAGCCACCGCACCCTCAAGCAAAAAAGCAGCTATGACCCAATTTATCGTACATACTCCCTCGAACGAGATTATATAATTACAGACTTAGACCTGCTGTGGTTGGCAATGAAAATGGGTCTTGATGAAAAGACAACGGTGCAACCATTAACGCTATTAGCTGAGTCTAGCGCCGAAGCTTTGTTAGAGCGACTGAGCCAGCCTTCTCCCTATTCTCCTCGTTTAGATGTAGCATTTGAACAATGGGCTGCCTTGGTCGCTCATAACGGTTGGCGCAGATATCTGTATTCTATGAGACTAAAAAATACCGTAATACCCGCAAGTTTCCTACCAACCGCAGTCAATTTGAGACAATGGCTGAAGCAGGATTTTATGGAGTCAGCAAGGCAGGGATGGCAAGCAATTACGGCTCTTTTTGATTCAGGACAAAACCAGTTGGCTTTTGCTGTCAGGAGTGGTTCTCATTCGAGTAAAGAAAAGATTCCACCCCAAGGCAAGCTAATTAACTTGCGGATGCAGCGGCAAGAGATTGCAGTTGTACTGCTAGTCGCCCTGACAAAAGAGGCAGATGGCAGAGTAGGAGTGTTAATTCAGCTACATCCAACCGAGGGGCAAAAGTATCTTCCTCCCAATCTCAAACTGGTTTTATTGTTTGACTCAACAGTGTTGGAGGGCACGTCTAGAGAACGGGATGTGTACGTTGAACTTCCCTATTTTAAGTGCCAGCCGGGAACTTTATTCCGCGTGCAAATTGCGCTTGCAGATACAAGCTTTATAGAAGAATTTTGCATTCCTCAAAACAGCAATTATGAATAAGCGAGTGATTTTGAGCTTAGGAAGAGGCAGTTTGGAAAGCGGGTTTAGGGAGGTGAATGTGCAACTGTGGGTAGAAACAGAAAACTTACCCCGATTGCGATTGACAGCTACTTTACCACCAGCCCCAGAAGTTGTAACTTGTTATCGAGACTGGCAGATGTTACATAAAGCCTTCTCTCAACGCTTGAGTCGAAGTGCTGGGATCGAAATTGTCAGCGGTTTCAAAAATTGGAGTGAAGAGAATTTTTCTACCCTGTGTCAGCGTTTAAAACAAACAATCAACGATTGGCTGGACACTAAAGATTTTCGCCAAACGGAAAAGGAAATTCGCACGGAATTAGATAAAGAAGACGAAATACTGGTGATAGTTGAAACCAGTGATGATTTAGTGTGGCGGCTACCGTGGCATTTGTGGAGGTTTCTTGAAGACTACGATCATGCAGAGGTAGTTTTGAGTCATCCGGAATTTAAGAAGATAAATGCCACTTCTAAAACGCTTTCTAACTGTGTGAGGATATTGGGAATTTTAGGCGATCGCACAGGAATTAATGTAGATGAAGACCAAAAAATACTGAAACAGTTAAAGGGTGCTGTCCCAGATTTTTTAGTCGAAAAAGAACGAAAAGACATTAACGATGCGCTATGGGAAAAACCTTGTGACATTCTTTTTTTTGCCGGTCATAGTACCAGCCAAACAGAAGATGCGCAAGGAAAAATTTATATTAATTCCCATTCCCACAATAATAGTTTGACAGTAGAACAGCTAACAAATGCTTTGAGAAAAGCTATTGATGCAGGGTTATTTTTAGCTATTTTTAATTCCTGCGATGGTTTGGGATTGGCAAGAAAATTAGCACAATTAAATCTCCCGCACGTTATTGTCATGCGCGAGGATGTACCGAATAAAGTTGCAGAAGAATTTCTCAAGTATTTTTTGGAAGAATTTGCTGGTAAAGGTACTTCCTTAGCATTGGCGGTACGACGAGCGCGGGAAAGATTGGAGGGACTGGAAGATGAATTTCCTTGTGCTGGTTGGTTGCCAGTATTGTGCCAAAACCAAGCGACAATAGCGCCCACCTGGCAAGATTTGCTTGGTAATTTCCCAACTCCTTCTCCTCCACCAAAGGTAGAAGAACCCAGAGTTGCCGAGCGTCGATTTAGATTTATTAAATTTATGCCCGTGATGCTGGCAAGTATGTTATGTACAGGATTGGTAATGGGATTGCGATGGCAAGGGATACTTCAGCCATACGAACTAAGAGCATTTGACCAACTGATGAGGTGGCGACCAAGTGAAGGAAAAGACCCGCGAATACTGATAGTTACTATCAATGACGAAGATATTAACTATCAAAAGCAACGAGGCATGAAGATGCAAGGTTCGCTATCAGACCAAGCACTAGTGCAACTGTTAGAAAAACTCAAACAGCATCAGCCAAAAGTGATTGGGTTAGATATATATCGCGATGCTCCCACTACAGATCCCAAATACACAAATATTGCCACTAGTCTACGTAACGAAAACTTTATTGACATCTGTCAAATAGGCGGCGGCGATAACAACTCCCCAAAAATTTCCCCTCCGCAGAAGGTTCCGATTAAGCATGTAGGTTTTAGTGATTTATCGAAAGACCCCGATAGATTCGTCCGGCGTCAAATATTTGGAATGTCTTATGCACTTCATTGTGCAACAGATAAATCATTCAGCTTCCAATTGGCACGTCGTTATTTAAATTTGGTTAACAAAAATATCAAAA
The DNA here is from genome assembly GCA_051861145.1 of Nostocaceae cyanobacterium. GTDB lineage: Bacteria > Cyanobacteriota > Cyanobacteriia > Cyanobacteriales > Nostocaceae > JBHYDF01. The sequence continues at coordinate 17,905 of JBHYDF010000088.1, forward strand.
TCAAAAGACTTTCTCCAAAATCATTTCAGATCGGAAATGTCATATTTCCCAAATCCGAACAGCACACAGGCGGCTACCACAATCTTGATACAGGAGGTTATGAAGTTCTCCTCAATTATCGCGCCGCCGAACCCGTTGCCGAGCAAATTCCTCTCAGAGAAATTCTCAATGGATCGAGAAACTCTCAGCTACCCAATTTAGTCACTAATCGTATAATTTTGATTGGTGTTACCAGCAAACGTTACGATAGAGATTATCACCTGACACCATACAGTGCAGGTCAAGAGACTTTAAAAGAAATACCTGGAGTAGTCGTGCAAGCTCACATGGTCAGCCAGGTTATCAATGCTGTTTTGAATCAACGGCCCGTGCTTTGGTGGTGGTCGCAGTGGGGTGATACGCTGTGGGTTGCCAGTTGGTGTTTGATAACAGGCATTTGGGTTTGGTGCTGGCGATCGCGACTACAACAAGTTTTAGTAGTCGGTGGCGTTTGCGGCAGTTTGTATGTCATCTGCTTTATTGTTTTGTGGTTAGAGGGGGGATGGATGCCATTAATTCCATCACTATTAGCCACATTAATTACGAGCGGATTTTTAATATTTTACACATCTATATCTGGTTCATTAACAAGAGCAAATATTTCTAGAAAAAAATGAAAAAAACCAACTTGATTCCATCATCATTAATTTTTGCGATTACTTGCGCACTGATTAATTTCACTAGTTTACTCTCACCAGCAGAGGCAAATTCATTCAAATTATCTAACAATGTCTTACCCATCTCACCATTATTAGCTCAATCGGAAGAATTCGACTTCTCCGGTGATGGCAGGTCTGGAACTCGAGATGGAGGGGGAAGCCGTGGCAACTGTCCAGATGTAAAAATACCTGTGACTGCCTTAATGCCAGCTTCTAACTGGGGAAAAACAGTCGCAGAACGTCCTACTTTTTGGTTTGATGTTCCTTACTCTCCTCAACAAGCTGTTTCTGGAGAATTTGTGTTGCAGGATGAAGCGAATAATGATATTTATCGAACTGCTTTCACATTACCTCAAACCCCTGGTTTAGTTAGCGTGAGTCTGCAAACTTCTCAAGTATCTTTAGAAACTAACAAATGGTATAGTTGGTCTTTCTTGCTTTATTGTGACTCGCAAAAATCATCTAGTCCGATTATTGTTGAAGGGTGGGTACAACGAGTTCCACTTAGCCCCAATCTTAAAAGTCAGCTTACACAAGCAAAATCACGAGCAGACATTGTTTATGCTCGCAATATGATTTGGTATGATGCTATTAATCATCTTGCAGAACTTCGCCTCAAAAATCCAAAAGATGCTGAGCTACAAAATGCATGGACTAAATTATTAGGTGCAAAAGGTGTCGGTTTAGAAAAACTAAGTGGAGAGCGTATTATTGGAGAAGTAAAAAGGTAATAGCAATTTCTAGCGTTTCCTAACAAGCGTAAGGTACACAAAGAGGTAATTAACCACAGATAAACACAGATGGACACAGATAAATTTGTACCTCAGCAGACTAGGAATCGCTATAAGAAAGTTCGACCACAGATGAACACAGATGGACACAGATAAAGAATCGGGCGTTGCTGATTGAAAGTATGAAACTGTTAACATCAGATTTACAATCTACCACCGTAGAAGCAATTCATGAATTGCTTCTACAAAATTCATACCCTAATTCAGCAACGCCAAGAATCGGTATGTATCTGTGTCCATCTGTGTCCATCTGTGGATAAAAATTCTTTTCTCCCACTCCCTATTTTCAAGATAAATCTATTTCAATACTGCAAGGGATAGGTTTAGATCCCCCCAACCCCCCTTAAAAAGGGGGGCTGAAAGCCGCTCAAAGTCTCCCTTTTTAAGGGGGATAATGGGGGATCTCTTTTAGACAAACGTCTATCCCTTGCAGTATTGAACTATTTCTTTTATTACCTCTTATCTTTCTAAAGCCAATTACCAACTAAAACATAAGCAGCCCAATAATACGGACGTTCCCATCTTTTTCCAGGAATTTTCCACAAAGCTAGTTGCGTCCGTTGAAGTACTTCAGCTTTAGTTAAGTTGGGGTTATTTTTCAACTGTCGGTAAAACTCATTCATAAATTCAGCAGTGGACTCATCATTTATTTGCCACAATGTTGCTAACGTACTACGTGCGCCTGCTCGCACTGCAATACCAGCTAGCCCTAAAGCCGCACGCTTATCTCCAGTTGCAGTTTCGCAAGCACTCAAGACAAGCAATTCAATCGGAATCGAACGGTTGCTTTCTCTAATTCGCAGTAAATTCTCCAAATCTCTGACTTTGATTAGTTCCTTCCAAGCAAGAATATAAGTATTATCTAGATCGGAACTGAACTGACCGTGAGTTGCCATGTGAACTACAGAAAAATTAGCTTTACTGAGCGTATTTTGCAGTTGAGATTTGGTAAACTCCGGGTTGAGGAGTTCTGCACCACGCACTTCGTCTAGAATTCCGTTTAATTCCTTCTCCACATATGGCAATTCAGAAAATTGTTTGGGTATGCCTTTAACAGGAACTGCCTCACTTATTCCCGCAGTTAAAGCGTTTAAGCTTACCTGTGCTAGAGGTTTTGGTTCTAGTAGTTGTAAACCTGGGGTTAAAGCAATTGCATATTTCTCAACTAAATATTCCTGACCGTTGTAGAGAACTGCCATTGGGATATTTCGCAAAGAACCATCCAAAACAAATACTAAAGTTTTTATTTGACTTTTTTGTAAGTCTTTTTCAAAAGGTTGAATCAACCAGTTATATACTTGCTGGGATAATTTCTTAATATCATTTACACGGGTAGGGTTTCTTAAATATTGTTGTAATTGGTCTAGGGTACTTTCTACTGTTTCTTGGCTAACAAGAGTCGAGTGGTAGAGCAGTGTTTGTTTTTCAGGTGGTTTGTTTGGCTCAGGTAATTTTAAAATTACTTCTAAGCGATTTTTCAGAAAAATTGCATAGAAAACTGCTGAAGGTGATTTGGCTTGGTCAACTACCTGATCAATTTGTTGCGGTTTAGCATCTACACAGGCTTCGCGGAAAAAGTTATCTAATTCAGCTAATTGTAGGGCTTCAATCACTTCACGCGCTTGCTTGACGTTTTCTTGACTGATCCGCCCATTTCGTCCCTTCCCATACACAGAGGCGGAAACAGAGTCCGGTTGCAAGAGCAAATCAGCCAGTTCCCGATAAACTGGTTCTACACTGTCTCGAAAGGAATACTGAATTTCTGGGTTTGTAGCTACCAAGTCACCTCGTAGAGACTGTAGAGTTTTAAATGCTACCGTGTAAGCCGCGATCGCGCTCTGTAAATCAGCATTAGCCCTAGCAATTCTACCTAGCTGCCATTGCCAAAGATAACCGACATCGGCAGCGTTGATAGCAAGCGCCAAACTGACGGCTTTGCGAGTGAAAGCATCTGCCTCCGCCCAACGCCGTGCCTGTTGATACATTCCACCCCGATAACCGAGAGCATAAGCTTCCGCCCGTTTGTCTTCTAAAGCATTTGCCTGCTGGGTAGCAGTGGTCAACAGTTTCTCAATCTCTGTCCAGTCTGGATTACCTGTTTGTATTGCCTTGCCTGAAGAATTTACTGTAGTTTTTTTGTTATCTTCAACACTAGAGTCTGCGCACTGTTGCACAATGGGGGAATTGAATTCAGATTTCTCTAAGGTAGGCTGTTTCAAGCAAATCAAGCTCTGAGCCAGGTTTATTTTTGCGTAGATAGTTGAACGGCTGGGGGGTAATTTATTTATCCGTTCTAAAATCGGCGACCATCGGCTCAAAGCATCTTGCCCACGCTTATTCTCTACCAACAAATTAAGCTGATTCAGCTGCGCCTGAATTTGCACGGCATCAGAGGCGGAACTTTCTGCCTGATTGTAGTAGTAAATTGCTTTCTCAAAGTCTTTTTTGGCGCGAACAACATTACCTAAACTCAGGAAAATAGCACCTTGGTCTTGGAGTGGTTGTAACTTCTTGGCAATTTTCAAGCTTTCTTGCAAGGCTTCCTCAGCCCCATTCAATTCGCCCATCACGTTTAGGGCATTTCCCAGACTCAGTAACCCCGTCATCTTTAAGGAAGAGTCTGGTTGTCCTTGCAGCTTTTGCTTGACTGACATTAAGGTTGCTTTGGCACGAGGATAAAGACCCAATGCCTGTAAAGCTTGTGCAGAGTTAATTTGACTTTGGATCAGTCCCGCTTGGTCGGAAATTTCGGAGTAGACTTTGCTTGCTTGTTGCCAGGTTTCCAGTGCTGCGGTTGATTGTCCGGTTGCTAGTTGCAATTTGCCTTGAATATCTAGTGTTTGGGCAAGAATTCGCCTTGGGGTTGATGTAGCTGTTTCAAGTTTCAACAAATCTAGACTAGTGGTAATTGCCTGCTTTGCTGCTTGCCACTGTCCCAATTGCTGATAAGTCAGGGAAAGATTGCCCAGTGCCATCGCTTGGTTAGTGCGATCGCCCTTCTTAGCAAAAGCACTAACTGCTCCCTTCCAAGCATCCGCCGCCTCTGCAAAACGTCCAGCCTGATATAGCGATTTGCCTTGTTTTGCTAACTGTAGCCCATTCTCTTGACTTTGTACGAGCGCTCTTGAGTCTACAACAGTTGCAACAACGGGTGTAACCGCCATTGTCACGAAGAATAGCACAACTGCCAGGATTAGCGAATGCCATCGACGCTTGCGAATTACCATAATAATTTTAGATTTTAGATTTTGGATTTTGGATTTTGGATTAGTTATTAGTCACTAGACTTGTCGCTTTATCTCCCTTGTCCCTTTCCCACTCCTCTAAGAGTTCATTTATAAAGAAAATCTGATCCCCCCAACCCACGCCACTTGCTACAACGGGGGGAACCCCCGCAACGCAGTGGCTCCCCTTAAAAAGGGGGGCTAAAAATTACTTCCCCCCTTTTTAAGGGGGGATTAAGGGGGGATCTACAATCTACGTAAGCGTTAAAGGTCTTAATATTCACTTTATAAATTACCTCTAAATCACCGTGCTGGACAACTCTTAGAAGTACGCCCAGAACGTTGAATTTTCCTACCTGCGGGGGTATAAGCTGTGAGAACTACCTCACCGCGATCGTTAACTATCCACCCTTGAGCAGGAGCAATTTCACTGCTATGTTTAGATACAGGCTTTTGACTGGGAGCGTTGTTTAATTCATTACCCTGCGGTTGTTGCCCTGTTGTCATAAATGGAACAGGCTCAACTAAATCCACTTGCACTGCTTCGCTACTTAGAGCCTGGTTGGGACTGGGTGGAAGTCCTCCCCGTCCAGTGACGATGAAGTTACTATCAGCACCTTGCACACAAGGATTTTGGGCAATTAGGGCATCCGGGTCAATAACTGTTTGCGGTAATTCCACTAATCCTTGACTGGGATCTACATTCGGGGTATTTAAAGTAATTTCGCCATTGAGGGTGGGGGATAACTGGGAGGTGGCTGTAATGTCACTTAATGAGGTTGATTGTTCGCGAATTTCTAAACCAAAAAGACCCTGAGTATTAATTTTAATTTCACCACCTTTACCACCGAAGGAATTGGAGGTGATGTCGCTATCTTCAGAGGGGATAGCAACTAATAAATCTGTATCAATTTCGATGTTACCACCGTTACCGGGACCACCATCAGTACCTGCGGTAGTGGAAATTTCGCTACCGTTACGCAATAATAGAAGGTCCCTGATATTGAGATTAATATTGCCACCATCGGCATTAATAGTGGATTGGGCTGTGACACTACCTCGGTCAAGGGTAAGTCGGGATGCATTAATATTAATGTTTCCCGCAACATCTTGAGTTTCCGTGTTAGCTGATAGCTTTGCCCTATCTTTTACCGTTAGGGAACCTGTAGTGATGTTAATATTTCCACCGTTACCTGAAGTTCCTAGAAGCCTATCTTCCTCAGTTACACCACTGATAATACGGGCTTGAGGATTTGCAAGAAAAATAGAGTCGGTTTTGATATTAATATCCCCTGCATTTCCTTGTCCTTGAGTTCTGGTGTTAATCTCTTGCTTTCCAGAGAGCGATAGAATACCTGTGGTGATGTTGATATTCCCGCCTTTTCCAACACCTTGAGGTTCCACCTGAGCGAAAATACCACCGGAAAATTCATCAGAACTGCTGCTCATTGTGATGCGATCTCGTGCCTCTATGGTGATATTGCCTGCATTGCCACGAGCTTCTGTGTCAGCACGCAAGTTAGCACCAACATCTAGTAACAAAGAACCAGTTTTAATCCGGATATCTCCTCCATCCCCGATTCCACCTACGCTCCCTTCTTGTTTTTCGCTTACTTCAGTGAACATATCAGACCCTTGCAATAGGGCTACTTGGTCTCGTGCTTCAATGATGATCTTACCGGAATTGCCTGTTCCTTCTGTGCTTGTATTTATTTGAGAACTGTCTAAACGCAAAGTGCCAGTTTTTATAAAAATATCACCGCCATTGCCTACGCCTCCAGGATTAACACTGCTGCTGAAGATAGTTCCCCTAGCATCAGCGCCGACTACACCAAGATTAAGGTCGCCGACTCCCGTTAAGGAGACAGTATCACGGGCTTCAATAAATATTCCTCCAGAATTTCCGCGTCCATTAACACTTGATGAAATTCCGGCTAGATCACTTGCGAATAGCGAACCTGTCTTGATGCTGATACCTCCACTGTTGCCTACTCCTGTGGAAACAACATTATTAGACAAACCACTTCCAATTCCATCAAAAGTGACTGCATCTGTGGCTTGAATTGTTATATTTCCCGAATTTCCTTGTCCACGAGTAAAAGAGTTTATTTGAGCGCCATTTCTTAAAGATAGCGAACCTGTAGTAATTTTTATTCCACCACTATCACCAACAGCATCACTTCGTTGCACGTTGCTGACTATAAAACTACCATTTTCCCCACCATCCAAGGAGACAGTATCACTAGTCTTGATATTTACTGTGCCTGCATTCCCACGTCCAAAGGTGCTGGCTCTAATTATTCCACCATTTGTTAAAGACAATGACCGAGCCTGGATATTAATATTGCCACCATTACCTACAGCGCCGGGATTCACATCGCTGAGTATAAAACTATCATTTTCCCCACCATCCAAGGAGACAGTATCACTAGTCTTGATATTTACTGTGCCTGCATTCCCACGTCCCAAGGTGCTGGCACTTATTTGCCCACCATTTGTTAAAGATAATGACCGAGCCTGGATATTGATATTTCCACCATTCCCAATTGCATCAGTATTCACTCGGTTGTTAATTTCAACTATTCCATCGCCTGTAATATCTTCTGTAGCATTCAGTGTGATGTCTCCAGCTTTACTTTCCACAGAACCAGGTGTATTCGATGACTTACCCCCACAAGCATTATCTCCACCAATTCCAGCGCAAATGTCATTACCAAGAGTAAGCTTGATGTTCCGAGCATTAATACCAATACTCCCTCCCCCTCCAGAGGTAACATCCACTTCACCCCGATTCAGGGATACATCTGCTCGCACCACTCCATCGGGAAAACTTAAACTGCTATCATTATTTATTCCTACTGTTCCCGCAGATGCTAATCCTCCTAATTCAATTCTTCCCCCTGCTGCTCTGAGTCTAGAGCCATTTAGCTCAATCTCACCACCTACTAGCGCCAAGGTTTTTCCTGATTTAACCTCAACAAGAGTAGGTGATTCGGGCCTAAGATCGGTTTGCCGATTATTCCCAATGGTAATTTTCCCTGGATTCTCCCGAAATCGCAAGCCAATGGGAATATTTACGGATAAAAGTGGTGGTGTTTGTAAATCCGTAGCGCTAAATTCAACCCCATCATTAAACAATAAACTGTTAGCTGTTGTGGCAAAAAATGAACCACGAATTTCTAATTTGGCATTTTGTCCAAAAAAGATTCCCGCCGGATTAATTAAAAATAAATTTGCATCGCCTTGGCTTTTAATTAAACCATCAATATTGGAAGAACCACCCGTCACTCGGTTGATAATGTTTCGTACATCCAAATCATTTCGGAAAACCGCAGAACCATTGGTGGGAACAGAAAATTCTCGGAAGCTGTGAAACAGATTGTCACCAACTCTATTTCCTTGATTAATCACAAAATTTCTGTTGTCGGAATTATTAACGTTGGTAGATAAAGTTCCATCTGAGGAAATTTGTGCTTTGGCGGGGTTGAGGATAAAAAAACTACTGAAAAAAGCTAAACCTAAAGGAATTATATTGAGTTTTTGCCAAGTATTTCTCATAAAACTTTACCAATGAAAAATTCTAAAACAGTCTGTAATTAATGGAGAAATAGAAACCATTTTCTTGCCATGTCCGGTTCCTCCCGTCAGCTTCAATTAGTGGTATTCCCCAATCAAAACGAAGATCCAACGAGTCCCCCATCTGCCACTGCAAGCCCAAACCTGCTGCTAGTAGGGTATTAGTATCTAACTCGGCGTCTCCAGAACTATTCCAACCAACGCCAAAGTCAACAAATGGGGTGAGTTGCAAAATCCCCTTTACCTCTGGTACTCGCAGAATTGGTAGTTGCACCTCCGCAGATAAAAAAGCTCCGTTGTCAGTCAGTAGCAAATCTTGCCGATAACCCCGGACGCTACCCAACCCTCCGATCGCAAATTGCTCTAGAGGTACGAGCGTTCGTGTTGCCAATTGCACATCGGAGCGCAGCACCAGCAATGTATCCGGAGCCAGAAGTCGGACATACTGCCCTTGTCCCCGCCAGCTAAAAAAACGACTATCAGGAGGACTATTATTAATTGTGGCATTGAATGCATCTATCCCTAGACTGAATTGTGAACGAAAAGCAAACACTTCTTTCGGATTGCGAGTTGTCCATTCTTGAAAGAATCGCAATGCAGAAATGCGGGTTTTGCCCTCCTCGTCAGCACCGGGAGAAATGGGAAAATCAAGTCCCAGCAGAGAAGTCTTGCTTTGCTGTTGCGAGAGGGTTAAACCCAAGGCAAATTCTTGTGCGGGTGTCTGAAATAAAGGCTGACGCAGGCTCAACTCAAAGGAGTAGGAATCTCCGAGGATATCTAAGCGGTCGAAGGGTGGTTCAAGTACCTCGGTGTTGTTTGCTCCATAGGTTACTTGAAGCGTGCCATTACGGGGATTAATGGGAACTGTGTAACTGATATCATAGGCATTACTGCCATCGGTATTAGTGTAAGTTGCCCTGAGCTGATCCCCAAAGCCGAGTAAATTCCCTTGATTAAATCGAAATCCTCGCCGAACGCTACCCACACTGGGAGCGCGGCCATTATCAGCAAAAAATTCGCCCTCTAAAGAATCTGCCTCCTGGACTGCTACTTTGAGGAGGCTTAACTCTGGACGCGCACCCGCAGCCAGTTCGGCGGAAATGTTTTCAATTAGAGGGTCGAGTTGTAATATTTGCAACGCTTGTAGCAGGCGATCGCGATTTAAAGGTGTGCGAGTGGCGATCGCCAACCGACTTTTGATATAACCTGGGTTCAACCGGCGCGTACCTGTCACCTGAATGTCTTCAATACTCCCTTCCACAATTTCGATTTTGACAACTCCCCTATCTTTTGGAAACCTTTGCTCGGCGGGAATAACTGCACCAGAATTTACATACCCAGCGTCGGTATATATTTCGTTGATAATCGCTTCTGCTTGCAGCAGTTCGGCAAAAGTAATTGGCTTACCTGTCAGTTTCTCAGTTGCTTTAGCCAACTCTTCGTCACTAAAGGCTGTATTACCGACAAACTCAAACCGCTCAATCACAATTTTTTCTGGAATTTCCGGGATGTCTGGCGGTGGTGGTGGACTGGGAGACGGCGTTTGCAGCAAGTCTTCGTTTGGAGACGGGGTTGGGGTTGGTGGTGGTTCGGGGATTGTCGGTGTAACTGGCGAGGGGATTTGAGTTAAGACCGAATTGGATTCATTCAATTCAGAAATAGTATCTAGGTAGAAGGGTAATGATAAAATAATATCTCCTCCTACTTTCTCTACTTCTTTTACTCCCTCTACTTTCCAGCTTGCAGCCGGACTCGCAAAAGCTGTAGTATTATTTCCGGCGATCGCGTAAGCAATTGCACTAAATAACCACACATAATGCCAAATTTTCTCAATTTCTTCCCTTGTTCTATTTTTCATTCCTCCGGGCCAAAAACAATTCCACTGGGGTTAATCACTAGACTCGTCCGAAAATTTGCTCCCGCGGTCTGCGTCTGGCTTTCCATAGTGTTAACATTCGGCCAGAGCCAACGTCAGAATCAGGGTCTTAGTTGTTTGCTGATAGCAACTATCCATGAAAATGTTGATAACTAATTCATAACTGACCTCATATTCACAACAAAAATGAAACTGGCAAAACTAATGCACCAATTCTTAACCTGACTAATCTACAAATAGTAAGAATTACTTGTTCGTAAATTCGGGAAAAAGCGTGGAAATCTTTGTTGAGAATCCGGAAAATTTTACAAATTTAATGACGTGTTCGATAAAAATACGCTGGCTGGAAAACTCTTTGTTTCGTGCATGAGTGTTCTTCGCTTAATTCTCCTAACTTAGGTTGATTCTGAGGAGTGCTAATATTCTTTCTCTCCAAGGCACAGCTTTATCCCCTTCAAACATTTGGTTGGTATCGAACTTTTCTTGTTGCTCTCGAAATCAGCTGATGATATAAAGCATCCAGATGTTTGAGCCATTATGTAAAAACTTGAACACCACCAGCTTTCAACAGACTAATTATCTGTTTTGCTGATGATGAAATTCTTATTCTCATCAATAGAACTTAAAATACGAATTAAATTACGAATTACTTGACGTTTAGATTCTTGTTTCTGTAAACAATAACTTTCTAATAAGTTATATTCACTTTCTGGTAATTCAACAGTCAGTCTTTTGATTGGCTCTGTTAATACTTTTCTAGGCATAACACACATGAACATCATGTAGTAATCAAAATCATTCTTGCATAACTGGTTGTTGAAAATCCTTCTATAGAGAGTAAAAGAATAAAAATCTACCCTCAGATAGATACTTTGCAATGTCATTTTCAAAAACCCAAATTATTTATATAGGTGCATTTCAAAACAACTTATGCAGTTTTGAGGAACCCCACCAGCTACCCACGACATCTCCAAACTTCTCAAAGTAGGCGTCTGCTTTCCTTTGCAATACGCTCCGCGTCAAACTCAGCGTCTTGTGGTAGCCAAGATTAGTCTTGCCGATTTCTTCAACGTATGGATACCAAGGGGGACGCACGCTTTCTACACAAAACGCGCAAAGACACTCACGCGCGAGCGGGCAAAGCTGCGATTATTCTCAGTTAACTCGCTCTAAGCCCGCTCGCGCGTGAGAACCCTTACCCAAAATCTGGTTTGGCGGCTTAAGCCTCTGCATGGTTGCGCGTTTTGTGCAGGTTTTTTCCACGGCAACAGTTGTCTTTTATGTCTCCCATTGGGAGACATCTAACATCATCGAAAGGTAGCGATCGCTCGCGTCCCACAACTAAAGTTTTTATACCGCTTGCTGGCGTTTTCGCTACCGTGTAAGACCCGCGCCTAAAACACCAACCAGCAGCAGACTCAAGGTAGAAGCTGGTTCACTCACAGTTGCAATGCTGATAGTGTGAGCTAAGAGTTTGCGGTTTAAACGACTCGTCAAATCCCACATATCCCTAGCCCAGACTTTTTCAATCAGGACGGGAGCAAAACATAACGCGCCGGAGCGGTAATTCAACCTAAGCCAAAACAACATTCCCTTCTCTGTTTGCTTCTCAAAAGGATCTTCCCTGGCTTGGTATCAGATAAAGAGCGGTACTAAACCGGGTGCAAATTTTTTAGCAACCACCCCGATTAATAAGTAGAGATGTGGATAAACCACTTATGAATGAAGAACACAACACATTTGAAGACAAGGACTTGTCAGAAAAGTTGCCAAAGCAACCGCCAAAATTGCAGCAGTACATTCAGTCTCATCTATCCCAGATGCCAGAATCAGTCAAAAACGTGACAAATACAATCTGGGAAGGACTAACATCTACACAAGAGGTTGACCTTCAACAAAAACAGCAGGTTTATCACAATATTGCTCAGTTTTTGCAAGAAAGGCTTCAAGTAGAGTTTCCAACCTGCTTACAAACAACTTACATATTGTGTAACGAATCCGATCCACAACTGGTAGGGGAACAGCCACCAAGCGAGCTAGCTCAAAAACTAGCAACCGAAGTAAAAGATCTCGTCCTCACTATCAAAGTGCATTACTTGAAACCCCAAGAAGTTCCAACTTCTGACACAGGCGTAAACAGTAAGCACTTGCGTCAAACCGAAATTTTTTACATAGATCGCAATAACCCAAAACCCAACATTTTTCGGGTTGATGAACAAGTGGAATGGGACAACTTACCGAGTGATGTAGGAGAAAGCTTTATCAAGGAAGATTTAGCTCGGATCAGCTTTAAACTTTATCCCCAAGAAGGAAACTAACATTATGCCCGTCTTTGTACAAGTTCTATTAGCAGTCCTGTTTGTAGGATCTGTAGCAGTCGCCCTCATCTTCTGGAACCAAATCCTTAACTGGGCAGATCAAACTTTGTTTCCCTGGATTCGGGACAACTTACCTGGGTTAGAACAGTATGTTAGAAATGCTTTCGCGGAGGTTCACAAAGTTGTCGGACCAATACGCAAAAATATCAAAACTTTGAAACAGTTCACCGAAATCAAAGAAGCTTGGAAAATGCTCCGGAAATATTTACTGAAAGTATTAGCGGGACTTAGACAAAAATTAAGCCCAAATGAAGCCCAAACTAGCTTTATAAGCGG
>JBHYDF010000089.1:0-30568 GCA_051861145.1 Nostocaceae cyanobacterium
CGATTTTGGGTAATAAATATGATTAATTAAAAACTTTTCAGACATCCTCTTAGACTACTTTAAAAGTTCCGAATCAAAAAAGTTTGATTCGGACTTCTCTCTATTATTCCTGTTTTGTCACTCTCCGAACAATATAATTTTCTTTGGTTATCAAATCATAACCCAAACTATGGTAGGGGAGGCAGCGCGTTGCCGTGAGTCCAGCGCTCTCCGGCGGGTTTCCCAACCTAGGCGACTGGTGAGACCTCTTAAAGTTCGCGTAGCGTGTCCTCTTAGTACAGCGTTTCATTAATTCGTAGCGAATAATATTTATGAAAACTCTGCGTCCCTCTGCGTTTCCTCTGCGTCCCTCTGCGTTTAAAAACGCAACGCTTTTACGCAAAACTATACTTAGGACATAGGCGGGTTTCCCAACAAGTGTGAACTGGCGAACCCGAAGGGCGAACCCGAAGGGGGGTTTCCCCCGTTGTAGCGACTGCCGTGCGGGTTTAGAATCATAATTTTCGGCTTGCCGACAAATCATCAACAAAACCCGCCCCTACAACATTTTGTCGGAGAGTGACACAAGAGGGTTATAAAAGGTCGTCATTAGTTATAAGTATTTAGACAAATGACTAATCCAAAATCCAAAATCCAAAATGGTATGAGTTACTCACCATGCTAAACCAGGATCACAACTCAATCTCTCTTCCTTTTTGCTTATTTATAAGACAAATATCATGATTTTTTTACGCAACCATGTGATCAGAAGTGTTACTCCTTCTGGCGTTTGTCATTCCACCCGTAACCCTACCAAAAGTCGCGCTACGCGTTTTGACAAAGTGGGAAAACCTACGCCAGTTCGCTCAAAAAAATTAAAGTTTCTAGGGCGGGATAAAAAACCGCCGCACAGCGTAGGCTTGACAACTGCTCGTTTTTTGAGCCAAGGAGCAACGCTAACACGTAGCGTGCCCAAAAGTTTAAGTTTGGAGCGTTGTTTTCCAGCGCTCCAACTTCTCTTTGGACGCGATCGCTTTTGCAATTTAGTGGCTGTTCTACAGTCAATCATGCAAGTACAAAATCCCCAAAAAACTTACCAAAACACGGAACTTAGTCCAGTATGAACAAATTACTCACCATTGCTATCCCCACCTACAACCGCGCTGACTTACTTGATAAACAATTGGCGTGGCTCGCTCAAGCCATTAAAGGTTTTGACTCTGAATGTGAAATTTTTGTTTCCGATAATTGTTCGACTGATAATACTCAGGAAATTATAAAGAAATGGCAAGGCATTCTCAGTCATGTCACGTTTAAATATCACAAACACTCTGAGAATGTAGGCGTGATGAGGAATATTATTCATTGCCTCAAAAGTGCCACCACAAAATACGTTTGGACAATTGGTGATGACGATCCAGTTCAAGATAGAGCCGTTCCTTACGTTATCACAAAAATTAAACAACATCCAGATTTATCATTATTGTTTCTCAATTTTTCCGGTCGGAACAAAATCACAGGTGAACCAGTTCACCCACCCACAATAGTTGGAAACCGTTGGTTTGATGTTGATAGTGAAGATGGCAATGGTGATGGCAAAACAATATTTGAACATTGTTTTGTCAAAAGTGTCGGTGCTGTAATTTTTCTTACTGCTTCTATTTACCGCACTGATACAGTACAACGGGCTTTGCAAATCTGGCCAGACGCTGCAAATAACTGGATATCTTTAGCTTATTTAGCTGGTTATTGTGCTGCTAATGGCAGAGTAATAGTCACAAAAGACACCTATTTAGAATGCATTGTCGGTGTGAGTTATTGGCAGAAAGAGCCAAAATCAGCGCTGTTGATGCAATACAAACACGTATCTGAAGTTTTGTTGAAATTGGAGCAAAATGGCTATTCTAAATTATTTTGCCGCCGAATGATTTTGCAGAGCGCTAAAGAAGCGAATTTAAAAGTTTTTTTAGGTGCTTTAAAAAGATGGCCGGTATTTGCTTTGCAAACAGTACTGCCATTTTTCGCTTTGGTTAGCATATCCGCTTTTGGTGTTATGGGGGCTAGAAATATCGAAATTGCCGAAACCCCAAGCGTGTCTTCTACTCCCAGATTACGAAAGCTATGAACAAAAACTAAATCCATACCAAAAATACATCTTTTTCATGAGGTACTTGTCTGATGCTTAACACTGTAAAAGATAAAATAAATGCACTGCAATCAGAAATAGGTTATAAATTTGCACTTCGCAATCATGCAAAAAATTTACCTACACTGGCAGAACGCGATCGCGTAATTGTTGACGCTCTCAAACGGGAAGGTGTTTACGTTACCACACTTGCAGATTTGGGATTAGACTCTACTGCCAACCTACTCCAAGCAGCTTACAGTCAATTATCGGACATGAAAGCAGCGAGTAACAACCATCTCACCCAAAAGCTTCCTCAAATTTATACAGTTACAGATTTAGCTGAATTTTCTACTTGGGGAAGCGAACAAAAACTACTTAATATCGTCGAAAATTATATCGGTCTTCCGGTTGCCTTTCACGGTGTACATTTACGCAAAGATTTTCCCAATGAAAATCAGTTTGGTACACTACTATGGCACAAAGATTCAGAAGACCGGCGCATGGTCAAAATTATCATTTATTTGACCGATGTAGAAGAAGAACACGGGCCTTTTGAATATGTTCCCTTATCTTTAACTTCCTTATCTAGCTTGAATTATTACCGCATTTACTACAAGCTGTGGAAGTCGGGATACTTAGGAATAAATGATGAAGAACTCAAAGAAATTATCCCCCAATCAGCTTGGAAATCTTGTCCCGGACCAGCAGGAACCGTTATTTTTGCAGATCCAAAAACTGCTTTACATCACGGAACCTTAAGGACACAAGAACGGTCAGCACTATTTTTTGTGTACACCGCTAATCCTCCCAAGCGTCCAGAACTTTGCACTCAGTATTGGGATGATACTTTTGCTCGACCAGAGTTACATCAAACACCAGTTAAGTTGTAGTTAATGGTTAATGGTTAATGGTTCATGGTTCATAGCTATATAACAATTAACTATTAACAATTAACTATGAACCATTAACTTTCATCTATGGAGATTATCAATGATTTTTACCGAAACTGAACTCAAAGACGCTTATATTATTGACTTAGAAGAAAAACACGATCATCGTGGTTTCTTTGCCCGTACTTTCTGTGCTAAAGAATTTGAAGCATACGGTTTAAAAGCAGTGGTTGCCCAATGTAATCTTTCTTTTAACCATAAAAAAGGAACCATGCGGGGAATGCATTATCAAGTTCCTCCAGCAGCGGAAACTAAATTAGTTCGCTGTGTTAGAGGTGCAATTTATGACGTGATTATTGATATGCGTCCTGAGTCTCCTACCTTTTTACAACACATTGGTGTAGAACTAACCGCAGAAAATCATCGTGCTTTATATGTGCCAGAAATGTTCGCTCACGGCTATCAAGCACTTACCGATGGCGCTGAGGTGCTGTATCAAGTAGGTGAATTTTACACGCCAGGTTATGAGCGAGGTTTGCGCTACGATGATCCATTTTTTAATATTCAATGGCCTCAAGAGGTAACTGAAATTTCAGAAAAAGACTTGAATTGGCCTTTGATGAGAGCAATGACTGTTGGCGGTACATTTCCCAAATAAATGTATTATTTTATCGTCTAAAAAGAATATTAAGAATTTGTTTGGGGTTTGCATCAGTTTGGGGTATAAAATTTCAAATACCCTTTTCAATCACATCAGTAATTTATTGCTAAAAATAGACAAAGAATTTACACAGGAGCTTCGCTAATGATAATTGTCGATCGCGCTTTGGCTGCTCGTGCGGAAGCAGGCAATCCGATTAAAGTTGGTATGATTGGTGCTGGCTTTATGGGTAGAGGAATTGCCAATCAAATTGCCAATTCTGTTCCTGGTATGGAGTTGGTTGCTATTTCTAACCGTAATGTAGATGCAGCAAAGCGAGCTTATCAAGAAGCTGGTATTGAGGATTTTAAAGCCGTTTCTACAGTTACTGAATTAGAAAACGCGATCGCATCTGGTGGTTATGCAGTGACCGAAGATGCGATGTTACTATGTCGCGCTGAGGGTATCGATGCTTTAATTGAAGTCACTGGTGCAGTAGAATTTGGCGCTCATGTAATTATGGAAGCGATCGCTCATCGTAAGCACGTAATTATGATGAATGCTGAACTCGATGGCACTGTTGGCCCGATCCTGAAAGTATACGCTGATAAAGCTGGTGTCGTTCTTTCCGCCTGCGATGGCGATCAGCCAGGCGTACAAATGAACCTTTACCGTTTTGTGAAAAGTATTGGTCTAACTCCGCTATTGTGTGGTAATATTAAGGGTTTACAAGACCCTTATCGCAACCCAACCACCCAGGAAGGATTTGCCAAACGTTGGGGACAAAAGCCTCACATGGTTACAAGCTTTGCCGACGGTACGAAAATTTCCTTCGAGCAGGCGATCGTCGCTAACGGCACAGGAATGAAAGTAGCCAAGCGGGGAATGTTGGGATACAACTTCGACGCTCATGTAGACGAAATGACCAAAATGTACGACGTTGAGCAACTCAAAGAATTGGGTGGCATTGTTGATTATGTAGTAGGTGCTAAACCAGGACCGGGAGTTTTCGTGTTTGGTACTCACGACGATCCCAAGCAACGTCATTATCTCAACCTGTACAAATTAGGCGAAGGCCCTCTGTATAGCTTCTATACTCCTTACCATCTCTGTCACTTTGAAGTGCCAATCTCTGTTGCACGCGCTGTTCTCTTCCAAGATTATGTTTTAAGCCCCTTGGGTGCGCCCATTGTAGATGTTGTGACTACAGCCAAAATAGACCTAAAAGCTGGAGAAACTTTGGATGGCATCGGCTATTACATGACCTATGGTCAATGTGAAAACTCTAACATAGTTCAAGAGCAAAATCTATTACCTATTGGCTTAGCTGAAGGATGCCGTTTGAAGCGGGATATTCCTAGGGATCAAGTCCTCACTTATGATGATGTTGAATTACCCACTGGCAGACTTTGTGATAAATTGCGAACTGAGCAAAACGCTTATTTCGCTGGTTCTAAAACTTTGGCTACAGTCGGTTAAGTAGTTTAGTATAAGTTGAATGCTTCCGCTTGTATTGCGAGGTAATACAAGCGGAAGCTTGTAAAAATTAAAATTTTTTTCTTCACTTTCCTGTTCAAGGAATTTATTACAGAATTAACTTAATAAATCAATACTAGTGCAGCAGGGCAGAAAATTTCACCAGCCTACCTAGATCAAAAGCCATAGAATATAGCAATCTTATTTGAGTAATGAACATATTTTTGAACGAACTGCCAAATCGCCAAAAACTCCAAGAGAAGAAAGATAGAGAGAAACTCACGAATCCGGCTCGGATTGCTATAAAATATTTTTGGTTTTTGACTTACTCGGAAGCGACCCTAGCTTGATGATGTTCATGCTGTTAGCCTAGAGAGCAGAATTTTTGTAATCAAAAATTTTTCGGGTAAGATATAATTTTACTCTCGCAGTCAAATAAATTTTAAGCTAATAGCAACAAGTATGTGATTAGCTTATAGAATAGTAATTTAAAGCTGTTTAAACTGGCATCTTGCACGCCTACGCAAAAAGCCTGGATATAAATTTCCGGCTTATATAGCAAACCTAAATAGATTGTGAACAAATACTCTTTTTCTTGTCTTGGGGTTCTTGGCACGCCAGTTGCCTGGATTAGGAAACTCTCCTATGTCCCAAGGGTACACGCTACGCAAACAGCGCTGACTCATCTTGGCGATTTATTCAAACAAAGCCTTGTTCACAACCTATTTGTGATTGCTGTAGCTTAAACCCGTTTCCAACGGGTTACAACCTCTGTTTTAGTTAGCTTTAGCTAACTTGAGCTTTAAGCCCAAATTTTAATTTAGGGTGGTGGAGGATGCTTTTTTGAAAATGCTGCAATGTGTCAATTTAAAAGGGTTTGTAGAGATGCAGATTTTTGCGTTTGTACAAAGCCTAAAAATAGCCCGGAAATAAATTTCGGGCTTATAGCTAAAGTCGGTTAAAAACCGACTCTGTAAGAGTTTTAACCCATTTTAATGAGTTTGTAGAGACGCGAAATTTCGCGTCTCTACACATCCGGAAATTTATTTCACAGCTTATTGCAACTGGTGCAAGATATCAGGTTCAAGACACTTTTGCTATCAAATCTATTCTCATTGAGTTTTTTCATATTGAGTCTTAGCTTTCGCTAAAATTTTCACTAGCAATTTATGGATTAGTCAAGTATCCATAAGGCTTTATCTATCATTGTCATTGGGGTGTTTATGGAAGTTAATATCATCAGGGAAGCAAGAAGATTGGCAGTTAAATTACAAGGTCGTAGGTCAAGGCGGCGAATCATTTCACTCAAGCCAAACAAACCTGCGATTGGTAATGTACTTATTTCTTATATTCTGAATCCGTTCCTATTAAAACCAGGTGAACCTATTCCAAATAACCATACTCAGCATTGGGAATGCCTGCAAATGGCAAAAACTTTTTTAGATATGGGCTATTGTGTGGATGTGATTCGTTTCGATAATGATGTATTTATTGCCCAAAAAGACTATGCATTTTTTATCGAAACACGTTGGAATTTACAAAGGAACGCAGCTCATCTTAATAAAGATTGCATAAAAATATTCCACGCTGATACAGCTCATATTTTGTTCCATAATGCAGCTGAAGCAAACAGACTACTGGCATTACAACAGCGCCGTGGTATTACTCTTCAACCTCGTAGACACGAATTACCTAACAAAGCCATTGAACATGCCGACTGCGCTACTGTTCTAGGCAATAAATTTACTCTGAATACCTACAGGTACGCCCAAAAAGCGCTTTATCCAATTCCAATTTCTACACCAGTAGTTTATCCATGGCCAGAAGAAAAAGATTTTGAAGCTTGTCGCAAGCATTTTTTGTGGTTCAGCAGTGGTGGAATGGTTCACAAAGGCTTGGATCTGCTGTTAGATGTCTTCTCAGAAATGCCAGACTATCATTTGACGATTTGCGGACCAGTTGATAGAGAAACAGATTTTGTCCAAGCTTTTCATAAAGAACTTTATCAAACACCAAATATTCACACCATCGGTTGGGTTGATATTAGTAGTCGTCAATTTGAAGAAATAACAAATAACTGTATTGGGCTAGTTTATCCTTCTTGTTCTGAAGGACAATCTGGAGCGGTGGTAACTTGTTTACATGCAGGTTTAATTCCAATTTTAAGCTATGAATCAGGTGTGGATGTGCATGATTTTGGTTTGATTTTAAAAGAGTGTTCTATTACAGAAATCAAGCAGGCAATCATCACAATATCCGGTCTACCTGAATCAAAACTTAAATCTATGTCACGCTTAGCATGGGAATATGCTAGAGCTAATCATACCAAAGATAGATTTACTAAGGTTTATAAAGAAACCATAAACCTAATCCAAAAAAATCACAATAGTAAAACAAATCTAACAGTCTCTGAATCTATTCTTTTAAGAAAATAAAACTAGAGACTGTTTAGCTTTTTTATCGCCTTAGAGGTTGTTTGAAAAATCTACTGCAATACATCCAAATCTTGCAGATCCCCCATTATCCACGCCAGTCGCTCATGGGGGAGACCCCCAAGACCGCGCTGGCTCCCCTTAAAAAGGGGGACTTTCAAATCTTGCAGATCCCCCATTATCCACGCCAGTCGCTCATGGGGGAGACCCCCAAGACCGCGCTGGCTCCCCTTAAAAAGGGGGACTTTAAAAGGCTTTTTGCTCACGGCAGTCGCTACAACGGGGGAAACCCCCCTCCGGGTTCGCCCTTCGGGTTCGCCAGTTCACGCTTGTTGGGAAACCCTCCGGAGAGCGCTGGACTCACCGCAACGCGCTGCCTCCCCTTTTTAAAAGACTTTTTGCCCCCCTTTTTAAGGGGAGCCACTGCGTTGCGCGGGTTTCCCGCGTTGTAGCAAGTGGCGTGGGTTGGGGGGATCTAAAGGTTTGGATGTTTAAAACAATACTTCTCAAACATCCTCTTAGCAAAACTTGAATATTTCATCTGATATTCGTCTGCTGTTAAGGCGATAATTTGGCATTGAAAAAATTAAAAAAGGGTATATAATATGCATTTTATTGTCACTGGAGGAGCAGGTTTTATTGGTTCTTATCTGACAGAGGAACTGTTAGCAGCAGGACATAATGTCACCGTAGTTGATAATCTCAGCACAGGAAATTTACGAAACTTACCTCAACATCCTTGCTTGAAATTTGTACAAAAAGATATATTGACATGTCAGCCCCAAGATTTTACTAAACCAGTTGATGGTATTGCTCATCTAGCAGCAACTCCCTCTGTAGCACAATCTTGGTTGCAACCGCTAGCAACTCATCACAACAATTTGTCTGCAACGATCGCTGTCATCAAACTTTGTCAAGAATTAAATATTCCCAGACTTGTCTTTGCTAGTTCGGCAGCTGTATATGGCAACCAAGTATCTATACCTATTCAAGAACAGCAAAACCTGAATCCTATTTCTCCCTACGGGTTGCAAAAATTAGCCAGTGAGCAATATGCTAGCTTGTTTACCCAAAAAAAAGGGCTTTCCTTTATCGGGTTACGTCTATTTAATGTATTTGGCCCTCGACAACTACCTAACTCTCAGTATTCTGGTGTAATTTCTATCTTTGTTTCGGCAATGCAGCAAGGTTTACCAATTACTATTTACGGTGATGGTAGTCAAACACGAGATTTTGTTTTTGTTAAAGATGTAGCGATCGCCTTTACTAAAGCCCTTACCGCTCCTCTTTCTCCGCGTATTTGTATCAATTGCAACATTGCTACGGGGAAATCTACTTCTATTTTCCAACTCATAAATATTCTCAAAAATTTCTTTCCCAAATGGCACGCAGAAACAAAATTTGCCCCAACTCGTGACGGAGATATCCAACATTCGCAAGCAGACATCTCAATCTCAGCATCTGTGTTGAATTTCACACCACAATGGGCGATCGCATCTGGTATTCGTCTTTTGGTTAAATCTTTGAAAAAAAATTAAAGTTTTTCAGAAATTTGCATAATTTTCCGTAAATATCCCCGAAATAGAGTGTAGTTAGGAATATTCGATTAGAAATTTATGAATCTAACTTAAAGATTTAGTAAACAACAACATATAATACTAAATTTTCTCCCTGAGTTCAAGGAAAATTTTCCCATGAAGAGTTTAAAATCAATTATAAGAAAACCGCTGATGCCTCTAATAGACCAAATACCACCTAGATTACTTAACAACTTACCTATCGGTCTGCCGGAAAAATCCCTTCAGTGGTCAATCGGAGTTTATGCAGGCAAATCATTATTTGATTTATCTCCAACTCACACCAAAAATCCAATTCTCACCCGTAAAGATGTCTGTGATGTCCGCGCTGGGTTTGTTGCTGACCCTTTTATGCTGAAAGTCGAGCAAACCTGGTATATGTTCTTTGAAGTTTTCAATAACCACACTTGTAAAGGCGAAATTGGATTAGCAATCAGCCAAGACGCACTGAGTTGGAAGTATGAACAAATAATCTTAACTGAGCCATTTCACCTGTCATATCCGTATATTTTCCAATGGATGAATGAATACTACATGATTCCAGAGAGTTACCAGGCAAACTCGGTCAGATTATACAAAGCGACCAAGTTTCCTACACAATGGACTTTTGTCGGAAATCTACTGAGCGGTTCAGTTTTTCTAGACGCCTCTATTTTCCGGTATACGGATAAATGGTGGTTATTTACCGAAACTAACCCCGAACATAAATGGGATACTCTTCGTCTTTATTATGCAAACGAATTGCTCGGTCCTTGGGTTGAGCATCCTAACAGTCCCATTATCAACGGCAATGCCCACATTGCTAGACCAGCCGGTAGAGTTGTAGTGATGGATGACAGGATTATTCGCTATACCCAGGATTGTCAGCCTGAATACGGCACTCAGGTACGAGCATTTGAAATCGATGAGCTAACAACTACAACGTATCATGAACGAGAAATTAACAAAAACCCCGTATTAGTACCGAGTGGAACAGGATGGAATGGTTCTGGTATGCACCACATAGACCCTCATCTTCTGGACAATGGGCAATGGATCGCCTGTGTAGATGGTAGAGTCAAGTGCTAAAGAAAGACATGCTGTAAAAGCGTACCTTCTACGTAACTACGTAATATTAATCACTCATTAGTATTAAGCACTCATCAAATATTTGTGAAGAGTTTACAAAATCGAGCTTATAACCGCAATGTTTTGGAGAAAGCAGTTTTAGGATTTTTTTAAATCATTAACTTGTAGTAAAAATTACAATATCTCAATGGCTCAGTGGGAGTATAGCGATCGCGTTCAACGTAGCAGTTCAAAAAGGTTAGTTCACAAGGAATAGCATGAAAATAGCATTAGTGCATGATTACTTAACCCAGCGAGGAGGCGCGGAACGAGTATTTGAATTACTTTGTAAACGCTACCCTCAAGCAGACATATTCACCTCTTTGTATGACCCAAAACAAACTATTGACTTGGGTGAGCGAATAGTCAACACAACTTTTTTGCAAAATATTCCTGGTGCAGCCAAGTATTTTCGTCTCATGGCTCCCTTTTATTTTCCGGCATTTCGCGCCTTGGATTTGCAAGAATATGATTTGATAATAAGTAGTAGTACCAGCTTTGCCAAAGCCGTGCGCAAAAGTTCTCAAGCAAAGCACATTTGTTTTTGCCATAATGTTACCCGTTTCCTGTGGGACACGGAAACTTACTTACGGGAGTACGGAGACTATAGATATTTTGCTCCTTTAATCGAACAAGTGTTCCAAGTCTTGAGAAAAGTAGACTTGGCGTATGCACAAGAACCAGACCTTTATATTGCTAATTCCAGCGTTGTAGCTAGTCGCATTAGAAGTACTTATGGTAAACAGGCCATTGTTATTAACTATCCAATTGATACTAGTAAATTTGTTTTTGCAGATACTAAAGAAGATTACTATCTGGCTTCTGCTCGGATGATTAGCTACAAACGTCTTGATATAATAGTCGAAGCTTTTAATTGGCTGGGATGGCGATTATTGATATCAGGGGACGGGCCAGAGCGAGAGCGCTTACAGTCCAAAGCTTTAGGCAATGTAGAATTTTTAGGACACGTATCAGATACAAAACGTACGCATTTATTTGCCAAAGCTAAATCTATCATCGTTGCAGCATTAGAAGACTACGGATTAGTTCCAGTAGAGGCTAACGCCAGTGGAACGCCAGTCATTGCCTATGGAGCAGGTGGGGTGTTAGATACTCAGATACCTGGTAAAACAGGTGTCTTTTTTAAGAGGCAAACACCCGAAGCTTTACAAAATGCACTACTAGAAGCCAGGGAAATCTATTGGGATTACAACGGCATCCGTAATCATGCAGTAGCAAATTTTTCAGAGCAAGCTTTCTTTAGTAAAGTTGAGCAGGTTATTGACCAAACTTGTAACTTAAATAAATCACTTGTTTAGTGTGTTAGCTGAGGGATAGAAAACGTGAGTCAGTCGAGTCTAAGCCCCCATGTAAATCCAGTTACTGAGACAGAAGAACCGGGTTACGGGCAACTATTTGCGGTTTTACTCCGCAGATTTCCTTGGTTTTTAGTAGTATTTATTGCTTCTATTGCTATTGCTGGTGCGATAACTAAAAAAACGCCACCCACTTTCGGCAGTTCAATGCAAATCTTGGTAGAACCCAACTATCAAGGTAAAACACAAGGAAGTGCTGGTGAGTTAGACAGTCAGTTTGTCGATACTAATGTTGAAGCAGACACTGCTACACAACTCAATTTGATGCAGAGTTCTGCACTTCTTCAAGCAGCAGTTAATAAACTAAAGCTAGAATACCCAGATATAACTGTAGAAGAGATAAAAGGCGGTTTAGTCTTAAATCAATTGAGGACTAAAGAAGATGAGCTGCCTACTGGAATCATCCAAGTGGATTATAAAGATACAGATCCACAGAAAACACAAAAAATTCTCAAAGCTATTGGCCAAGTTTATTTGGAATACAATCGCCAACAGCAAGACGACCGTTTAAAAAGAGGTCTGATCGTCGTCCAAGACCAGTTAAGAAAAGTTGGTAATGAAGTAGCTACAGCTGAGGCAAACCTACAACGCTTCCGCAAAAGCCAAAATTTAATTGATCCAGAATCACAAGCAAAAACTCTAGAAGATTCATTAAATACTATTCAGCAGGAACGGCGCACAACTCGTAATCAGTTTGAGGAAGCTAAGGCTCGTTATGCATCTTTGCAACAACAACTTCAGCGTACTCCTCAGAATGCTTTAGTTGCTTCCCGTCTCAGTCAGTCTGTACGCTACCAAGCCTTACTAAACGAAGTTCAGAAAACTGAACTAGCTCTAGCACAGGAACGTTTGCGCTTCACCGATGAAGCTCCCGGTGTGCAAAAGTTAATAGAACAGCGTGAGAGCCAGTTGGCATTATTGCAACAAGAAGTAGGACGTTCTCTAGGTGGACAGACTGGGAATGCAAACGCCTCCAATGGAGAGATTCTCAACCAAGGACAACTCGGTGAAATAGACCTCAACCTCGCAAATCAGCTAGTAGACACGCAAACAAATCTTTTGGCTTTAGCAGCACGCGATCAAAGTTTGGCACAAAAAGAGCAACAGATACGTGCAGAACTCAAAGGATTCCCGGCTAAGTTGGCTGAATATAGTCGCTTACAACCGCAAGTTCAATTTACTCGTGAAAGATTGCAGGAACTTTTAAAAGCAGAACAGAAATTACGACAGGAACTAGCCAAAGGTGGATTTAACTGGAAAGTAGTAGAACAACCGCAGTTAGGGGATTTCATGGGCCCCAACCTCCAGCAAAATCTGATGTTGGGTGCAGTAGTTGGGTTGATGTTAGGAGGCGTTGCAGCTTTTATTCGTGAAGCTGCGGATGATTCCGTTCATACCACTGCTGAATTAGAGAAGCAACTTTCCTTACCAGTTCTGGGAACAACTCCCAAGTTACCGCTTGGTAGAACTAGAGAATCAGTATTAAAGTTACCTTTTGGTAAGCCAGGAGAGCTTTCACCTTGGACAGTTCAGGTACTGCAATCTCCACCGCGTTGGGAATCGTTGGACTTGATTTACAAGAATATTGAACTGGTGAATTCTTTTTCTCAGTTCAAATCTTTAATGATTACTTCGGCGTTACCCGATGAAGCTAAATCAGCTTTAGCATTGGGTTTGGCAATGAGTGCCGCTCGTTTACACAAACGAGTGCTGCTGATTGATTCTAATTTGCGCGCTCCTAGCCTGCACAAACAGCTGAATCTTCCTAACGAACAGGGACTTTCAACCATACTCGCAAGTGATAGCATTCTACCTAACCAGATTAACATTCAATCTTCAGGCTCATCCTACATTGATATTTTGACAGCCGGTCCAACACCTGCTGACCCAGCTAATCTGTTGAGTTCTCCTCGGATGGAACAATTAATGATGGCATTTGAGGAAAATTATGATTTGGTCATAGTAGATGCGCCTCCAGTTCTCGGTTTAGTAGATGCTCTGCTGACTGCATCTTCTTGTCGTAGCGTGGTAATGGCAGCAAGTATTGGTAGAGTAACTAGAACCCAGCTAGCCCAAGCAACAGCCATGCTCAGCAGGTTAAACTTGATTGGTGTTGTTGCAAATGGAGTATCAAACTCTAGCAGTAGTTTCGTACCTTATGCAAAACAACAGTCATTCGCACTGCAAGAAGCTGTGGAAAAATAGTTAGAAGCTTTACGCTTGAACATTTTGAATTTTGGATTGTAAAAACCTTGCTCATTAGCTGTTTTTGCAATCCATCTACGCAATATAAATAAAAACTTTAAATTTAAGAAATTAAAATATCAAGTCAACAGAAATTGTCTTTTGAGATTAAAAATTATTATTTGAGCAGCGCATATAGCAAATCCGCGCATCATTCATGAAAACAAGAAACCTGGTATCTCGCAGATACCGGGTTTTACCAGAAGTCTCAATTTTCACAAATCAAATAAGATTGCTATCCTGACATCTTGCACCAATCGCAAAAAGCCCTGAAATAAATTTCGGGCTATGACCAGACGTGCCATGGCACGTCTGGGACAAACCCATTAAAATGGGTTAGAACTCTTAAGGGGTCGGTTTTTAACCAATGTAGAGACGCGAAATTTCGCGTCTCTACAAAGCCCGAATTTTAATTCAGGGCTAAATTTTAGGGTTATTGAGAATGGTGCAAGATATCAGTATCAATACTGCTCGGTTAAGTTTTAGATTCCTGCAACCCACGCCACTACCAACGAGGGGAACCCTCCGATGTTGCGATCGCCTGAACAGCATCGGACAACGCCCGACAGTGGAAAAAACTCCGATTTTTCGCAAGAATGCCGAACGCGCTTGGCGATAGCCGGAAACTCTAGCTCTAACTTCCCTTTGCAACGCAGTGGCTCTCCTGAAAAAGGGGGGCTGAAGCCGCTCAAAGTCCCCTTGGTAAGGGGAGCCAGCGCGGTCTTGGGGAGCCAGTGCGTTGCGGGGGTTCCCCCCGTTGTAGCAACTGGCGTGGTCTCCCCCATGAGCGACTGGCGTGGATAATGGGGGATCTCTTTTAGACAAACGTCTTAAGCGAGCTGTATTGGGATTGCTATAAATGCAAAATAAATCTCTCTTAAGAGATAGGCACTAAGAGCAAAAATTTTATAAACAATCTTTATTCCAAACAATTTTTATCAAAGAAACTGGATTTCTAACGACCTGCATTTTATGTTGAATTTGGTCGTTCTACTTAATAACAGAAATTTTCTCACATCTTGCATCATTCTCTACAAGAGCCAGAGGCTCTAATATTCTCGTTACCAGGTTGAACCTGGTAACGAAAGTTTGGAGGCTGCGCCTCCGAACTGTTGCAATTGTTGCAATTGTTGCAATATACCAGGTGATATATCTTAATTAATTCCTTAACTCACCTCATCACGGTTAATAAACAAATTTTATTCCCTTAGCGGATGACCATCTTCCAAAATCCTTAATACAAAAGTTTTACTTCTTTAGTTTGTACTAAAACTACATTGACATTTCCAGCTTGCTTAGCTGACAAGCTTTTTCAATTGCCAAACCAAAATCGTCCAAAAGTCACTGATAGCGATCGCTAAAGCTGTGATTGTCTAGTTACATAACCCAGCCTCATCATAACTTAATAATCCTGAGAAAATACATAACCTAGATTAAAGAGTAAATAAAGACTTTCGATAAACACTCGTTATTTTTACTATCTCTTACTATCCTAGATATTGAAACACATTGAGAGAAAAAATGAAGAATTAAATTTAAACATTTTTAAACAGTTTAGATTCATTATTTTAGCACTAAATAAATACATTTGTATTTGTGTAGTTTCTTAAATCTTCTACATGAAGAATAATTTTCCCAGGTGTGCAATTTTCAAGAAGAGCAAGTAACCTGACTTTTTTACTCAATTTCTATCTGTTTTGGTTGTCGCGAAAAGCAAAATACGGTTCGGTTTTTTTGGGCTTTACAGCCTTTGGTATTAAGCAAATTATCATTGTATAAGTACGAATAAATATGACTACTTCAATAATTTCATCTCTACAAGATCACTATCCTGTAACCCAAATAAACCAAGAACAACGCTATCCATACTGCACATTGAAATGGCGGCGGGGTCAATTGTTGGTAAAGCCTCTTGAGCAAAATCAATATTCATATTTACCTTCATTAAATAGTCAGCAAGCCTTAATAGAATGTTTAAAACATTCTCCTGTGAACTTAGTTCGCATAGATCCGAAATTAGGTGAAGCAAACTTGAAGTTATGGGCAGATGCTTGTGAGCAAGCCTCGAAACCAATCTACTTACGCATACCCACTGACGGTAAAGCACCGAAATTAGGTGGTTTGCTATTGGGATGGTTAAAGCGGTTAACGGACTGGTTTATTGCCTTATTGTTTTTACTAGCAGTGATTCCAGTCATGCTGGGATTAGTAGTACTGATGCGTCTTTACTCAACCGGATCTATTTTGGAGAAGGAATGGCATGTTGGAGAAAGAGGTAAATTGTTTCGGATGTTCAAGTTCCGTACAAGTACAGCCGAGCAAAGTATTGCACACTTAGGGCACTGGATGCGTAAGTACGGACTCCACAATCTACCACTGTTGTTGAACGTGCTACGGGGTGAAATGAGTTTGACTGGTCCCCGTTGCTGGACTTTAAAAGAAGCAGTACGGTTAAATCCAGAAGGACAGCAACAGCTAAATAAATTACCGGGGATTACGGGTTCTTGGCAGGTAGACACACAATCATCAAGCCAGCTATTTTTTGATTCAGCAAACAGCTATGAACTTTAATGCTGGTATATTTGGTTTCTGTAGTAGGATGTAAAAATCCTACTAACCATATATAAAATTTCAGGAAAATAATCGTGCTAAATGCTTTAAATGGTGATGCTCCCACGATGACAGATAGAGTGTATTGGCAAAACACTCAATCAGAAATTTAAATATATTCAACAATAAAATATTTGTGGAACAGATTAGCTCTGCGTTGTGGAGCTGCTATTGGTCGCTTTATACATCGTGCAGCAATCTAATCCAATTGTTCGTATCCTTTTTGGATTGATGTATCAGTGGTGTCATCTAACCACTATCATTAAAAATTATTATGGTTGTAAAACTCTCCCTGATAACCCGTAGACTGCTGCAAGCTACCAGTTTTTGGCAAAATAACTACTTAATTCTTCGAGAGTTTAAGAACTTTCGGCGTTTGGTAATTGCTGCTATAGTTTTCTCTTTTTTAGCAGCAACTTTTGAGGGTTTTGGTCTAGGTTTTTTGCTTGCCTTCCTGCAAAGCTTAACTAATCCTAATGCCCAACCTATTCAAACAGGGATTGAGTGGTTTGATATCTCGATTTTAGCAATCAATGGTTCCCCTGCCGAACGGTTATATCGAGTATCTGCTCTGATTGTTATTACTACTTGTCTGCGTGCAACGTTAAACTATATCTCACAAGTATGCAACCAGTTTGGTGAAGTTGCTTTAGTTCATAATCTCCGCAAACGGGTTTTCGAGCAACTGGAAGCTCAAAGTCTAGTTTATTTTGTCAAAAAGCGGTCAGGCGAATTGATTAATATCCTGACTAGCGAAATGGAGAGAATTAGGCAAATTTTCGGAGCAATTGCTTTTCTAATTACCAGACTTTTAACTCTGTTAGTTTATTCAGTATCACTTTTTGTATTGTCATGGCAGCTAACTATAGTTTCATTTATGCTCTTTAGCTTGGTAGCTGTTGGTCTGTCAACACTAAATAAAAAAATTAGAGAAATTAGTTTTGGAATTTCCATTACTAACGCTCAATATACTGGAATTGCACTAGAATTTATCAACGGTATTCGCACAATACACGCATTTTCTACTCAAGATTATGAACGCAAACGCTATTATCAAGCGAGTGAAGATGTAGTCCAAGCCTGGCGAAAAAATTATTTAATTTCTAACATCGCGAAGCCAGTTGCTGAAGGTATATCTACAATGATTCTTGTTGGCATGATTATCGTGGCAACTACAAGTGGCTTCATGCAAGTTGGCGAGTTGTTGACATTTTTCTTCGTGCTATTTCGGATCATACCGATTACTCAGGATCTGAATGGAATGGTAGCTTTCTTGAATAGTCAAGGAGGAGCAGTAGATAATATCAAAGAATTGTTAATAAGTGATGATAAAGTCTACTTTAAAAATGGCAAAATCGAATTTCGAGGGTTGCAGCGAGGAATCGATATTGTATCGGTAGATTTTGGCTACGATTCTGAGAATTTAGTACTGCATAATATTACACTGAGCATTGAAAAAGGAAAGATGACAGCGCTAGTAGGATCTACTGGTGCTGGTAAGTCTACATTGGCTGATTTAATTCCTCGCTTCCACGATCCAACAGACGGAAAAATTCTGATAGATGGAGTTGATTTACTAGATTTTGACATCGACTCTGTGCGGCGAAAAATGGCTGTAGTCAGTCAGGATACATTTATTTTTAACACTTCGGTTCGGAATAATATAGCTTATGGTACAGCAGGAGCAACGGAAGCAGAAATTCGACGCGCAGCGCATCTAGCAAATGCACTCGAATTTATCGAAGAAATGCCTGAAGGATTTGATACAGTATTAGGCGATCGCGGAGTTAGATTATCTGGAGGACAAAGACAGCGGATTGCAATTGCACGAGCGCTGTTGCGAAATCCAGATATACTCATATTGGATGAAGCAACCAGCGCTTTAGATTCTGTCACAGAAAAATTAATTCAGGAATCCATCGAACAGCTTTCCGTCGGACGTACAGTGATTGCGATCGCTCATCGTCTTTCCACAATTGCTCAAGCAGATAAAGTAGTTGTACTAGAACAAGGACGTATTGTTGAACAAGGAAAGTATAAAGAATTGCTTGAACTACGCGGTAAACTCTGGAAATATCATCAAACACAATATGAATCCAGCCAGGGTAGTTTGAGTTGATGTATAAATATTCGGAAAATCTCATGAATAGTTCCTGAGATTTTTCGTTATTAAAACATGCCATCTTTTCTCAAAACAATAAAACCCTTATTCTTTAACTTATATAACTACGCACAATTAACACTATGGCTTTACAAGATACATTGCCACAACCTTTAGTTAGCGTAATTACCCCAACCTATAACCGTCCAGAGTATTTAAAACAAGCGCTTGCTAGCGCTGTTGGACAAACTTATCAAAATATTGAAATTATAGTTTCTGATAATTGCAGTCCGGAAAGTCCACAAGCAATTGTGGAATCTTTTAATGATCCACGAATACGCTTCTCCCGCAATGAAAGTAATTTGGGAATGTTCGCCAATACCATGAAAGCCTTTAAAATGGCACGTGGTAAATACGTTGCTGCATTGCTTGATGATGATATGTGGGAAAAAGACTTTTTAGAAAAGCTAATTCCCCCCCTAGAAGCTAATCCTAATTTAGTATTAGCCTTTAGCGACCATTCCATTATCGATGCTAATGGCAAGATAAATCATTCTATGACGGAACATTGTTCCAAATTATTTCAAAGAGCTAATCTCAATGAAGGCATTTATCAACCTTTCTACAAAGTTGGTTTAGTAGATCAATCAATAGCTTCAGCAATGGCGGCTGTAATTCGCCGAGAAGCTGTTGATTGGGATAGTATTCCTCCAGAAGTGGGAGGTTCTTGGGATATTTATTTGACCTACCTTTGTTGTATCACTGGTATGGGTGCTTATTATAATCCCGGAAAATTAACTAGATACCGTATGCATGAAGAAACAGAAACAATGCTTAGCGGTAGGCGTAATTATCAAGCAAAAATTCGCAAAGCACAGTCAGATATGTACTGCTTTGAGCGCTTTATGACAGATGAGAAACTGTCAGAATTTAAACCCTATTTTCAAGAAAAATGGGTAAAAGTAAGCACAACATTAGGAATCGGCTTAATGCGAGCCGAACAGGCTAAACAAGCACGTCCTTACTTTTGGCGTTCTTTACGTCAACAATTCAATTTAAGGACTATAGCAGCATTAATGTTGAGTTTTACTCATCCTAAAATCGCAGCTAGATTTTAAAGTCTGTTTCTACTTGTTACTGCAATCCTAAATATAGCGTTTCCCGATAAGCGTGAGGTACACAAAGAGTAATTAACCACAGATAAACACAGATGGACACAGATAAATTTGTACCTCAGCAGACTAAGAACCGCTATAATTTATGAACATTATTTTTCTTATCTTTCTTTGCCTTTTTGGTATAAGAGTGTGGTGAATTTAAAAATATTTGTTTGTAGCATATTTAGGATTGTCGTACATATTGATTAAGGTGTTTTTCTATCATTTAAATTTAACACAACCTATTTGAAAAATATTTCCAACAAATGGATTGTGAAACAACCAATTAGCAAGATTTTTTCAATCCAAAATCTCAAATGGGATTTTAAATTTTATCCGTTTCATTTTATAGGATAATTAAGCGTGAAGCTTTGTATCGTAACTCATAGTGTAATGAAAGGAGATGGCCAAGGCCGGGTGAATTACGAAGTCACCTGGGAAGCAATTCGTCGGGGCCATCAAGTCACCTTATTAGCAAGTCAGGTAGCTTTGGAATTACAGCAAAACAGCTTAGTTAATTGGGTTTGCATTCCGGTGAAAGGCTGGCCGATGGAAATTTTCCGTAATATGGTATTTTCTCAGCGGAGTGCAAATTGGTTGCGTCAACATCGATCGCAGTTTGATTTAGTCAAAGTTAACGGCGCAATTACTACCGCCTCTGCTGATGTGAATGCTGTACATTTTGTGCATAGTTCTTGGCTGCGATCGCCTGTGCATATTTCCCGCCTGCGTCGAGATACTTATGGTTTTTACCAATGGCTATATACTTTCTTGAATGCACGCTGGGAAAAGCAAGCCTTTAAACGCACGAAAGTTGTAGTCTCTGTCTCTGAAAAAGTCGCCCAAGAATTGGTAGATATCGGCGTACCTAGAGAGTCTATCCGAGTAATTTTAAATGGCGTTGACTTAGAAGAGTTTGCACCGGGTGTAGTTGAACGGAAAAAATATAACTTACCTGAGAATGTTCCTCTAGCCTTATTTGCTGGTGATATCCGTACACCTCGCAAGAACTTGGATACGGTATTGCGTGCTTTAGTCAAAGTTCCCGAACTTCACCTAGGAGTAGTGGGAAATACTGAAGGTAGCCCCTTTCCTCAATTAGCCGCTACACTCTCGTTGAGCGATCGCGTACATTTTTTAGGATATCGGCGCGATATTGCCCAGATAATGCAGGTAGCAGATTTATTCGTGTTTCCCTCGCGTTACGAAGCTTGTAGCCTGGTATTGTTAGAAGCAATGGCATCAGGTTTACCCGTGATTACCGCAACCTCCGCCGGAGGCGCGGAAATGGTAACTCCTGATTGTGGATTCGTTTTATCTGACTCAGATGATGTTGATGGTTTAGTATCTGCCCTCAGTACTATAGCAAGCGATCGCACTTTACAAAGTCAAATGAGTAAAGCCGCCCGAAATGTCGCCGAACAACACAGCTGGCAGATAATGGCAAAAAGTTACGTAGATTTATTTGAAGATTTAGCTAAATTAACTCCAGCCTAAAGCCAAAAGTATGAATTGTAGGTGAATTTTCCTTTCTTTAGCCTGTTATATTCATCTATATTCCGTCTATTTTTTGGAAAGTTCTATTAATTTACCTAAATGTGAATTAAAGCTATGTTAATTATCAAGTTTTGGAAATTAACCACAGATGGACACAGATGAACACAGATAAAGAATCTGTGTCTACCCCCCTCTATTCCCTCTGTTGAGGGAGGAAGACAGAGGAAAACTTTTATTTATTGTCCATCTGTGGTTGTTTTTACCGTAAAACTGGATTCTTGCTATGAAGTCTATATAGTTCAGTGCGGATAAATACGAGTACGACTAATTCACATTCAATGTAATTTAATCAGCATATTCATGAGGAGTTAACTGCAATGCCAGATTTGCCAACAGTTGCTATCTGTATTCCCACCTACAATCAAGCCCAATACTTGTTAGAGTCAGTAGGTAGTGCTTGCCGTCAAACTTATCCCAATGTGGAAGTTTGGGTTGCTGACGATGCTAGTACCGACAATACAGCAGAGGTAATGGCACAGTTATGCCAGCAGTACCCCCAACTGCACTACTATCGCCAGCCCAAAAATGTTGGTATTGCTGGTAATAACACTTGGCTGTTGAGTCAACCCCAAACTGAATATATCGTCCGCTTGGACTCAGATGATATCCTGCTGCCAAATTATGTGGAGACTTTAGTCCCACTGATGCAAAAATATTCCCAAGCCGGTTACGCACACGTTGCCATTCAGCAAATTAACCAACATGGGGAAAATCGTTCCATCGCCCGAGTCGCGAGAAAAGAAGAATTTCAAGATGCAGATACTGCTTTGCGTTGTGCTTTGACTGGTTATCGAGTCGCGGCAAATATCTGCATGTTTAGAACCAAAGTATTAAGAGAATTAAATTATTATGACAATCGTCCGGAATTTGTCGAAGATTATGACCTTTCGGTAAGAATTGCTGATGCTGACTACGGCAATATTTACGTAAATGAAATTTTAGCTTGCTATCGCGTTTGGACTGACGCGAAAAAGGTACGCCCCAAGCGCAAACATTTACAATTACGAGGCTACGTCCGTATTTTTGAAGAAAGCTTTTTACCTGCTTTTCAACGACGCGGGTGGGATACAAAAGTTCTGGATAAACAACGTCAAAAGTTTGCGATTATACATTCAGCCTACTGTTTTCTACCGATTTACAATCGCGAAGAACGGGCAGAATTAGTGGGAATGTTAAAACAATTAGGTGATTCTCCTGCATTGCGGTTGCGTATCTTTTTCTTATCTTTAGGTCTAGCTCCTTTCTTTGAGTGGTTACACCATACAGAATTAAAATTAAAAGGCATTGTCAAAGGATGGTTAAGCAAACTCAAGAATCCTTCCGGAGTCAGTGCAGGTGTCCGCCCATGATGAAAATCAGCGTCATGATTCCCACTTACCGTCGCCCAAAGGACTTAGCTAGGTGTCTAAAAGCACTAGAACAGCAAACTAAAAAAGCAGAAGAAGTAGTGGTGGTGGTGCGCGATACCGACACTGATACTTGGGCATTCCTGAAAGATTACTACCCTAAGACTTTTTCTTTGAAGACGGTAACGGTAACACTTCCTGGGGTAGTAGCCGCTATGAATGCCGGTTTAGAGTCAGCAAGTGGAGACGTTATCGCTATTACCGATGATGATGCTGCACCCCATCCCGACTGGCTGGCGCGGATAGAGACTTACTTTCTCGCCGATAGCCGCGTCGGTGGTGTCGGTGGACGTGACATGATACATATCGATATGCAATTTACCGATATGGGTGAGTCGGCAATTGTTGGTCAGTTACAGTGGCATGGGCGTGTGATTGGCAACCATCATATCGGTGTAGGTACGGGCAGAGAAGTAGATTTACTTAAAGGTGTGAATATGGCTTTTCGCCGTAGCGCGATCGCCGGTATGCGTTTTGATGAGAGGATGTTGGGTACGGGTGCCCAGGTACACTTTGAACTAGCATTTAGCTTGGAATTGCGGCGCAAAGGCTGGAAACTTATTTACGATCCCTGCGTGAAAGTGGATCACTTTCCAGCAAAGCGTTTTGATGAGGATCAGCGCAATAAATTTAATCACCTTGCTTGGAGTAATGCCGTACATAATGAAACCCTTGCCCTGCTGGAACATTTACCGCTTCCTAGACGGGCTGCATTTATGATTTGGGCTGTATTAGTTGGAACGCGAGAAGCTTTTGGTTTAGTACAGTTATTGCGATTTTTGCCTAGCCAAGGAAAATTAGCAATACAAAAATGGCAAGCATCTATGCAAGGGCGCTGGCAGGGTTGGCAGACTTGGCGATCGTGCGGTAACTTTACAACATCGGCAAAAAAAGCCCATCAAGCTTAAATATTTTTTGGTGCAACTCTTTTAAAGTGGAGATGGTTGGTGATTCACAGGCAGGCAATTTCGGCTAATTCCTCAACAAACACCCCGCAAAAACAGCAAAAACCGATCCTGGGTTGGTTGGCAATTTTTATGTTTGTGCTTTTTTGTGCCGCAACAATTGCCGCAGGTGTCGCCCCTATCTTTCGCCCAGGTTATGTAGTGCTTTCTGTGGCTTTAGGTGTTTTTCTATACCTGCGATACCCCCTACTTTACATGGGTTTCCTGTGGTGGATGTGGTTTATCACACCCTTTCTTTCTCGCTTAATTGATTATCGCAGTAGCTTTGATACCAGTCGTTTCATACTGTTATCACAATACTTGGTAACTCTGATTACCTTACATACCGTATTGAAAGAACTGCCGCGATCGCATCGCCAAGGTGGTTTACCCTTTATCCTAGCTCTGTTGGGCGTATTTTATGGCTTCCTGATCGGATTAATTCAAACTACCCCGTTTACCGCAGCTAGAGGCTTTTTGGA
Source organism: Nostocaceae cyanobacterium (assembly GCA_051861145.1). Lineage (GTDB taxonomy): Bacteria > Cyanobacteriota > Cyanobacteriia > Cyanobacteriales > Nostocaceae > JBHYDF01. The sequence goes on from JBHYDF010000089.1 coordinate 24,107, forward strand.
TTGGTTAACTCCAATTAGTTTTTCTTTCTACTTATTTCTCAAGTGGCGAGATTATCCCCAGTATCGTCAAAACATTACCCGTATCTTTATGTGGGGAGTGTTAGTAATGGGAATCTATGGAGTAATACAATACCTAACTGCCCCAGAATGGGATAGATTTTGGTTAATTAGTACAAAACTTAAGAGTTTCGGAGACCCTGAACCTCTAAAATTGCGCTTGTGGAGTACCATGGCATCACCAGGGCCTTTCGCCACCACAATGATGACTGGTTTGCTGTTGTTATTTAATAGCAAAGAATTTTTACGTATTCCCGCCGCTGCGGCTGGTTACTTGTCCTTCCTACTAACGATGGTACGAACCTTGTGGGCTTGCTGGGCGTTAGGAGTAATTACCTTACTCTCTTCACTCAAAGCACACATCCAAATGCGGCTGATTGTAACTATTTTGGTTATGGCAGTCTGTGTTGTGCCCTTGACTACTATAGAACCATTCTCCGAAGTAATTTCCGCGCGATTGGAAACCTTATCTAATCTTGAGAATGATAGCAGCGCCAAGGAAAGACAAGAAATTTATGAAAAGGGTCTCAACAAAGCTTTAACTAACGGTTTAGGTAATGGCATCGGCAATACATTCATTGTGAACGAAAACGGAGTGCTAGAACCGATTATCATTGATAGCGGAATTTTAGATATGTTTTTTACATTGGGTTGGTTTGGCGCTATCTTTTACTTAGGTGGGTTGATTCTGATTTTGTTTAAGGTATTTCAATTTTCTGAATCTCGCACTGATCCGTTTATGGCTGCTTGTCGTGCTATTGGTGTTGCCAGTGTAGCATCTCTACCTATTGGTAGCGGTATGCTAGGGCTTCCTGGTATGATTCTTTGGGGATTCTTAGCTCTTGTGATGGCAGCACATAAGTATCACGTGCATGAACGAAGTTCTAGATTTTATGAGCCATAAAAGTATAGATTTTTTTGAGTCTCACGCAAAGCCGCAAAGGCGCAAAGAAAATCTTGGCGTCTTTGCGGCTTTGCGTGAGTTTTTCATACAAACTGTTTATTTTTTCCCCAAAAAATCTCTATCCGGTTTGTAATTTCCAAGTTTTTTAATGCTTGATTAGCTGCTGCTAAATCATACGGAAATGGTCGTCCACGGGTAACATAATCCATTTCTTGGGGTGGTCGATGTCGCAGCACGGCGTTAACTAATACACATGTTTCTGAACTGAGATTAATCGCTCCATGCAATACTCCTGGCGGAATGGTGACTACTACAGGAACGTTGTCAGTTAAGGGAATATACTGATATTGTTTATTGATTAAAGTTACAAGCACAAACTGACCTTTGACTACTAGTAGTTGGTCGGTTTGCGATTTGTGTACAAATAAATCATCGATTGTATTCGGTGGAATTTGTACCAGCATGGTTTCGTGACTGGCTTGGGGCGTGAAAAACTCAGCCATTCCCCCTTTTATTGATTCCAATGGATGGATTTGAATTCCCCTCATAAATAAAAGCATCCTAAAAATTGAAGCTCTACCTTCAATTTAAGATGCTCAAGTATAAAATATTGTTACAAGTGAACAAAAAGTACCAAAGTATGGTATTTAAGTGCTAAATCTATCAACCGATAGATACTTTCAAACTGTTGGGTTCACCGAGATTACCTTGCAATACCACACCGCGTCCATTGGCGTGGAGATGACGCACAATTATGTAGATTGACTCAATTTGATCTGATGCACCGGCTTTTTGTGCAAGTTCTTCGAGGGAAAGGGGTGTTTTTTCTGTTTGCAGGACTTCTACTACTTGTTTTTGCAAGTCGAGAATAGCAGCAGCAGCTTTTTTACCAGCTTCTACCCCTGGTTGATGGTAGGCGTTGATGTTGATTAAGCTGGCATATAAACCGACAGCGCGATCGTATAAAGCAATTAATGCTCCTACAGTGCGAGCATTAACTTGGGGGATGGTAACTGTAATTGAATCGCGGTGGTTTTCGTAGAGTGCTTGGCGGGTTCCTTGGAGAAAACCGGAAAGATAATCGCCGCTTGTGATTCCTGGTTCGATTTCTGGAGATGGGGCTTTACGGTCTTCTAATACTTCAATCAAGGTAGCGAAGAAATTTGGTACTCCCTCGCGCAACTGCTGTACGTAAGCGTGTTGGTCAGTTGAGCCTTTGTTGCCGTATACGGCAATGCCTTGATGGACAATGTTGCCTTCTAAATCTTTCTCCTTACCCAAAGATTCCATCACTAGCTGTTGCAAGTAGCGGCTAAATAGAAGTAGGCTGTCTTTGTAGGGTAGGACAACCATATCTTTTTCGCCTTTGCCGTTACCAGCATAGTACCAAGACAAGGCTAACAAAGCCGCTGGGTTGTTTTTCAGTTCAGGGATGCGGGTAGCATCATCCATTTCTTTTGCACCCTCAAGCATGGCGCGGATGTCTATACCCTGTAAAGCAGCAGGTACTAAACCGACAGCAGATAATTCCGAAGTGCGTCCGCCTACCCAGTCGAACATGGGAAATCTTGCCAACCAGTTTTCAGATTTTGCCATTTCGTCCAACTTGCTACCGGGCATAGTAATAGCGATCGCATAATTGGCAAAATCCAAATTTTGTCCAGCGTAGGCTTTTCTGATTTCCATCATGCCATTACGCGGTTCCGGTGTACCGCCAGATTTGGAGATTACCAAAACCAAAGTACTGGACAGACGGTTACGTACATGAGTCAAAATGCGATCGATACCTGCTGGATCGCTATTGTCAATAAAATGAATAGCCAGTGGTGGAAAATCAGGGGCTAAGGCTTCAGCAACGAATTGGGGACCAAGGGCAGAACCACCAATACCGATAGAAATCACATCTGTAAAGCGAGGCGCTTTCGGAGGATGAATTGCACCTGTGTGGACTTTTTCGGCGAATACTTCAATTTGCTCTATGGTAGTGACAATTTCTTGCGTCAATTCGGGAGTGGGAGCCAAATCCGGATTTCGCAGCCAGTAATGTCCAACCATGCGATTTTCGTCTGGATTGGCGATCGCTCCCTTCTCAAGTTCCGCCATATCCGCAAAAGCCTTTTCAAACTTTGGCTGTAACGCCTCCACGAAGCCTTCATCAAAGCGCATCCGGCTCACGTCTAGGTAAAATCCTAATCCTTCATGGAAATATAGCCATTTCTGGTATCGTTGCCAAAGTGCCGTAGCGTCCATAGGGAAATCTCAAGTAAAGTGATTTTCAAAAACAAGTGTAAGCCAAGGTTCGAGCGATCCCATGTCCCCTTATACAGTTTTAAGTGTTCACCGACTGCTCACTCTAAACATCTGGCATTGGTATGACTCGCAGAAATTTCACAATTTCACCCCTCAGTTCTATACCAAATAGGTAATTATCTAGGGTGAAGCGGTAAAAAATTCCCTCACTATCTAATTGTCGCAGTTCTGGTAAAGCGTGCAGTTGCCTTTTGTCGGCAAACTCGACAAATATATAATTATAAATTCGCTGATAGGCAGCAGGCTCTAAATTTTTCAGGTCTATTAAAAAAGACCGTGCATAGCGCACTTCCATGGTTACGAGGGAGTAGGGAGTAGGGAGTAGGGAATGGGGCATTGGGCAACCCTTCGGGAATTAAAAATGAAAAATTAAAAATTAAAAGTGAAATCAAATCAATTCAATTTTTAATTCTTAATTTTTAATTAAGCGAAGCGAGTGGGCATTGGGCATGGTGAAAAATCCAATGACTCTTGACTAATGACTAATGACTAATGACTAATCCCTAACTCAGGAAAAAATTAACAGTTGTATCGCTTCTTCGTGGGTTAAGGTGTCCCAAGGTTGCTGCGATCGCTTGACTTCTTGTATGGCTCTTTGCATATAAAAATCACAATGTAAGGCGTAGACTGACTCCCACACGCTTTCGAGATCCTCGTCAGATAACTGTTCTATTAAATGATGGATTCTAATTCGCAGTAAATTCATAATCCTTCGAGTCTAGTTTAAGTCCCCTCGCTCAACGCAGTTAAGATGTCTTGGCTCTACCCAACACTATTAACAAGATAGTTTGAAGATAATCCGAACTAGGGAAACATTCGGAAGTTCGTACCAAACTGCGTCTAATGAGCTAGTCAAACACGTAAGACTTGTTTCTTACAAGCCCCACCCCTCTATAGGGTGAGGTTATTGACATTGTTATCCACCTAGCACAATCATCATTTAGTGTTCCCATAAAATTACTTATGGTTTACGGCTACACAGTCCGATCCTCAAGCTACTCTAGAATCTATTCACCTCGTTTTTTGGAAAATGGGGGAGTGGGGAGTGGGGAATGGGGAGGGGGGGAGTGGGGGACAAGGGAAAAATCGCAAGGCGCAGATGCCCAATGACTAATGACAAATGACTAATGACCAATGACTAATGACTATTGACTATTGACTATTGACTAAATTCCTATGGCAGAATATCTCATTTTCTTAGCAATTTCTACGTCAATTTTTGCCTTGTTTGCTCTAGGACTGAATTTGCAGTGGGGGTTTACAGGCTTAATTAACTTTGGTCATGTGGCTTTCATGACCCTAGGAGCATATGCAACAGTGTTGTTAACCTTAAAGGGTGTGCCTGCACTAATATCAATACTAATCGGGGCATTTTTAGCAGCGTTGTTGGGTTTAATAATTGGTTTTTCGACTCTGCGCTTGCGAGAAGATTACCTTGCAATTGTCACTATCGGTGTAGGAGAACTAATTCGTCTCGTGGTGAATAACCAAGATTTACCTCTAGGTGACGCTTGGATATCTGGGGCGTTTGGTGTGCAAAGTTACCCTATACCTCTAGCCAATTTTCAACCAAATTTATTCCTCAAACTAGTAATGATTGGTTTATTAACGCTGCTTGCTGGTATCACTTTATATTGGTTGTGGCGTTGGATTCGTGCTTCTGCGATCGCTGTTGATTCGCCTAAAGGGGTAAGTAAGCCAGAATTTATATCGCGTCTGGTGGTGGGAGTTTTACTAGGACTTTTGACGGTAGCAATTTATATTTCTGGGGTACTGGAAATTTTTGATTATGACCCAAGAGCAGGTTTGATGCTATTGTCGCTATTGACGTTGGCATTTGTTTTTTGGCGATTAGAAGTTTTGGTGCGATCGCCTTGGGGTCGTATTCTCAAAGCTATCCGCGAAGATGAACAAGTTCCCAAAGCACTGGGAAAAAATGTCTTTTGGTACAAACTCCAATCTTTGATGTTAGGTGGTGCGATCGCGGGTATCGCTGGTGCTTTCTTCGCATGGCAAATCAGCGCTATTTACCCTGATAATTTCCAGCCGCAGTTAACTTTTGATGCGTGGATTATGGTGATATTAGGTGGTTCCGGTAACAATATCGGCACCATTTTAGGCGCAGTAATTTACTTTGCTTACGATACACTCACTCGTGAAGTTCTGCCCAAAGTTTTCACTAACCTTTCCTCCGATCAGGTGGGTGCTTTTCGCATCATGGTAATCGGACTTATTTTAATGATACTGATGATTTGGCGTCCTCAAGGTATCTTAGGCAAGAAGGAGGAACTTACCCTTGGTAAATAAAGATTCATCCCAATTTCCTTTATTAGCTGCAAGTGGACTGAGCAAAAATTTTGGTGGCATTAAGGCAGTAGATAATGCTGAAATTCAAGTAAAATCAGGTAGTATCACAGGCTTGATCGGCCCGAATGGTGCTGGCAAAACTACCTTATTTAATTTACTCTCTAACTTCATCCGTCCCGACAAAGGAAAAGTAGTTTTTGATGGCGAACCCATTCAGCACTTACAGCCATATCAAATTGCCCAGCAAGGACTAGTACGTACGTTTCAGGTCGCCCGTGCCCTCTCGCGGTTGTCGGTGCTGGAAAATATACTGCTAGCAGCGCAAAAACAAACTGGTGAAAACTTTTGGCAGTTGCAATTTAAAGCCCATATCGTAGCCAAAGAAGAAAAGCAACTGCGCGAACGGGCAATGTTAATTTTAGAATCGGTGGGTTTGGCGCACAAAGCCTACGATTACGCTGGAGGGTTGTCCGGTGGACAGCGTAAACTACTGGAAATAGGACGGGCGCTGATGGCTGATCCTAAGTTAATTTTATTAGATGAGCCTGCGGCAGGGGTAAACCCGAAATTAATAAATGACATATGCGATCGCATTGTCTCTTGGAACCGGCAAGGCATGACATTTCTGATTATTGAACACAATATGGATGTGATTATGTCTTTGTGCGATCGCGTTTGGGTACTTGCTGAAGGTCAAAATCTGGCTGAAGGTCCTCCAGAGGAAATTCAGCGCAACTCGAAAGTTTTAGAAGCTTATTTGGGGCAATAGTTAAATTGAAACTCTCCCGAATTGAATTCGGGAGATTCTTGGCTCAACGAGTCCACTTAATCTGAACTTCCCCCGGTGCGAATGTACGCGCATAGACCTCAAAAGCCTGTAGAGA
>JBHYDF010000090.1:0-30515 GCA_051861145.1 Nostocaceae cyanobacterium
TAGTTTTTAGCGATCGCCTGTTTTTCACCCGACCTCACCAAATCGCGTTGCTCCCCACGGCTGATTATTTCACAGATGATTGATAATGCTGCAAGATATCAGCCCTTCTTCAGTCTCTTTGACCTTTTCTGATTTCTCATACAAAAGCCCGCCAAGTGGCGGGCTTAACTTTATTTCTAGCCAGCGCAGGTAGGCTTTGTTCCTGTAGCCACAGACTTCTTGAAACCTGTAGAGGATTAAAGAAACTTTAGAACCTGAAAGTAGTACGAAGTGTACCGACGTAAACAGTATCGTTATTGTCGTTATGCTCTGGATTGAAAATTACCAACAAGCCAGGGGTGACAGAAATATTGTCGGTGAGTTGTAGCTTGTACAGAGCCTCTAGGTGGTAAGAAGTACCGTCATCTTCACTAGTTGCGATATCATTTTCCGTAACTTTGGGTGGTTGACCAAAGATAACACCTAGCACGCTGCCTTGTGCACCTAAATCTCTGATACCAAGAGTTGCAGCCCAGTAGATCATTTCCGCATCTGCATCAGGACCGCTCTTCGCGTCGGCAGTAGTGTAACCGAACCAACCACCAACAGAAAATCTAGAACCGGGTCTGAAGTTAGCTTGTACACCATAATGGTTGGCTGTCAGAGCAGCACCTTCAAAGGGGTCATTAGCAAACTCACTGCCTGTAGAGCCAAACAAGTTAGCACTTGCACCACTCTGATAAGTGCGAGCATAGCTCAGACCAACGTCAAAGGTTTCGCTAGGTTTGAATGCTACTTGAGCGAAGTAAGCGTTATTACCATTAAACGCTCCGTTATCCTCACTGGGGTCGCTAGCATCAGGTGCGAGATAAGCTGCACTAAAAGTTAAAGGTCCATTCGGATTTAATTGCACTGTCACACCAGCACCACCAGAACCTTGGCGGTAGATGGGGCTGAAACGTCCGTAGCGGGAGATAGCACCAGTTCCGGAACTAGCAAAGTCGGGGTTAAAGTTGTTGACGTTTTCGTAGAGTTCGGCGTTGTTAGCGTCAACTTTAATGCGAATTCCCTCGCCCAGATTGAAAGCGTAGTTGATTTTATCGATTTCAACGCTGTTGTCGGTATTATTGTCAAAGGCGAGACGGGACATGTTAGTACCGGTTACATCGCCATAATTGGTTATGTTACCGGCTTGTAAACGGATTTGCAACTGGTCTGAGCCGGTAAAGCTGCTATTCAAGCTGAGACGAACGCGATCAGAGAAAACCGTGTTGTCATCTAACTCGGGGTTGTCGTCTTCGTCTTCAGTAGTATCTGCTTGACTATCGCCAAAAGCGTCAGATAGGTTGAAAATTGCTTCACCTTGCAGTTTGGTGGTTGTGGAGAACTGATTAGCTTCTAATTCAGCAGTGCGAGCTTCTACAGCATCTACACGACCGCGCAGGGTTGCCAATTCAGCAGAAAATTCTTCTTGCAAGCGCTGCAACGTAGCCAAATCTTCTTTTGTTACCAAGTCAGCTGTTGCTGTAGCGATTAATTCGTTAACCCTATCCAAACAAGCATTTAAACCTGCCGCAAATTCATAACGAGTCAAAGCACGGTTCCCGCGATAAGTACCGTTGGGATAACCGGCGATACAGCCGTAGCGTTCAACTAGGGATTGCAAAGCTTGGAATGCCCAATCTGTAGGCTGCACATCTGAAAACTGAGATACAGACGTGACCTGACCCATGCTGTTAGAATTTTGGGACAGCTGGTTTACAGAAGTTGTCTCTTGGCTTATTTCTTGGTTGAGTTCACCAGCCATGGCGCTATTTGTAGCAAACAAAGTGGCTGCGAAAACAACTGGACTCAGCTTCAGAACGTTCCAGAATGGTTTTTTCATCGTGTTAGTCTCACTCACACCTATAGGGTTAATCAGGGTAGAAGTACCAGGATCATTTTCCTAAGTAAATTTTACCGGAAAGTTTCAGTATTTATTCTACTTGTACTATCAAGTTTTGCTTGGCACTCTCCGGGCTAAAGCCACAGAGATTTTTAAGACTTTTCAGCCTTAATATCCCTATTACTAGGGTTCCCAGGCTCACCACGTTTGCCACAAAGGGCGTAGTGATATCTCCTCAAGGTTATTTCGGGCGTAAACTTACCCCCAGCCCGGGGGTAAGTTTTTAAATTTTGTACTGATACCAGGTATTTTATCACAGCAGCCTTAAGGCTACAATTACCTTTCATCCCCAGCTTCAAAGAAATTTAATCATTAAAACCAAGAAGTTTTAATGATTAAATTCCGGGGTTTTCAGGATCATAATTCTTATAAAAAAAATTGAGTGCATTACAACTGATTAAAGTTGCTGTAATGCGTTCAAATAAAAGCTATATTTTATTTTTTTTAGGCTTATAATGGATTATGTATAACTAGCAGTTACCTGCATTTAGAGTTCATTTATAAAGAAAATTTGATCCCCCCAACCCCCCTTTTTTAGGGGGCTAGAAATGATTTCCCCCCTTTTTAAGGGGGGATCTACAATCTATGCAAGGGTTAGAGGTCTTAATATTCACTTTATAAATCACCTCTTAATTAGCTAGCTGTTTAATAACATTTTCTTAACCTCAAACCCTTTAATAACAAGAGCTTGAGATTGCAAAGTTTTATAGGGCGACAAATATAATTATTTTGGTCGTTTAGGCTGAAGTGATTTGAGTTTTCCTCTCGAAAGTGAAAATCCGCAATCTAAATGCACATTAGCATTCAGATAGGAAATTCTTATTTAGTTTAAACATTTGCTGTTTTAAATTATATATTTTGTTTACAGGAGGCTGTTACCTCCTGTAAAATAATACCCTGTAGATAGCCAATGAGAGTGAGCTAACAAGCGCACTCGTTACATGCGCCGCTGACTCAATTTAGAAAGTGAAAGTGGTGCGGAGTGTACCAACGTAAATGGTATCGTTAGCATCGTTGTGTTCTGGGTTGAAGATTACCATCAAACCAGGGGTAACGGAAATGTTGTCGGTAACTTGCATCCGGTAGAGAGCTTCTAAGTGGTAAGAAGTATCTTTATCTTTCTGCTCTACACCAGCAACTTTAATATCACTGCCAGTTACTTTGGGTGATTGACCAAAGATAAAGCCAAGAACGTTGCCTTCTTTGCCGAAATCTTGAACTGCGAGACTTGTAGCCCAGTAGTTCATAGACGCTTCCGAACCAGCGTTAGCACCGCTCTTAGCTTCAGCGTTGGTAAAACCGTACCAACCAGCAAGAGTTAATTTAGAATTGGGTTTGAATGTAGCTTCTACGCCGTAGTGGTTAGCAGCGGTGTCAACGCTACCAAAAGGAGCGTTTGCCAACTTGCTACCTGTGCTTTGGAACAAGTTTACTTTACCAGAAGGAGTTTCTTGGTAAGCGCGGGCGTAGGTCAAACCAAAGCTGAAAGCATCGTTAAATTTATAACCAACCTGACCCAGTGCAGCAAAAGAACCATTGGTTAAACCAGCACCAATAGCAGGGCTAGAAGCAGGGTTATCACTTGTACCAGCTAAGTAACCAACAGAAGCGGTCAAGCGATCGCTAGGAGTAAAAGTGATAGTTGCACCAGCACCACCTTGACCTTGGCGGTAAATGGGGCTGAAGCGACCGTAACGGGAGATAGATCCTCTACCGTCGCTAGACAGAGCAGGGTTGAAGTTGTCAACGTTGCCGTAGAATTCACCACCGATCGCATCAACTTTAACGCGCACTTTGTCGTTCAGAGCAAAAGCGTAGTTAACTTTATCGATGGAAAGGTTGTTGTTGGTGCTGCTACTGCCGTCAAAGGATAAGCGGGTCATGTCAGTACCAGTGAAAGCATTGGTTGTACCACCGTTGTTGCTTACAGTGTTGTTAGCATTCAAACGGATGTTCAACCTGTCTTTACCATCAAAGCTGGTGTTCAAGTTCAGACGAATCCGGTCAGACATAGCCAGACTAGCGTCTAAGTTATCGCCACCAACTTTGGTCTTACCGAAAGCTTCAGACACGTTGATAATTGCTTCACCAGCCAGTTTGGTGGTGGTGGAAAATTGCTTAGCTTCCAACTCATCTGTACGAGCTTCCAGAGCATCTACACGACCACGCAGGGTAGCGAGTTCAGCAGAAAACTCTTCTTGCAAGCGCTGTAAGGAAGCCAAATCATCTTTGGTTACTAGGTCAGCTGTTGCTGTAGCCAGCAGTTCGTTAACTCGGTTCAAACAAGCATTCAAACCGGCTGCAAATTCATAACGGGTTAAAGCACGGTTCCCACGGAAAGTACCGTTGGGATAACCAGCAATACAACCGTAGCGCTCAACTAAAGACTGTAAAGATTGAAATGCCCAATCTGTAGGCTGTACATCGGAAAACTGGGAAACGGATGTTACTTGACCGAGGCTGTTTTCTTGGTTTGATTCCGCAGCAAAGGCGCTGTTAGCTGCGATAAATGTAGCTGCAATAATTACTGGACTCAGTTTCAGAACGTTCCAGAATGCTTTTGTCATTGTTTGTCTCACTCACACCTACTGGTTTATTTGGGGAAAATTACTTAGAAGGAAGCTTTTTTCTTTCTCAGTAACATTCCCGCTTCGTCCAGTAGTTAATTTATCAGCGCCTTACAGAGAGAAACAAGTCAACTACTACACCTTTAAACCAATTTTTGTTTGTCCTTTATTCGCCAAACACAGAATAATGCGGCGCTTGTGGCGGATCAGATTGCCTTCTTCTTCAAACTGTTGGAGTAGACGAGTTACAGTTACTCTTGTAGTATTTAGCACTTCTGCCATCTCCTGATGAGTAACATTGAGGTCGATCAATTTACCCTGTTCTACGTCGCGACCAAATTTTTCACTCAACCAAACCAAAAATTGCCACAAACGCAGGGATATTGGTTTGCGATGCACAATGCTTAAGAGTTCCTCAGCCTGTTGAATGTGGCTTAACAAGGCATCGACTTCTTGACTCCACAATTGCGGTGGCACAACGCTGACTTCTACGCTGGTCAAGCATTCAATTTGGTAAGGCTTGACTCTGGACAAAGGATAACCAATCAAATCTCCAGGTCCCCAGTAGCCAAGAGTAATAAATGTTCCGTCTTCGCTCCAAGTTAAAGTGCGAACCGCTCCACGCTCGATTCTCCACAGTACATCGTTGCGAGAGGGAATTACTTCTCTACGAGTAAATAATCTTTGCGGCAGATTGGAGGTAGAAATGCTAGGGTTGGTGGACGCAGCAGAGTTTTGTGTACGATTTGTAGAATACATCATTGTATGATTTTTAGGATTTGATAAAGTAAAACAGTGAACTTGATTGAAAATTTATGTGGGGTATCCTGGTAATTAGCCGCGATAAGCCGGAGGCTTAACGCTTCGCGTATCGCACTTCTCGTGACTCAATTTATTCAGGATTTTCGGAAGTTTGTGATCTTGGTAACAAAGTTCAGCCTTAAGGAAATTTCAATTCAACCAAAAGGTAGATGTCAGACTTGAGGAGGTTGCTTACTATTATTGATAACAACTGTGTAGAATCCGTGGAGAAAGTAAGAAAAACAAGCAACTTCGGCTGACATGGGTGGAAATAATTCACTTAAGGGTGAATATTGGTTATTTTCACTGTTAATAGGCGGTGAGTGTGCTTTTACTGGCATAGGTCGGGTGTAACAACAAGATATGGTGTATAGCCAGGTTGAATCATTTGGAAGCTATCGGCAGGCAAATATGATGCTTCCAGAGAATTTGGCTATTAAGAGTTTACTCGCAATTGGCAATAAAATTAATTTATTTGTATTGTTATTTGCTTGATTGTTGGTTAATTATTATTGCGGACTCAGCGAGTGGAGATCAGTAAAATATTTCAAGTTTTTGCGATCGCCACAACCGCAGGTTTAGGAGGAGCATCGGCAGTTCTACTTGGCCAGTTAGAACCAAGAGGAACCTGACGAGTCTGGGAAAACTCTTCACCTGTTGTTGTAGTAATTAAGAATTCTCTACTTTCTGATGCTTGGTTCTTGCGAGTACCATTAGCTTCTCCGGGATGCTGTATAGCTGCAAACATCGTCGTCTCATCCGGGGTGAAGCAAGGCCCTGTAACTTCGCACTCTATTGGTCCGGTTGCAAACAAGAAAGCTTTACCTGCATCTTCGCCAGATGTGGGAATATACCAAATGGCGTTGTTACCAAATAAACCTGTGATTGTTGCGGGTTTACCGTTGTCATCAATGCGACTAGTTACAGAATTATTCATCTTTCCGGTGGACATGTCTGTCACCATCCATACATTTCCGTTCTTGTCTAGTAACAAGTTGTCCGGATTTGCAAAACCCATACCTCCAACTGCGGGTTCACCACCGGTGGCTAACATTTGCCAGCGGAAGCTAAGCGCCGTAGGGTCGTTATTATCTTCCGTCAGGCGCATTACCCAGCCGTATTCGTAAGGGGTTTCATCTTTAGGCCCTTTGAAAACTTTTATATTTGGACCACCTTCCTTATCTGGCGAACCAGAGGTAAAGCTAATATATAAATCGCCATTCGGTGCGATTTCCGTATCTTCTGGACGAGCAGTGCAAGTTGCACCAGCAGCATTGGCGGCATAATGAGCGTCAATTAAAATTGCGCCTTGTTTTTCTTCTGCATTACCAATGTAGAGGTCGCCTAGTTGTTTGAATTTTTGTTTATACTGTGCAATCTCTTCGTCTTTGGTAAGTTGTAGATGAAAACCTTCAATTGGTTCTGGTAATTTAAAGAGAGTTTGTTTTTTTGGATCTTTTTGTGTTGCTGCTTGCGAACCCTTGGGTAGCTGGAGTAAGTTAAGCGCTATATTGCTAGGAAGGTCTGGTTCTACTGGTGTGTCAGCTTTTAAAGCTATCCAACTACCAGTACCATCAGGGTTGAATTTAGCAGCATAGAGCATTCCCTGAGAAAGCAATCGGGAATTAGCTTTGTCTTTGGGGTCTTGTACTTTGTCTCGGCTGACAAATTTGTAAATATGTCCACCTCTGCGATCGCACCCTGAATAAAATGCTAGCGGTTTTCCCACTTCTGCACGCACACCTACCGCTTCATGATGATAGCGCCCTAACCAAGTGTGCTTAGTTCCATAATCATTAGCGTTAGCAGGATCGATTTCTACGATCCAACCATATTTATTTCCCGATAATCCAAAAACATTACCTTGACCAAAAAGTTCTTCATCGCCTAAAGCAAAAGGTCTTTCACCTGGGTCAAGGGATGTACCATCAGCATACACTGGTTCTGGTACTTGAGCTTGAAAATTTTCTTCGGCGCTGAGGACTGTTCCCCAAGGTGTGGTTCCACCAGCACAATTAGCAAAACTACCAATAATGCGATCGCCTAATTTATCTATGTAACCCAATCCCTGCTGTTTGCGAAATACCGCAGTTGCAGGACCTGTTGCTTTTAGATAACGTCCATCACTTAAACCTGAAATGCCAGAAATACGCCGATCAGCTTTTGAATTAGTACGTTCCCACTTACCATCCGCTGTTTTGCGGATCGAGATGACACCCAGCCCTTGATCTAGTAGCGCTTCTCGGCAAATTTCCTCTATCCTATCTCTAATCGTATCGTTTTTTGCCAGTGTGAAAGCATTTATTTCATTTTTCCCTGATGAGTTATTTTTCAGCGCTGCTTTTACTTCTTCAAACGGCAGTGGTTTACCAATTACTTGCTCATAAGTTTGCATCCAGGGGATGGCACTGATGTATTCAAAGTTAACCGAGAGGTATCCTTCATTTTCGCTTGTTGGCACAAAAGATAAATAGTCATTGTTGTAGCCAAAGCGAGAATCACCGACTTTATCGCCCCAAGCAGCGATAACCTGGTATTGATAGCCTTCTGGCAGTACCAAATCATCTACTACATCAAAGGTGCTGTATTCTTTCTTTTGCTGTTCTGGGTCAAAACCAGCGGTTTCTAAGGGAATTGAACCTTTGATTGGTTTAAAAGCAAATACCGCTTTCTCCACTGACGAAGTGGAATACTGCGTCAGTTTTTGATTACATCCCCCTAAGGAACCGAGTGCTACTGCACCTGCGCTTCCTCCCATTAACAGCAAGAAATCTCGACGTGTGATACTCATCAGTTTTTTTAGTTACATCAGCACCATCTGTGAGATGGCAATCTTTCCTTGTTGCCTCTGCTACTTCTTTCTAGGCTAAATATTAGTATTAGAAGTTTAAGAACAGGTAAGGCTTGTATGAAATGTATGTTAGCTAACTAATATATATTACCTGCTGTCAAGCATAAAGATACAGCAAATAACCTGATATTTTGAAGAAAACAGAAGTTGCATATCATACACAGTATTTTCTGGGAAATATCAAAATACTTTTCATGTGTCTTTAGTTACTTTAATGCGAGAAGTTTAAGAACAGGTAAGGCTTACATAAAATGTATGATTTTTAACTATAACCTGATGAGATTTTCAAATAAAAAGCACTCGCAATATATTATCTGTTCTCGTATTTTCTTGTGAGTAAACGTATTTAATAAAATCTGAATATGTAAATTTAAGCTAAAAAGTATACTTAAAAACTTATGTAAAACTATCAGGGTTGATAGAATAGCAATACGATTTTACACATTAGATTTATCTGAGGTGATACCTAACAGGATTTTTGATTTTAAATTTTGGATTAAAAAATACTGATGACTAAAGTCGCACGCCAGTCCGCCTGGGACTCTAAGTCCCAGGCTCATAGCAGAAGTCCATTAAAATGGACTAAAACTATAACTAATTTCAGTAGATCACAAAGTTTTGGAAACTGACGTAATAATCAGGGTTTCAGCCATCGTTAGTTAGGGGGAAACAGCGTTAGTTTTAGAGCGATCGCCTTCTCAAAACTGACGGTATCGCCTGAAATGCTGATTAATCCGTTATTTTCTGGTGTCTGGGTTTTTTGTTGAAATGTCCATGTGGCAGGGGTTCTAAAAAACTTTGTGATCTACTGAATTTTTGAGTATTGTAGGGTGCGTATTTATAGGGTGCGTATTTAACGGAGTTCGTTGGGCTGCCGCCTCTAAATTACTACGTAGGCGTGCAAGATGTAAAAAGACGTAATTTTTGACCAAAAATTACTCATTACTAATTTGTGCTAATTTTTTTTAGCTTTATTAAAGTTGTGATTCTGGATGATAAGGTTGTGAATTTAACTGCGTTGACCTGTAACAATGTATGCTACTCTTTGACCAATATTAGTGGCATGATCTGCCATGCGTTCCAAATGACGAATCACCAATACCAGCAGCAAAATCGGCTCGACTACGCCTGGAACATCCCGTTGACAGGCTAAAACCTGATACAGTTGTTCGTAGGCAGTATCTACGGCGTCATCCAGTTGCTTAACATTTCTTCCCCCGATTTCATCCAAATCCGCTAATGCTACCAAGCTGGTTGCTAACATTGCTTGCGCATGATGTGACATGACTGCAATCTCTGGTAAAGAGGGATGGGGTGGATAAGGAAAGATTTTAATTGCAATCTCAGCTAGATCCTTGGCATAATCGCCGATGCGTTCTAAATCGCGTACCAACTGCATAAAAGCGCTCAAACAGCGCAAATCCTGAGCTACAGGCGCTTGCAGCGTCATGATTGCGGCGCAGTCGGATTCGATTTGTTTATAGAAGCGATCTATTTGTTTATCTATAAGGGGGAGTTCCTCAGCCGCTTTTAAGTCACGCGAAAACAATGCTTGGTGACTCAGGCGAAAGGATTGTTCTACCAAAGCTCCCATACGTAAAATTTCCCGCTCTAAACGCCTGATTTCGCGTGTTAGCTGGGGTCTTCCTGAATGGGGATTATTATTAAAAATAAGGGCTTTCACGCTAGTAGTCTCAAACATTGAAGATATTTTCTAAATATAGTCTTGGGTTTGAGAATTTGCTATGACCTCAGGGAATATTAATTGTATCCATGCTCCGCCTGTTCCGGGATGATTCATAGCTTTGATGCTACCGCCATGAGCAAGCACTATTTGACGGACGATCGCCAATCCTAAACCACTACCCGTTAGTGTTGCTGCGGAGCTACCCTCTGTTTCTTTTGAACGAGAACGCTCTTGGTCGCCTCGGTAAAATCTTTCAAAAACATGGGGTAAATCTGTTTCTGAGAAGCCAACACCAGAGTCAATGATATTAATTTCTAAATTGGGTACAACGCTTGATGTGCCAGTTTGATTTTTATCTTTGTCCTCTTGTGTGTGAATTTTTGTTTCAATAGTAATAGTTCCATTAAGAGGACTGTATTTCAGGCTATTATCTAGCAAGTTGAGAAATACTTGATAAATGCGGCATTCATCAGCATTAATCCAGACATTTTCTGGTCCGGAGTAGACAAGCTGAATTTGATGTCGTCCTGCTAGGGGTTCTAGAGTTTCCCATACTTTGGCAATCAGCGATCGCACTTCTGTGGGATGGCGATTGAGTTTCAGGGTGGGGTCATTTTCGAGTTGGGTAAGTTCCAGCCAGCTTTGTACCAGATTAATCAACCGGTCAACTTCCTGTAAGAGTCGGTTTACCCAGCGATCCAAAGGAGGTGACAAACGGTCTTGTAACGTTTCCACAACCAGACGGATGGAAGTCAATGGCGTTCTGAGTTCGTGAGCGAGATCGGAAAGAGCGCGATCGCGTGCTTGGTTAATTTCCAACTGCGATTGGCGATTTTCCAGAAAGACTCCAACATCTCCTTCGGATAAAGGTATGGTGGTTGCCCGCAAAACCAGAGACCTTACTTCTAACATTGCTTGAGCGTTCTCACAAGAGGGGTGAAACACCCACTCCTGAAATTGTGATTGTTGGCGATCGCGAGTTTGCTCAATCAGTTGATCTAGTTCATAAGACCTTACCAACTCCAGTAACAAGCGTACCTGTCCCGGTTGCCACCTTTGCAAATACAACATTTCCCGTGCTTGCAAATTGCACCACAGGAGTTGATTTTCTTCATCCACCTGCAAATATCCCACTGGTGTCATCTCCAGCAAGTCTTCGTAATTTTGCAGTTGCTGATGCAACTCTTGGTTTTGTTCTCTTAACGATGCAATTTCACTTCGCAAGCGGGGAATTAGCGGTAGCGCTATTTCAGAAGATTGCGATTTTAACGAAGGCGGTATTTTTCCAAGTATGCGGTGCAGTTGCACCTGTTGCCAAAGCCAAAACCCGAGTCCTACCGCCAAACCCAAAAGAAAACCCAATACTAACATCACTAGTTGTTAGTTGCTTTCGCACAAATCATAAACTAACAACTAGCCAAATCGATAACCAAATCCACGTACTGTCACAATATATTCAGGACGACTTGGGTCTTGCTCTAATTTTTCCCGCAACCAGCGGATATGAACATCTACAGTTTTACTATCGCCGACGAAATCTGGTCCCCAAACTTGATCTAGCAATTGTTCCCGTGACCAAACTCGTCGAGCATAACTCATAAATAATTCTAATAGACGGAACTCTTTCGGAGACAGATTCACCTCTTGACCCCGTACCAGCACGCGACACTCTTGCGGATACAAAGTAATTTCTTTATAGTGCAATACTGGTAGTTGGGGTAAACTACTCAAACGTTGGCGGCGCAGCAAAGCGCGACAGCGAGCCACCAACTCCCGCATACTAAAAGGTTTTGTTAGGTAGTCATCTGCTCCCACTTCCAAACCTAGAACGCGGTCAGTTTCGCTACCCTTGGCACTTAGCATCAAAATTGGTATCGGATTGCCTTGATAACGGAGCAAACGGCAAATATCCAACCCATTGATTTGAGGCAGCATCAAATCCAGAATTACCAAATCGAAAGCTTGTTCGCCTGAATTTGCCTCAAAAGTTTTCAAATGTTCTATCGCCGATCGCCCATCTTTGGCAGTCACCACTCCATAACCTTCCTCCTCCAAAGCTAAAACTAGCATTTCTCGGATGATTTCTTCATCTTCGACGACTAAAATACGGCTCCTTTGCCCGATGTCAGTCGTCGGAGGATACTTAGTAGATTCGCTAGTGTACATTGATATCACAAAATTTTGTATGTGTGCTTGTAACAAGAAAATTAAGCAATCTCGGCAATTCCACGCTTGTTCACCGTAGAATTTTTTACTTTATGTAATTTATGTAACAGCACACATACTATTATAAACCATATCGGTAGCATATGATTTTTTTATTAGCTTTATTTATTTAAAATTTCAGTATAGAAAAAAGTCACAGCAAACTTAAAGCAGTAAAAAGTAATGGGGAGCTATGTGCTTTCTCTAGGATACCCAAAAGTTAGCTTCAGTGTTGTTTGTCATTTCTTTTAACTAATAATAAATAAAAAAATGACAAATGTCTACATATCTTGCTTGACAGGAGTAGTTTTAGTTGAGTATATTTATTTTAGTACAAGCGTACTAAATAGGATGAAAGAATTGCAACCTCAAAAAAGACTTACATCTTGCATCAAGTCGCGTCTGTGTAGAGACGTGTCATAGCACATCTGGGACAAAACCGTTAAAATTCACATCTTGCACCATTCTTAACAAGTTTAATATTTAGCCCGGAAATAAATTTCGGGCTAAAAGCTGAAGTTAGCTAAAAGCTAACTAGACAAAGGTTTACTTGTCTAGTTTTATCGTTTCGGTATTTCTACTGCACTGAGGATACTGTTTTCAAGGCTACTCTAATCACAGTATAGAGTGAGTCTTGGTATAGCTTGCTATTAAAAAACATTGCATATTTACGGGAGTTTGAGTATGAGCGCAGTTGCACCCCATGACAAAAAACAACAACTCATGCAAGTATTTCAGCAAATTTTGGCAGACAGAAAAAAGCTAGAATCAAAAATTGCTACCAAGCAAGAAGAAGCAGAAAAGGAAAAAAACAAACAAATATTAGAAGTAGCTTCTACATATACTGTTGATAGCATTGTCAAAGGTATAGCTGATTTGCAATTAGAATTTGGCAGTATTGTTAATGAACTATCAGAGAAACTAGCCAAACAGAACTCAAAGTTGGACGAATTAAACCGCGCTATAGAAGTTGAAACTCAGAATTTAAAAGAACTTCAGCAAATTAGAGTTGTAGCAGATACACTCGATATATTAACTCAAGAACACCAAGAAAAATTAAAAAATTTAGAACAAGATATAGCTACTAAACGGGAAGTATTAGAAAAAGAAATAACACAAACACGTAAAGAGTGGCAGAAAGAGCAAGAAGCATATGAAGAAGCAGTACAAGCATACAATGATTTATTAACTAAAGAGCGTCAAAAAGAAACAGAAGAATATCAATATAAGTTAGAAAATACTCAGAAAATTAATACGGATGCCTACGAAGGGAGAAAACGTCAACTAGAAAGGCAACTACAAGAGGCCACTGAAGCAAAAGAAAAAGATTGGGCAGCAAGGGAAAAAATAATTACTGAACATCAACCTTTATTTGCGGAATATCAACAAAAAATAGCAGCTTCCCCTGTCGAACTGGAAGAAGCGGTTAAGAAAGCAAGAGAAGAAGCAATTAGAGATACTTCCCAAAAGGCGAAAATTGAAGCTGATTTGTTTGAGAAAGAGTGGGAAGCTACTAAACAAAGTTATGAATTGAAAATTAAATCTTTGGAAGAAACAATACAAAAACAAGCCGAACAAATAGAAGGTATATCTGCGCAACTGCAAGCAGCATTAAAACAAGCACAAGATTTGGCAATGAGAGCCTTTGAAAATTCTGCCAAATAGTCATTAGTCATTAGTCATTAGTCATTAGTTATATGGTGGGCAATGCTCACTCTACTATTCGGAGGTTTGTTATGCCAACAAAAAAACCAAGTGATAAGAATACTAAAATCGAAATTCTCCAAGCTTACAACGAATTAGCTAAAGAGAAAGCAGAACTCAAATCACAACTTGAACAACTAACAAAAGAAGGTAATTCTGCATCTAAAAAAACTACAAAATTAGAAATAGAAAACAAACCATTTATGAATCAAGCTCCTACTGTTCAGCAAAAAATGAATTATACTATCGAAAGTTTAGCGAAAATTCAGTTAGGCTTTGGTAGTGCAGCCAATGAATTATCAGAACAACTGACAACACAAGCATCTAAATTAGCAGAAATCAGACAAGACGTAGCGAATGAAGTTGAACAATTAAAACAATTACATAATTTGGAAGTTGCTGAAAATACCTTAGATACACTCATCCAAGCCTATGAAGATAATTCTAAGGCTTATCAGGAGGAGTATAGCCAACAGTATGAATCGTTATTGCAAGAATCACAAGAACAAAGAAACACTTGGCACAAAGAACAAGAAGAACATAAACGCGCCATCAAAGAACGAAATGAAAATCTTAATAAAACTCGACAACGAGAGACAGCAGAATATAAATATGATTTAGAACTCCAGCGGAAACTGGAGATGGATGAATACGAACAAAGACAGAAAAATTTATATAAAGAGTTGGAAGAATTTCGACAAGAAATAGAAAAACAATGGGCAGAAAGAGAAAAGACTATATTTGAGCAAGAAAAACAATTTGAAGAATATAAAGCTAAGGTAGAGGCTTTTCCTAAAGATAAGGAAGCTACAATTAAGAAAGCGACAGAAGAAGGGAAAGGTATAGCTCACTATCAAGCTAAGGTTAAAGCGGATTTATTTGCTAAAGAAGTAGAAGGACAAAAGCGTTTTTACGAACAAAGATTACAATCTTTAGAACAGACTATTACTAATCAAGAAGCGCGAATTCAAAACCTCTCTAAACAACTAGAATCAGCCCTGAAACAAGTCCAAGATTTGGCAGTTAAAGCCATTGAGGGATCTGCAAATGTTAATTCATATCAGGCAATTAAAGAAATAGCTTTAGAACAAGCTAAAAGTCAGGTAAAAAATAAATAGGTTTGAATT
Organism: Nostocaceae cyanobacterium; assembly: GCA_051861145.1. Classification (GTDB taxonomy): domain Bacteria; phylum Cyanobacteriota; class Cyanobacteriia; order Cyanobacteriales; family Nostocaceae; genus JBHYDF01. Next base: position 14,867 of record JBHYDF010000090.1, read on the forward strand.
AAGACTGTTAGTGGGGCTTATATTTACATCTTGCACCTGAAAAATATCGCATCACAAAAATCACTACGTATTTACAGATTTTTTGCCTTAGTTCAGATCCGCCTGGGACTATAAGTCCCAGTCTCATAGCACGCATTCCTCTCTAAGAGGACTGATTAAACAAGTTTGAAGCTTGCAATCTTTATCACGCTTTATCTATGTTTAGCGGCTTATACTTAAAGGTGCAAGATATGTGTATACCAATTCTCTATGATGCTGAGCTTTATTTGCACTCACCCTAGAAGGGTGGGACTACACAAACAAAGCCCCCTGCGTGGGCGTGGGTTAGCTCATTGTTATAGAGAATTGGTATAACCATTAACAATAGACTTCTTGCAAAAGTGGGTTTTAAGAAAATTAAACCACAGATGGACAATAAATAAAAGTTTTTCCTCTGTCTTCCCGAGCCAGTGCGGTGCGGGGGTTCCCCCCGCCCTTGCAACTGGCGTCCCTTTTTAGGGGGGAATGAGGGGGGTGGACACAGATGGATACAGATGAACATAGATAATTTATCTGTGTTTATCTGTGTTCATCTGTGGTTGCAATATCCTAAAAACCGATTTTTGCAATAAGTCTAATCACTAAGAAAATTTATGATGCGATCGCTATCTACATCTGTTTAAAAAAATATCTAATAGCTATTTACTTTTCATCCCCTCCATGCATATAAAGCCTGATAAGAAACACATTCTCGAAATAGTCCTGATGGTTCGACAGCAAGTAAAGTATTTTCTAAATCCTTCTCAAAAGCATCTACTTTGTCTCCTAACAAAGGTAACGAACAAAATGAGGTAGAATAAAGATGCCCTTTGATGCTTTCAATATTCCAGTTTCGCTCAATTTCGTAATTATAAACTTCTACTTTTGAAAAAGGAGAACGGGTAAGAATCACCTCATGTCTCTCTTCAGGTACGACAAAGATAGAGTTACCAGCACGACGTGTTTCACCCAGCCATCTTTGTACAACTACTTTTACCTGACGTTCCCAATCATTTACCTTAGTTGAAAAGCTTGCATCACTCAACCTAGTCCAGACGCTTGCATTACCAACAATAACAATTCCTCCGTCTGGAGTAATCATCTCGTTTAAACTTTGCAGAGTAGCATCTCGATCCATCCAATGAAAAGAAGCACCCATTGTTACCAACTTAAACTTACCTAGTTGAGACTTTAAATCGTTTAACTGGTAGGAACTCGCCTCAACCCAAGTCACATTGTTTACACCAGCTAAGTTTGTTTGAACTTTAGCTTCAGCCAGCATTTCTGGTTCTGGATCTATACCAACCACTTCTTCAAAGTAGTTGGCGAGTGGTAGTGTCAACAGTCCCGTACCGCATCCCAAGTCAAGCAAACATCCTTTACCATCTAATTGAAACTTCTCAACCACATCAGTAAAGAAGACATTAGGGTATTTAGGACGATACCGCGCATAGTACCAAGCTGTACCTTTAAAACTGCGTGTATAGCTATTTTCATCCTCAGTCATAACACTAGCTAAAAATGATCAATGACTAATGACTAATGACCAGTGACTAATTAAGGTAAATACTTTTGCACTACAGTCCAACCAGTTAGGGATACCCAAGCGAAGGCAAGGAACAGGATAATATTAGCACCAACGTGAATATTTCTCATCCAAGGTCGCTTGGTACTAATTTGGGTAGCACTTCCAGCAGACAGTAAAACTAATACCACAGTAATCAATCCAGCCCAGAGGTGTTGTGATTGTCCTAGGGAACCAAAATGACCGTAAGTACCAATAATACCAATAAGTAGCAGTAGCAACACCAAACTAACCAAGCAAATACCAATTAGAAAGTGAAATGAACGCAGTCCACTGTCACTTTCCATAAATGGGAGAAAAGAAGGAGGGTGTCGCAAGGTTCTAGTACGAAACATCCAAAAACCTGTTATCGCTAATAGCACATAGGCTAGTAGCGATAAACCCATTGACCATGCTGCGATTTTCCACAACCACAGAAAAGAAGGTAGATCCATAACAGTAATTGTACGTTAATCCCCTCTTGCAAAGAGGAGAACAGAACTTACGCAAAATATAACGAAAGTAGCGGTAATTCATGAATTACCGCTACGCAATAATAAGGTTTTCAACCACATCTTGCGTAAGTCCTGGGGAAGAATTGTTAGGATTTTCAACAAATAAATTATCCAAGATTAGTGGGCCCCACAAGAGGTTGTTGGATATTTTTTATTTGGAAGTCCCTTATTACCCCTTTTTTTTAGGGAAGCCACATGCTTTGGTTTCCACGCTTGGAGTGGACTGGTATGGATTGAGGGATCTCAATCAACCCAAATCAAACAACAAGATTTCTGCACCAACGTCTGTGCTAATTTCCAGTTGTTCTTCACCACTCATTTGCACACCATCACCGGCTCTAAGTTCTTCACCGTTGAGTGTTACTACACCTTGAGCGATTTGCAACCAAGCATGACGATCAGGCTGGATGTGATAATTAATCACATCACTAGGTTGCAAAATAGATGTGTATAAATCAACATCTTGGAAAATTTTCACAGCACCATTGCGCCCATCTTTAGCAGCTATTAAGCGTAGTTTGCTGCTTCTTTCTTCAATGGGAAAAGATTTTTGTTCATACCTGGGTTGCAATCCTTTTTGATTAGGAAGAATCCAGATTTGCAAAAAGTGAACTGGTTCAGTTTCAGAAGGATTATATTCGCTGTGCAAGATTCCAGTACCAGCACTCATGATTTGCGCTTCACCTGGACGAATCACCGACCCGTTACCCAAACTGTCTTTATGCTCTATGGCTCCTTCTAGCACGTAAGTGAGAATTTCCATATCTTTATGACCGTGGGTAGGGAAACCCGCACCAGGAACAACGCGATCGTCATTTATTACGCGCAGAGAACGAAATCCTAAGCGGTTAGGATCATAAAAACTACCGAAGGAGAATGTGTGGTAGCTATCGAGCCATCCTGTCTGGGTACGACCGCGAGCATTTCTATCATGAATTAAGTGAGTTTTGGTATTGGAAACCATACGTTACTCCTTAGCTATTTATGCAGTTTTATAAATTAGTTCAGAAAGCTTGTTTATTAGCAATTAGCGAAGATATAGGAATCCTGAATCAATTTTGAGAAATCTCTAGATAATGTAGGGTATGCACTGCTCATCAAAATCTAGATCATGGTTGGCAATGCCCACCCTACATGTATTTCAAAAATAAAATAGGAATCCTATACTTAAAATATTTATTAATTTCACTTCCACTATGTTGCTAATCAATCAGCTTTTGCAGGCTTTACCGGGCTTTCGAGATTGTTTTGAATCGGGTAATAAATAGTTTGCATTAGTTCAACTTATTTTTGTCCCCGGTTTTTACCTATCTCAATATTAGACTATATGAATTCTAAATGAAAAGTAGATACTTATAAGTAAGATAGTTACCAAAAAGATACTATTTTTAGCTAGGTTATTATTATCTATAAATTCACCTGCTTAATTGAATACAATTTTTTTGTACAAATATTGAATGATAACGTGTTAAAGTCAGCTTCACACACTCTATCAAAGCTGATTACTCATAGTTGTTCACTACTATTAAGTATCAACCATTACCCATTAGCAATTAACCATCGACCATAAAATAATATCAGTAGGCTATTTAATTCGCGTTTTTTTATAGTCAAGAACTTTTCGGTATGTTTTAAAATAAATTATTTTATCCAAAAAATAATTTGCTATTGCTATAGCTATCCTATTTGATTTGTGAAAATTGAGAGTTATTAGAAACCCGTTTTCTTCAAGAAACCGGGTTTCTTGTTTTCACGAATGATTTAGTATTGTTATAGTTTGTAGTTGTTGTTTGTTGGGTAATGGGCAATGCGTATAGGAACAATTATGACTTCAATTCTCAATTCGCAATGCCCAATTCCCAATTCCCAACAACTAACAACTAATAACTAAATAACGTTGAGTTATTTTACTTATTTAACAGCCGCTTTCTGTTGACTTTTACCAGCTGTGGCACCATTTTCCGACTTAACTGCTGCTGCTTGCAAATGCGCTTCTAAGAACCAAAGTCTCTTGTCAATGGTGCGAGAAACTTCGGTGTAAAGGTCAGCAGTGTCAGCATCGCCTAAGTTATCGGTTATGTCTATTGCTTCTCTAAGGTGTTTGGCATAAGGTGCAAAGCGTTCTACTATAGCGGTAACGTGTTCCATACCATCCAAAATATCAGTGGGATATTCTGGCAATATGGAGTTAGCCGCCGCCATGCGAGTTGTACCGCAAGCATAACCACCTAAAGCGGTGATTCTTTCCGCAAACATATCAATGAACTCTTCTATCTCATCTGCAATTTCATCAAACATCTCGTGCAGTTGATAGAAGTCTGTTCCTTTTACATTCCAGTGCGCCTGCTTCACCTGGGTTTTGAGATCCGTTGTTGCTGCTAGAGTTTGGTTGATAAGTATAACAATTTTTGTACGCGCATCCTCAGGGATATCAATGCGGGTTGGATAAAGACGTGATGATAGTTTGTTGTCGCTCATACTTTAACTCTCTTGTTTGGATCGATAAATTTAAGTCTACAGATAGTGGATTGTTATGCGAAACTCTCCGGCGGCAGATGGTTTTTTTCCTTTTTCGCTATAAAATAGTTGCATTCTCAAGTGTTAAAGTCAAGTTTAGCAATGTCTTATACTTTTTTCTTGTCTATTCTTGCAAAAAATATCAAAATCTTGCTTTAGTTATTAGTAGTTAATGATTAATAACCATGAACCATTAACTATGAACTATGAACCATGAACCCTATACTTTCTAAATTTTTACCTTTTCTCTGTATACTTTGGGCGTTATACCCATTAGTTTACGAAAAACATTAGTAAAGTGGCTCTGATTCTGAAAACCTACTTCTTGACAAATTTGATTAATTGTTTCCTCTGTTCGAGCTAATAATTTTTTCGCCCTCTCAATTCTGTAATTGGTAATATACTGGTGAGGCGGTAAGCCAGTTGACTGTTTAAAAAGACGTGAAAAATGATACATACTCATTCCCACGGCAGCAGCAATTTCTGCTAATGTTAAATCTTTTTCGAGGTTGTCATTAATATATTTGATCACTTGTCGTAACTTGACCTGAGAAAGACCTTCTGAAGATGTGGGAATTTTTACCCTAGATGCGGAATAGTGTTTAAGCAGGTGAACGCAAAGGGTTGTTGCTAAAGATTGGACATAAACACGACTACCCCAACCATCCGATTCTAGTTCTGATTTAAGCGCTAACCCAATATGTTGAATCAATGGATCGCGGGAAGCAAAATGTGGCAGAATTTCGGAATGCTGCAAATATATAGAGTCGTGGTCTATACAGGCAAATAACTCTTCTTCCAGGCTGAGGACTATAAATTCTGCTTCCTTGTCCCAGCGTAATTTATGATGAATGTTTGCCGGAACCACAACAATATCACCATAGCTCATATATTCACGCTGAATTTGTCCATCTAACACTCGTTCGGTGTAGACTGGGTACTGTGCAAGACAAATACTGATTACATGCTGCTTAGGACTATGTTCTGGAGTTTCATGAGCAGGCTGTTGGTGATAATCTAGGCGAATACCATCCCATTTAGCGTTGTAACTGGAATTTAGTGGCGATCGCGGCAGAATCTTTGTACAAGCTTCTTCCTCAGCAAAATCAATCGTTAAGACTTTCTCTACTGCCATTGTTCTCGCCTTAGAAACAATAGGGTTTTCAGATATTAGTCCATGTTGACTGTAGCAAATTGCTTTGATGTTGTTTAAAGTCAACGTAAAATAAGTATAGTTTACAAAAATTTGTGAAAACTGTAAAAGCCCATCGCTAGGAATAAGGCAAATTCTACCTAAAGATAGATATAAAAATTTTAGATTTTAGATTTTGGATTGGGGATCAAGGCGGTTAAAACATGAATTACTATGTTATCTACGATGGAAATTGCAATCTCTGCGTTACCCTGGTACAACTACTAGAAACCTTAGACCAAGGAAAGCTGTTTGTCTATATCCCCATGCAAGATGAACAATCTCTTCAAAAGTGGGGAATTACATCAGATGATTGTGAGATGGGTATGATTTTGATTGATGGAACTGCACCAGAAAAACGCTGGCAAGGCAGTGCAGCAGCTGAAGAAATTGGGCGATTATTACCATTGGGTAGTGTATTTGTGGATGCTTATCGGACTTTACCTGGAGTCAAATGGGTAGGCGATCGCGTTTACGAACAAGTCCGCGATAATCGTTACAGCCTCTTTGGTAAGCGTCCCACTACATATCGTTCCACATACTGTGCTGATGGCGGGTGTAAGAGTCAATAGTCAATAGTCATTGGTCTTTTGTCCTTTATCCAAATACTTAATAACTAATGACCAATGACTAATGACTATTGACTAACTCCTCACTCTTTAATCGATTTATTGAACACCTCCAAAATTTGTCTGCAAAATTTCTTTAGTTTTTCCCCCACTTCTTCTGAAGGTACGATTTCACCAACAAAATTCCAGTTTTCCACCGTTGAAAGCCGCCACTGTTCGCCAAGATGGTTAAATCCTGCTACTTCTACACCTATGGCACGACGTAAGCTACTAATGGGATCTTGGTAAAAACGGATTTGTATCAAGATACTGCGACAGCGCCACGATCTGCTGATACCAGGAAAATGAAAGCCGATATCTATAGAATCTGGATCGACTAACTCCCTGGTTTCTGGATCGTTTGTCCACGGTTTGAGATCGGATCTGGCATCAGGAAACTCGAATTTGAACAAATTGACTACTGCCGCAATTTTACTGGCAAATTCCAGGTTTGTTGCCATCTCAGCTGCGTTCACAAAAACACTCCCCCTAAGTTGTGTTTGTTCCCTTGACGATGTGACGACATAAAAACCGCCAGAAGGCTTTTTGTATTAGTGTTTCAGCCTATCAATATCTTTTTAATTTAGCAATTTTAGATTTGACTTTTCCTGACAATAATGAGAATGAGTAGATTTTGAGGCAAAGCAGATTCCTTAAGTAATTGTACTCAAAAAATCAATAAAAACAAGGAAAATTGCGTTCTAGCTGAAAAATATTCGTAAAGATAAACTAATTTCGCCAAAATCCTCTGTTGATCAGAACAAGAAGTTACACACTCCGATCTAAAATGAATCCCCAGTGATGTGTAAAGTTGACACAGCTACTCTATATTACTCAGTACTTGTACAAGTTGAAAGTTTGTAATTATACTATGTTTGTCACTCCAGTGACACACCTGAAAAGAGCCTTGCAAGGGTTTTAGCTTTCCTTGAAGGCTCTTTTATTACATTTAAATTTAAATTAATCGTGAGTGAAATTGTTTCTTACTCTAAAGTTAAAACCATAGTAAAAAAACTTGATGTCAACACTGCTAGCAGCATTATTACCATTTGCGACGGCAATCAGTCTGTTGATAATATTCCCGGTGTAACGCTAATTAGCGTTAATACGTTTGTTAAAAACCTCAAAGCTTACGCTCGTATTACTAGCTTGCCAGAAGTACAACTTCCTGATTTTACGCTAGAAGACACTGACAGCGACAAGCTGAATAAAATACTTAATGTTGAATGGACTGGAGCCAGAAAACAACTTAATTTATTTATCACTGAAAGTACTAGTTGGGAATTGGTTGGCTCTATTAGTTTGCTGAATCCATCTGGCTATCCTTATAGGATGTATCAGTTGATGGATCTATACACCGAAAATTTAGCAATTGAACTTGGTAGTAATGGTAAATTGGGAGTTCAAATAGAGGATGTAGGTTATGGAGGTTTAACCGGACAAGATATAGTAACAATTCACGGTAGTTATTCACAAGAGATAGTTGCTTATCAACCTTCTAATTCTTTTTCTTTAATGCCAACTAACTTTAATTCGTGTACCAGTCTAAACAAGCAAATTACAAATGATTCAAGTGTAATTATTGCAGCTAACCCTAACAGAAAATATTTAAACCTTATTAACAATAGCGATAAACCTATTTGGATAAATTTAGGAGAGACAGCAGAAATAAACAAGGGTATACTATTAACTGATTATGGTAGTTCTTTTGAATTATCTCAAGGTACAGGACTTTATCTAGGGGCAATTTCTGCCATATCGCAATCTACAGTAAATTTAGTAGGAATGGAGTGTAGTTAATGCCATTATCTAATACGATTCAATCTCCAAGTAGAATTACTTCCAGCCAAGCCAATGCAATCACAAATCATTTAAGTACTACAGCAAGCTTAATTGCACCGGCTAATACTAGCCGCGTTGGTTTAACTATTTTTAACTCTTTATCTCAAACTATTTATTTGGGAGTTAGTAACACTGTGACAACTTCTAGTTACATGGTGCAAATTCCCGCTGGTTTTTTATATGAACTACCATTACCTTACACGGGAGATTTTTACGCTGTTTTAGCTTCTGGTACTGGTTCTGCTCAAGTTAGGGAATTTGTGATCTAATGCCTCTATCTTCTTTATTAAACCCTTCAGGTTTAATTGTTAGTCAACAAGAGCCGAGCAATCCTATAAATGGAACAACTTGGCTAGAATTGGACAATTTACAAAATCCACTTGAAAAATGGACAAGGTTAAACAACCGCTGGTTTAGCGAAGTACATACCATATCTTATGGTAGCCAAAGTGCAACGCTTATTGCTCCGAATTATGCACTAGATACCAGTTACGATTTTTTCTTTATTGATTGGGTAGTGTCGTTGTACACGAGTAGCGGTATATCAGGAACAAACTCTTTTAATGTCCGTTTTAATATGTACTTAAATCAAAACAATGTTGATGAAAGTGCGATTAAAAGCTGTTCTTTTCAAAACATGGCTCCAGACGAGAGCAAAGTTATTACTCAACCTATAAAAGTCTTATGGATTCCTTCAGCTAAAGAATATCTTCGATTTCTTCTTAGCGTTTCTGGCTCTATTACCGGAGTTAGAAACGGCATTACATTAAAATATCGTTTGCTGAGAAAATGAAATTTACTCGCATTAATGACCCTGAAGATTTTCAAATACCTTACCGAGTTTACGGGCAGATAGATTTAGAAATTATGCAAGCTAAATATAAAAAGCTGAAACGCAGAAAGCATTATTTAACAACTCCATTTTTAGAAATATGGTAATTGGCAGGATGCGGCGTTTCCGCGACCAGTTTTATGAAAATCTCACCTATTTTGAGCGGCATCATCGTCAACCGCTTTTTTATAAAATTAAACCTCCAACTAGAGGTACACATAAAATCGGTTTTTTTCCCTACTATGCTTCGCTTGATAGACCGTTGCGAGAGGTTGGTACTTGTTGGGAAACTGGTAGATTTTTGACTTGCGGTCAATTTAGTGTTAATAGCAAGTTTACTAGCGCCAGAATCGCAGTTGTAGAAGACGAATGCAGCTTAGGAATACAAACTGATTTTAGGTGGTTAAATACAAAACTGCCGCCAATGCAGTTTTATTATCGTAATCCTAATTGTAGAGTTGACAAACAACCACCACCCAAAAGGGATTATAAAGAATTTAGAGAGCGCATACCTATTCCACCAAATAATTGCACTGTTGACTCTGTTTTTCTGTGTATTCAAACTTATTCTTTAATCTATAATGACGGTGTAGGAAGAGATTATTATCCTATTGGTACTGCTTACAGAGAAATAAAACGGCAATTAATTTTTGCTGAGTATCCATACACTAAAGAAACAATTTGGTTAAATTCTTACACAATAGCCAACTTTTATGCAGAAATTTCAATTGAACTAAATACTTTTTCTAATGGTGGGCATCGCAAAAATTTTACTTTTGGAAGCATTTCAGAAGCAGCAATTCAAAATTTTCTAAACCAGGGAGGAACTATTAGTGGCAACCCTCGTGATGATTATTCAGAATGGAGATTAAATAAAAAGGGAATTCTTAAATATTATGCTAACGTTGGGGGAGGACAAGCTTTTATTTACGATGAAAACTTTGCTAAATCCTATAATGAACCCACAGGAGTAAATTTAGTTTATCGTCGTTATGAAGATTTTGCTCGAATGGACTTGGGCGAAAATTATTTACAAGTTAGGAAAGAAAAACCAGGAAATCTTACAACTAGAAACTCTCAAGGATTTCCTTGGAAAATAATTAGTTTATTTGAACCACGAAATTTAGAAATAATTCAACAAGGAATTGACTTTTACGGAAATTATTACGTTTATCAAGCTTATGGTTTAAAAGCTGAATCTTCTGTATCAGAATGGAAGCAAATATGTGGAATATATGAACCAAAAACACCACCACCCCCACCAGATCCAAAATGTTGTAAAGATATGGGTTGCTGTCCTGATAATTCTAATATTGAGCAATTACTAAGATTAATCCTGAAAAAAATTGGTAGCGATGATTTACCAGCTAGTGTACCAACATTATTAACTGACCCTACTCAGGGCGTGCGTCAAATTCAAAATTTGGCGCAATTTATTTCTTACACGGTATTACAGCTTGATGCTTTAACTGGAAAATTTCCCGTAGAAATTGAGATTGAAGATGCCGACCTTACCGAACAAGGCAACCAACCGCAACGGGTGAAACTTCCCAATATTGCGGAAACTCTAGCGGAGATTGTGGGATTATTATTAGTCTTAAGAAGCGAATCTGATGCAACTTTATCAGCCTCGATTCGTACGCTGATTGAAGCTGGTAGCGCCAAACAAGCAGCGACGATCGCCACCGAATACGCCCAAGCTAATGCAGAATATCTTGGCTACAAGGGGAAACAAGCTAACCGTGATCTGCCAATGGCGTTTACACCTGGTAAGGAGAAAATTGACGAGCTGCTCACGGAAACGACCATCAAATATAAAGGGTGGGAAAATGACGACAGCGAGAACCTTAACACCCATCTAGCGCCGCTGCTGGAACTAGCCGCGATGTGGAAGGCGCAAAACTTCCGCAATTTAGGAACGGCTGACCCTCAAGAGGCGCTGCTTGCTTTACTCGCTCGTGGTGGGGCGCTTTCGCAATTGATGGAGAACTTCAAGAAAGAGCAAGAAGCAGCCAACCCGCCTGACCCCAATACGCCTAAAGATCCCAATACTTGGGATGGTTTTTTAGAGCAAGCCGAGCAAGGATTTATTGCCCAGGCGGGAATCACAGATAATTTGCATCCCTACGGACGTGATTTTGAACGCCGTCCCCGTATTCGTGAAATTGGCATTGAAACACCGGATAATACGGACGAAGGAAGCCAAGGGCAATAACCTACACATCAGCCGGTGTGATTTCGGTTTCTCCGTATATTTGTCGTAATAAATACAGTCTCTCTGATGCTATTTGTTTGCGTACATCGTCAGGATTCATATTTAATTCGCGGGCAAGACGGTTAATATGCCTTTGTTGTGGTCGGTAACGATAGCGTTGACCGGCTTTTTTTCCGATTCTGTAGTTTCGCCGTTGCATTAATCTTTTGCATGGCGTACCCATTAAAGGAAAGCATTTTAATTCCATATAAATACTGAAAATAAAATACAGTTTGATAGTGGTTTTATTGAGATGATAATTCACAAAAAAAATAATATCGTCATGTTTATGCCTGAGTAATATTTTCAGACCCTTAAGGGTTTGCACAGTTTTTATAGCTTACTAAAAGTTCTACCATAACCGTATTTAACCCATTGCATATTTACTTTTACTGGCATACAAACTTGATTATCACTATTTAACTTCAGTCTTGATTTTTCTATGCCAAGCTATACCCGTAACGTCAAACGTGACCAATTAGTATTTGTCCCTGCTAATTCTAAAATATTGTACGGTTTTAAGACAAAAGATTTAACAGCAATTGGCGGTATTTCTGCAAGCGATATATCAGCTTTAGGACATTTAACTTCTGCTGCTGCATCAACACAGACTGGAAAGATTTTAGTAGTTGGCTGCAACGCTCCTAAGCCTCCGAGAGTGAGTAAAAAAATTAGCACAGCAGCAGCAGGTACGCAGCAAACCGTTTCTACTTTCTGCGGTGTCACAAACCTAGCTACGGCTTTAGGTGCTGGCTGGAATTTAGCTAAGCAAGGAAAGGGTGTTTTATTAAAAGCTGCTTCTGCAACTCGCGGCAGTTTAACCGTAATTGCTGAATTGTCTAACGGTGCTTTGTATTGTTTCCCCATGAACAAGACAGATTTTGATACTCATGGTGCTTCTTTGGGGCTTAAATCTAGTGCTGAAATTACTACCACAGCAGAGCGAGATAGCCTTGTACGCGGTTCCCGTGTTCCCAAGCCAGGAAAGGCGTCAATTGAGTTAACCGGCGGAGGTGTTTTCTCCAGCTACTTTAGTACTTCCAAAGAAGGTGATTTGGGACAAGCTGGTTTTAACCAGTTAACCGAAGAAACTATTTTAGCTCTGACGACAAACACACCATAGTGCTTTTACTCCCAGGCTCACCAGAATTTGAACTGATCCGCGCTGCGGTGCTACCGCCTGGGTGGCAGCAGTTAGGCGCTCGTACTTTTATTGTCCGTGCTGATGGCTCCGGTTTACTGGAGCCAGCCACAGAAGAAGAAGTAATTGAGTATGTCGAGGGCGGAGAGTATGACCAAAGGTTAATTGAATTAGGAGAATTTGAAGATGCCGACGACTGGTGATGATATTGGCATCTGGAATAATTTAGGAACAATTACACCCACTTTAAACCAGTGGGTAAAATTCCCGACAACTGCAACAGGCGCTAATGCTACGTTGCGGGTTACTTATATTTGTAATGACTTTTCTAAGGTAAATTCTTACTGTTGGATACGGTCGCGATATCAAACTAGCAACAGCAACCAAGTCAGTAAAGCTATCAGACTTTATCCCACCTCGGATAAACAGTTAATTGAAGTTCCAATTCCTCAAGATTTGCAAGATAGGTCTATTTATTTTCGTGATTTTGAAGTTAAGAAAGTAATTAAATATCGTCGTTACATCGGTACTACACCGGATATTGTTTGGCAAATAAAATTAGAGGAACTTTGGGGTTAAATGGGCGTTGCTGATATTTCTAGATTTACTTTAAATTCGGAAATCGTACGCAAGGGAATTGCTAACAATGGCGTACGAATTTTTAAAGCAGCGATGCAAGATAAACAAAGCAATGGGGATATTATTAGTTGGCTTTGGAATTTAAATCGATTTGTGGGCAGTATTATTCAAGGTGCTGCTAAAGTTTTAGGTTTAACTTTTACTGCTCTGTGGGGGTTATTTGTCGCTACAACTCAATATATTTGGAATTTCAATTGGAACATTACGGATAAAGAAATAGACAATCAAATTCAATCTGCATGGAACGCTATAGGAGGAATTTTAGGGGGAACTGTGGGTAATGCTCTTGGCTACTTTGCTTGCGGTATACTGCCAAGTGCTTATATTTTTACTCTGAACGAGGCGTTAGCAATTTACGTTTTAGAAAATGTTGCCGAAGAGATGGCAGAAGAAATTATCGGCAATTTGAATATATTAATTCGTTATACGTTCATGAGTTCTGTACAGTCTTTACTTCTTTGGAGTTTTAAAAGTATACGAGCATTAATTAAATCAAATACAGGTGCAGTGCAAGCAATTTTTGGAAGTCAAGCAGCGGCATTAGTAAAAGCTTGGGGTGAACCAAATTCTAAGCCTTGGTCATTTGCAAAAGCTGTTGATGATAAAGTTGAATCTATTTCTAATACTTTTGTTCGTAATTTTGTAGAAGAATTTTTAGAGGAAGCTTGGGAAGGGTGCGTAGAAGCAGGTTATGTAGTAGCAGGCAGCATTGATAATTGGCACGCTCAACAAAAGTTAGCTGCTGAGCGCGGTTTAATTTTAGGACAACAGAAGTATGTCGAAATTCAACCCGACCGCAAGAACGAACGCGAGCGAATAATTTTGGCTGGTCCAGAGCAAGCACTTAAACCGACAATTGTGCAAACACTGACCAACTACCAATTAATGGAAAATAAAGATATTGGTACGATGGTTGGTCAACCAGTTGATGATTATTTAAGGGCTAGACCCCAATCAATTCGCTTGGTGATCACTTTTTACTCTGTGCTTTCTCCCCCGTGGAAAGCTCCGCAAAAAGAACGATTAGTAAGGGCTACTTATGCAATTCCTGATGTTAAAGCTAGTAAATGTGATTGGGAAACAATTAAGTTAGCTTGCGGAGGACAAAATGGTTATATGTGGGGGCGCTTTCGTGCCACGGGCGAATTATCTAATGGACGACAAATGCAAGTTTTTGGTGCAACGCCGGATGAGGCAGAAGATAGGCTAAAAGCACTTGTGGCACTTAGTGAAGCAAAATTAGTCAAAAAACCCAGTATTTCTGAAGACCGTAGTGAAGATAGTGCTGGTAAATACCTGAAACAAGAAACTCGCATTTATCCTGCTTATTTTACGATTATGAACCAATATAAAGTAGCAGGTGCAAGAGGTAGCGCAATTCCGCTTAGTGATGGGATGTATAACCGTAGGAGTGATCGCATTGATTTGTGGTCTGAAAAAGAACCACCATTTACCAAGGAATTAATAACCGATTTATTAAAAAAACCAGGTGCGGAGCAAGAACAGTAATTATGAAATATGTGATTCCTAATTTTAATTTAGATGCAATTATCGATTCGGCTTGGGATAAACATTCTAAACAACAACAATCAAGTATTGAGTTACGCGAGCGTGCCTGCGCAGAAGTTAAAAAAGTGTACGCAGATTTATTTCAAGCTGATTTAAACAGAGTTATATCAGCGGAAATTCAGAAAAACTTGAACTTTGCAATTATCAAGAGTGTTGATTTAGAAGGTGTTTATGCAAGATTTGAGTATGTAAATGTTGTTTTTGAATTAAAACGTTTTTGGCAGTTTGAGGTCATGCACTGGCAAATCATTAAAATGGGTGAATCTATACTTTGTAATGGCAGTTATTTAGAAACTCAATTATTAATTGAATTAGCACTTATTAAAAATCATGAACATTAATTTGCAAGAGTCACTAAACATTATTATAGGAGTTGCTGCTGTAATCGGGTTAGTTTATCGATTAGCTAAAATGGAAGCTGCAATTTATGATGCTATTGATAAGCTCAAAGATTTGACTATTGATAGAATCAACTCTACAGAAAGCAGGCTAGCAGTTCATCTGGCTGAATACACTGGTAAAAAGGAATTGGTAGACTATCAGCTACACGCGCTCAATGAAAAGATTGACCATAAATTCAATAGAATTTATACGGAAATTAAAGATGTCCAAAGATTTCTAGAAAAGACAGGATTTAATATTCGTAAATCCGAAGATTCTTGATTTTCTTAAGAAAGCCACTCACGGCATGGCGTGGTCAAACCTGATGATGTATTCTCATTGCTGCAATTGAGCGATGGATTTGGGCTTAATTCCCGATAACCCATTTTTCAAAAACTGATTCAAAAAATCGTAAATATTCGTCTTTTATGTAGATCCAGAACAACTACTGAGGACGTGTAAGTATTGCTGTTACTAGGATTAAGGCAGTTATGACTAATCGCTTATTTGAAAAATATTCCAGTTTTACCTAGCTCACTGGTAAAACCGGAACCCTAATTAAGAGAAAAAAAAGGTC
>JBHYDF010000091.1:0-30357 GCA_051861145.1 Nostocaceae cyanobacterium
AACTCCTAACTCCTAACTCCTAACTCCTAACTCCTAACTCCTAACTCCTAACTATCCAAAGGGGAGGATAAAAAATGCGATCGCGCACATTTAGAGAAGGTTCTGTGGGGTTGTTACTCCTACTTGGGTTAGGAGTGTTTGGAGTGATAATCCTCTGGTTAAATAGATTTACTGCTGCTGCTAGCTCATACAAGGCTATCGTCGAATTTGCTAATGCTGGCGGTATGCAAAAGGGGGCTGTAGTTCGCTATCGTGGTGTTAAGGTCGGCAATATTTCCGCAATTCGACCAAGGGCGAACGCCGTAGATGTGGAAATCGAAATTACTAATCCTAACCTGATCATGCCTCGTGATGTGAGGGTAGAAGCCAATCAATCCGGTTTGATTAGTGAAAGTATTATCGACATCACACCGCGATCGCTAATACCTATTCCAGAAGTCGCCGCTAAACCACTAGACAAAAGTTGCAATTCTAACCTGATTGTCTGTGATGGTTCGCGCTTAAAAGGTCAAATCGGCGTCAGTGTCGATGAACTGATTCGCAGTAGCTATCGTTTTGCTAACCTTTATAGTCAACCTGCCTTTTATGCCAACGCCAATCAAGCATTAAAAAACACCTCTGATGCTGCGGCAGAAATAGCTCAGTTGACTCGCGAACTTTCTAGTTTAACCAAAAGTACACAACAACAACTGAACAGTTTTGCAGGTGCGGCAAATTCGGTAGCAAATGCGGCTGATAAAATCAGTGTATCTACTAATAAAACAGTTGATCAATTCAGTAGTACAGCAAATGAATTTAGTACCACAGCAAAGGAAATTAGTTCAACTGCAAATCAAGCAAATCGATTGATTAAAAATCTTGATAGCTTGGTAACAACAAATCGTACTTCGCTGGTTACGGCACTAAATAATATTACCGAAACCAGTAACCAACTACGGGGTACAGTCAGCAGCCTGTCGCCTTCCTTAAATCGCTTGACGCAAGGAGAGTTAATACAAAACTTAGAAACGCTCTCAGCCAATGCAGCCCAGGCGTCAGCAAATTTACGTGATGCAAGCCAAGCGCTGAACAATCCGAATAACTTGATGGTACTGCAACAAACTTTAGATTCTGCACGGGTAACATTTGAAAATGCCCAGAAAATAACATCTGATTTAGATGATTTGACTGGCGATCCAGCTTTTCGGGAGAATATCAGGCAACTGGTTAATGGTCTAAGTGGCTTGGTGTCTTCTACCGAACAGATGCAGCAGGAAGTACAAGTAGCAGCAACCCTAGATGAGGTAAAAACTGTCGTTAATAACCGCAAAGCAACAATACCAACCACAGGTAAAAATCAAGACCAAAAACAGATGTTAATTTATTTACCACCTACTGTAGTGGAGAGTGCTAATAAAAAGCTTCAGCCAAGCGCCACTAAGAAAACTCCCACTTCATCTCAAGAAAAGCTTTTACAGCAGTTGCGCTCCCATGTACAGCAAAGGGAGTAGGGGCGCTTGGACGCTTGGGCGCTTGGAGTAGGGGCGCTTGGGCGCTTGGACGCTTGGGCGCTTGGACGCTTGGGCGCTTGGACGCTTGGGCTAGGGGAATAGGGAAAAATCCAATGACAAATGACAAATGACAAATGACAAATGACAAATGACTAATGACTAATGACTAATTCCAATCTTGTTCTTCTTTCTTGGCGCGACTTTTGTAGATTCCGCCAATGGCATGAATGGCGCGGGTTTTCTCAAATAACTCCGCTTCGGTTAGTCCCCACTGCTGTAAAATTTTGTCTAAGTCGCTTTGAATGTCTCTCGCACCAGGAAAGCCTTGATAACGAATTCGCAGTCTGGCAAGTTCCGCAAGGTTATAGTCTGTTGGCTCACCAACTAGTAAACTATCTACAAGGGAGCGATCGCGATTGTAAAGTGGATGTTGTTGGTCTTTATTTGCTTGTCCCATATCATCAATTTTGGATTTTGGATTTGATAGTAGTCATTAGTCATTAGTCATTAGTCATTAGTCATTAGTCATTAGTCATCGGTTAGTAGTTAGTGGATAGTGGTTAGTGGGCAAGGGGTAATGGTAATTGGGAATTAATTTTTTACCAATGCCCAATGCCCAATGCTCAATGCTCAATGCCCAATGCCCAATGCCCAATGCCCGATGCCCGATGCCCAATGCCCAATGCCCACTCCCCACTCCCCACTCCCCACTCCCTATTTCTTTAGAAAGAAATAGGCGGCAAATACAACTTCTACCTTACGGCTCTCCTCACTGCCGTTACACTTGATATAAAGATACATTGTCCTTAAGAAAAGTAGACACTAGTTTAGAAAAGGGTGAATGTTATTCACTCCAACCGTGCAGCAAGGGAGCATAACCCGCTATGTTTGAACATTTCACTTCCGAAGCAATCAAAGTAGTCATGCTCGCTCAGGAGGAAGCCCGACGCCTGGGGCACAACTTCGTAGGCACTGAACAGATTCTCCTGGGTTTGCTTGGAGAAGGAACTGGGATTGCTGCCAAAGTGCTGACGGAGTTGGGCGTTACTCTCAAAGACGCGCGTCGCGAAGTCGAAAGAATTATCGGTCGGGGTTCTGGTTTTGTACCGCCGGAAATCCCCTTTACCCCCAAAGTCAAAACTTTATTTGAGCAGTCTTTCAAAGAGGCTCGCAGTCTCGGACACACTTATATTGGTACGGAACATTTACTTTTAGGATTGACTGAGGCTGGTGAAGGTGTCGCCGCTAAAGTATTACAAAATTTGGGGGTTGACCTCTCGCAAGTCCGCACCGCTGTAATTCGTCGTTTGGGTGAAGAAGTTGCATCCTATGCTGCCCCTGGTGGTAGCCGTAGTCCTAAACGCACCCAAAACTTAAGTATAGAGGAATTTGGTAGAAATCTTACCAGACTAGCACAAGAAGGTAAGCTCGATCCTGTTGTCGGTCGCGAGAAGGAAATCGAACGCACTGTTCAAATCCTTGGTCGTCGCACAAAGAATAATCCGGTGTTGATTGGTGAACCGGGTGTTGGTAAAACTGCGATCGCTGAAGGTTTAGCGCAACGTATTGTTAACCAAGATGTCCCTGAGATTTTGCTCGAAAAGCAAGTTATCAGTCTCGATATGGGATTATTGGTGGCTGGTACTCGTTTTCGTGGCGATTTTGAAGAACGCTTAAAGAAAGTCATGGATGAAATCCGCACTGCGGGTAATATCATCCTGGTGATTGACGAAATGCACACTATAGTCGGTGCTGGTGGTGTTGAAGGTGGCATGGATGCTTCTAATATCCTCAAGCCAGCATTAGCACGGGGCGAACTTCAGTGCATTGGCGCAACCACTCTTGACGAATATCGTCAGCATATCGAACGTGATGCGGCTTTGGAACGTCGTTTCCAACCCATTATGGTCGGTGAACCCTCAGTAGAGGAAAGTATTCAAATTCTACGCGGCTTGCGTGGTGTTTATGAGCAACATCACAAAGTCGAAATTACTGATGAGGCTTTAGTTGCTGCTGCTAAGATGTCTGACCGCTACATTAGCGATCGCTTCTTGCCAGATAAAGCCATCGATTTGATTGATGAAGCAGGTAGCCGCGTCCGTCTGCGCAATTCAATGGTTTCTACCAATCGCGAAATCAAACGCGAGTTGACCTCTGTCAGCAAATCTAAAAGCGAAGCCGTTAGAGCGCAAAACTTTGATAAAGCTGGTACACTGCGCGATCGCGAGTTGGAATTGGAAAAACAACTAGCGGACGCACACGATGAGAAATTTGTCAATATACCTATTGTTGACGAAGAAGATATTGCTCAAATCGTCGCTTCTTGGACGGGCGTACCAGTCAATAAGCTGACCGAATCTGAGTCAGAAATGCTGTTGCACTTAGAAGACACCTTGCATCAGCGGCTCATCGGTCAAGAGCAAGCGGTAACAGCTGTATCTCGCGCCATCCGTCGGGCTAGGGTTGGGTTGAAGAATCCCGACCGACCCATCGCCAGCTTTATTTTCTCCGGTCCGACTGGAGTTGGTAAGACAGAATTAGCGAAGTCATTGGCGGCTTACTTCTTCGGTTCTGAAGAAGCAATGATTCGCCTGGATATGTCCGAGTTTATGGAACGTCACACCGTATCCAAGCTGATTGGTTCACCTCCTGGTTACGTAGGATACGACGAAGGCGGACAACTTACAGAAGCAGTGCGGCGCAGACCTTACACAGTGCTGCTATTCGACGAAATCGAGAAAGCGCACCCCGATGTATTTAATATGCTGCTGCAAATCTTGGATGACGGACGCCTCACCGATGCGAAAGGTCGGACTGTGGACTTTAAGAACACACTGATTATTTTGACTTCTAACATCGGTTCTCGGGTTATTGAAAAAGGCGGCGGCGGTTTAGGCTTCCAGTTTGGTGAAGATGAAGCCGAAGCAAGTTACAACCGAATTCGTAACCTCGTGAATGAGGAACTAAAAGCTTACTTCCGTCCTGAGTTCCTCAACCGTCTTGACGATGTGATCGTCTTCACTCAACTCAAGAAAGACGAAATCAAGGAAATTGCTGATATCATGCTTGCTGAGGTTGCTAAGCGTTTGACAGAAAAGGGTATCAGCCTAGAAGTAACCGAAAGCTTCAAAGAGCGTGTAGTCCAAGAAGGCTACAATCCCAGCTACGGTGCAAGACCGTTACGCAGGGCAATTATGCGCCTCTTAGAAGATTCTTTAGCGGAAGCAATGTTGTCTGGTCAAATCACAGAAGGCGATACAGCCATTGTGGATGTTGATGATGATGGTCAGGTGACAGTCCGCAAGTCAGAGACACGAGAGTTAATGTTGGCGAATGTAGGTTAATATTGATACAGTCGCATTTGAACGCTGACATTTGAAAAAAGCTCTCGCTTCCACCAAATCAAGGGAAGCGACATAAAAACGCCTCTGGCAAACATTGGGTGAAATGGTGATTTTTTACTCCTGGTAGCGATACCAGGGGTTTTTTATTAAATTCATTTTATGTGGGTAAGACCCACTTACCCACAGATAGTTATAATTAGTGTAAGGATATATTTGCGGTATGATTGAAAATCAAAATTTCCAACTCATTAAAGAAACTGCCCGCACCGACGACAGGGGAAGATTAACCTTGGGTGCTGTTGCTAAAACAAAAAATTATCGAGTCCTCATTAATGATGCAGGACAAATTTTACTAGATCCAGTTGTGAACATTTCAGAAAGAGAACTTTGGATCTGGCAAAATTCTGTTGCTCGTACATCATTAGAACATGGTATGCAACAGGCAAATTCTGGTGAAGTTCATGACTTGGGTTCATTTGCTCAGTACGTAAACCTAGAGATTGATGAATAGGTATTAACGGTATTGCTGATTTATAGTATGAAAATCTCACGCACACACGCAGAGAAAACTTTGCGCGCCAGTCGCTACAACGGGGGAAACCCCCCTTCGGGTTCACCAGTTCCCTACGGCGGGAAACCCGCCTTCAGGACTGGTTCACCGCAACGCGCTGGCTTGGCTTTGCGCCTTTGCGTGAGGTTAAAAAATAAATTTATTTCAGCAATGTCACAAAAACAAATGTCTAACCTTTGAAAAATAGTGAATTTCCGGCTAGTATTTACAACTGAAGCACAAGAAGCCTTAGCTCAGTTAAAGGAAACAGACTCTAAGAAATACAAAAAAGTGTTGAAAACGCTGGGTTTGATGGAAACAAACCTGCGACATCCGAGTTTAAATACTCACAAATATGAATCTTTGTCAGGTCCAAATGGCGAAGAGATTTTTGAAGCCTATGTAGAAAATAAAACACCTGCGGCTTTTCGAGTGTTTTGGTATTACGGACCTGAGCAAGGATTTATAACTATTCTGGCAATTACACCACATCCTTGAATGATAAAGATATGCGATCGCCTTTCCCAAAAAGCAAGCGATAAGCCGGAGGCTTAACGCTTCGCGTATCGCACCCCACCCAACGCATATTCAAATATTCAATTGCTCAATAGTTTGCCGCAAAACTTGACTTGAATGCTGCAACTGATGTAACTCTTGTTTGCTTAAAGAAAGATTCACAACCCTAGTCACACCCTGACGATTTACCACACAAGGCAAACTCAAGCAAACATCTTGAATGCCATGAATATTATTGATGAGGGAGCTAACAGTTAAAACTCGGTTTTGATTACGTAAAATTGATTGGACAATCTGAGTTACACCCAAACCAATCGCGTAGGAAGTAGCCCCTTTACGTTGGATAATTTCATAAGCGGCATTCTTCACTTGAGCAAAAATTTCCTGATAGCGTGGTTCTATATCTTTATCATCTTCCCCCACATCAAGAAGATGCATCCCAGATATATTTACCTTGCTCCAAACTGGAACTTCACTATCACCATGTTCGCCGATAATATAAGCGTGCAAACTACGTGGATCAAGTTGTAATTTTTCTGCCAATAAATAGCGAAAACGAGCAGTATCTAGCACCGTACCCGAACCAATTACGCTAGAACTTGGCAACCCAGAAAGTTTGAGAGAAACATAGGTCATAATGTCCACAGGGTTAGTGACTATCAGCAAAATTGCCTTTGGACAATACCTGACCACTTCTGGAATTAAACTTTTAAAAACATCTACATTTCGGTGTACTAGATCCAAACGGGTTTCTCCCGGTTTTTGCTTCGCGCCAGCGGTGATAACAACAATATCTGCATCTTCACCATCAGCCAAAGTTCCTGCACGCACCTGCGTTGGTTCCACAAAGGGAAGTCCGTGCAGTAAATCCATGACTTCCCCTTCTAGCTTGTGTTGATTGACATCGACTATCACCATTTCCTCAAAAGTGTTTTGGATTAGCATCGAGTAAGCACAAGCCATCCCTACCTGGCCTGCACCAACAATTACACCTTTGCGGGGACGACGAGCGATAAGCCGGAGGCTTAACGCTTCGCGTATCGCGGAAATGGACTCTCCCTCAGATGAGGTTGTAAATAAGTTTTCAAACAACATATTTACCTAACTAGTTGGACAGCACCAACTATCATGCTAATACTAATTCTCTTCATCGTTGCAATATATCAGATCCCCCCAAACCCCCCTTAAAAAGGGGGGCTTTGAAGTCATTTCTCCCCCCCTTGTTTTACGCAAGGCTTTTAAAAAATCTGTTCCCCCCTTTTTAAGGGGGGCTAGGGGGGATCATTACAACGTTGGCTCAAATGTGTTCTCCCCCCTTTTTAAGGGGGGCTAGGGGGGATCATTACAACGTTGGCTCATTGGTTAACATTTCTGGCAATTCTTCACCCTCAACAGAATTATCAGTACTTTCAGATATATCTACAAAACCATCTAGCGCATCTTTGATAAAACCAGCCAAAGGTACAGCAGTTATCAGTCCTAATATTCCGCCGACATAAGTACCTAGGAGTAAAGAAATTATAACCCATATGGGTCTAAGACCCGTAAAACTACCTAAAAGACGGGGTGCGATCGCTTGGTCGATTAACTGGTCAATAACAACCGCTAGCGCTAAAACCTTCACTGCTAGCCAAAAGTTATGCGACGCTATGATTAGCGTTATCACAACCAAACTAACAACGTCTCCAAAAGGAATTAAACTCAAAATTCCAATACCCAAACCAAAAAGTAAACCAAACCGGACTTTTAGAACTAAAAACATTACAGTTTGTGAAACTCCCATCAGCAACGCCAAACTTACCTGACCAATCAAGTAATTTTGGAAATTTTGCTGAAGAGACTGCTGTACTTTACGAGTAAAATTCCAAGGTAATTTTTTAAATATTCCCTCCCAAATTCTTTCTCCGTCAATTAACAGATAAAAAGTTAGCACAACTGTAATTAATGTTTCAGAAATGCTATCAACAGTATCTATAATAATGCTAAAAATTTCATCCCCAATGTCTTCTAATTCATCAGGTAAATGGTTTATTAATTGAGATATTATCCGACTAAAATTAATATTTAATCTATGGCTAGCAGCCCAATTATTGAGAATCTGAAGTTTTTGTTCAGTAGAATCAATCCATTGGGGAAGTACATTAGCCATCTCATTAAACTGCTGAACAATAATAGGTACTAAGGTGATACCCAAGCCTAGGAAAATTAACGCTGCTAAAACAAAAACTAATAAAACTGCATAATTACGTTTAATACCTTTTTGTTTGAGAAGTGAAACAGGATAGTTCAAAATAAATGCGAGTAAACTCGCCAAAACAAAAATTGTCACTATGGGTTGCAAATATTGGAAAAGTCGAAACGCTAGCCAGCCATTGAGAAATACTAAAGGAAATAGCAACGTCAAAATTAACCATCGCACCAGTTTATTCAGGGAAAGCATCATTGTGAAGTTAAGTAAAACATTACAAATTCTAAAAGTCAGTGCAGGCGGACTTTATGTATCTAAACTTGTATTAAACAGTACTGTAACTCGAAATATAATTACCCCAAGGAATAAAAATAGCTTTTTGTAATTTACGTCTAATGTGAATTAGTCTAATTTGTTGTATTTAGCTGTACCATATAATAGATTTATTACAAAAATCCAGTTTTACGGTAATAACAACCACAGATGAACACAGATGGACACAGATAGACACAGATAAGTTAAGCTATCTGTGTCTATCTGTGTCCATCTGTGGTTAATTTCCAAGCCTACCCTACTTAAAGATTTTTCAAGATTGATTCAAAATTCTATAGATAATAATTAGGGTGCGTAAACGCCATATAACAATCCTATGAGTTGTGAAAATCAAAAGTTTCAGAAACTCGCTAAATTTTGCAAAACTATATTTTTCATTTATCACCTAGCCTACTATTTTCAAATTCCTAACTCCGCGCCTCCTAATTCCTAACTCCTAATTTTTAACTCCTAACTCCTCAAAGCCCCGCAAACCATTCATAACCTTGGTCTTCCCAGTAGCCTTTTAAAGGAAACAAATGACTAGTAAGCGTAATTCGAGTTATCCATTTACTCTGTTTATAACCAAGTTTAATTGGAGAAGCTAAACGTAAAGGCGCACCATTTTCCTTGGGTAAAGCTTCACCATTTTTTTGATAAGCTAATAATGTTTGAGGATGCAAAACTGAAGCAATATCCCAACTCGAATAATAACCATCTGCTGATTGAAAGTAAGCATATTTAACACTTTCTTTTGGCTGGGCAAGAGCAAGAATTTCCCCAAGACGTACGCCACCCCATTGAACTATTGCCGCCCAGCCTTCAACACAAACATGGCGAATAATCATCGAAGTTAAAGGAATTGTCTGAATTTCAGCCATACTGAGACTGAGAGGATTATTTATCTCACCGTCAACAATCAAACGATACTTTACTGGGTCAATAATAGGAGTACCCCTAAAACTATTGACTATTAAAGCCTCTGGTTGAACATCATTGGCTGAGAATTCTGGTACAGGCTTTTGTGATTTAAATAGTAACGCTTCAACCTTTTGATTGAGTGGTTCAGAAACCTTCCCCACTACATCTTCTAATATTGGTGTACCACAGCCACCAAGAAGAAAGCTAAGGCTAGAAAATCCAGAAATTTGTAAAAATTGACGGCGATTAGTCATTAGTCATTAGTCATTAGTCATTAGTCATTAGTCATTAGTCATTGGATTTTTTCCTATCCCCATTCCCTATTCCCCATTGCCCCTAATCCCCTTCAGGGGCCCCGAGTTCCCCATTCCCCATTCCCCTCCCTTCTGTTTTAATTACCAAAACATTGATTCTGTGAGTTCCGAACCACCTGCTTTACTTCCCAACCAAGAGTGAAGAATTGCAAAGCTAATAAAGAGTGGTACTGAGGCAAAATGGACAATTCGCAGTCCTTGCCAACTGCCAAATATATCTACAATCCAGGGAAATTGAGCAGGTTTGTACATTCCTATGCCTGTAAATAATGCTAGCAGTAAAATAGGAATAATGCTTGTGTAAACAATGCGATGCCAAGCATAAATAAGACGCTTAGAATTTTGACTTTTTTGCAATGCCTTGATGTCATTAGCACCAATAAACCGATGTCGCCAGCGTCGGGTAATTAAAACATAACACCCATACCATAAAAGATTGAGTGAAAATATCCACATTGCGGCAAAATGCCAATGTCTACCCCCTGCTAGCCAACCACCTAAAGTAAATATGGGAGGAATATGTAAACCTGTCCTTCCCCCAAAAACAGGGTTAGCATTGTAAATTTGTAGTCCACTGGTAAGCATGATAAACAGGCTAATAACATTAACCCAGTGGAAAATTTTAGCTCCTATTGCTTGAGTTGGTAACTTTCGACGTTGAGAAGGAAGGGTTGAAGTCATATTCAAGTAAAGTTGATTAGAGATAAAAGCAAAAATAGCATTACAGCATCTATCTAAAGATATAAAAATATTTAAAAATTCGTGTCAACCACAAATTGCTAAGTACACAACCTACAAAATCGTACCGTAAAACTCTGCGTCCCTTTGCGTTTACCTTTGCGAACCTTTGCGTTTCAATTTCCAACCTCAATTCGCAATGATTTTATGCTCTGGTTCTACTAATCTCCCTAAATACCGTTAAATATTGACAAAAAGAGGTGGGTTAAAACCCCACCTTAATCTTCACACGAAATATGCTAGAGAGTTGACTATAACTGCAAAATAAGCTCACTTTCGCTTCTACCCAATTCCGAAGATAGATGGTATATTATTTTGCTCTTTGGTATTGTTTTACAGGAATTGAGTGAGAAGCATTTTCACCTTTTTGAGTCTTATCCTGTTTCACTATGTGAATATTGCTTGAATTGAGGTTTAGAAATTCTACACGTTCGTTGCCAGTGTCATTCTTTAGGTTTTCCTGGTCAATTTGATAGTTCTTTTTGAGCAATCGAATATATGTGCGGTAAGGGATGTAGTTTAGAGGGTCATATCCGTTATAACGCAGCATTAAAACACAAGCCCAAGAATACTGTCTGGCAAGAATTGCTTTGATTATCTCTTCAATTTGATTCTTATTCATTGCCTTTTATAGCCCCAAAATACAGTACTTGAAAATTTTTTGACTTAATAGGGTTAATAGGGAACACTTTTTTCTACATTCAAAGTGTATATATCCATCGCAGTAGTATTTCGTGGTTTTTTAAAATCTTTATAAAGATTTTATGAAAATTTCATAACATTTTTTGAAAAAAATAAGGTGCTACAATCTAACCTATAACAAGATGTTAATGTCCTGGTAATAGCTACAAAATATATAAAAACCATAGATTAGCAAAATGAAGGGTTTAACCCCTCCATCCAAGTTTTGAGTAGTAAATTTTCGTTGTGAGTTTGTGATATCTAGTACCTAAAAGCTGGCGTGTTTTCTGATGTCGTCGGCGCAGCTTGTTGTTTTTGCAGGCATCTCAATTACAAACTCTGTACCCTGACCTAACCGAGAATTACATTTCAATTTACCTTGATGTTTCTCGACAATTATTTGTTGGCTAATTGGTAATCCTAGTCCTTTCCCTTTTCCGATTGGTTTAGTAGTGAAAAATAGTTCAAAGATGCGTCTTTGAATGTGAGGAAGAATGCCATTACCATTGTCGGAAATACGGATGATAATTTTGTGTTTTTTCAATGGTAATTTGTCAATTGTCTTAGGTTCGTTACTGCTAACCAATGACAAATGACTGCTGATAATTTCTGTGCGAATCCAAATCCTGGGACAAAAGGAACCATCCTGTTTCATCCTGTATTCCAAAGCTTCAATGGCATTAGTCAGGATGTTCATGAATACCTGATTTAGCTCACCCGGATAACATTGTACTAATGGCAATTCACCGAATTCTTTAATTACTTGAATCCCCGGTCGTTCAGGTTGTTCTTTGAGCCGATGTTGCAAAATTCTCAGAACACTATCAATTCCTTCATGCAGATCCGCTTGTCTCATTTGACCATCTTCAAACTGAGAAAAATTCCGCAAAGCAAAGACAATATCTTTGATGCGTTCAGATCCAGATCGCATTGACCACAATAATTTTAGGAAATCTGTCTTGATGTAATCGAGGTCTAGGCGTTGTATGTGAGAGTCAATAACTGAGGTGGGTTTGGGATAGTAATGTTGGTAAAGTTCTAAAAGGCGAATTAAATCTTCAGCGTGTTGAGTGGCGGGATGCAATGACCCGTAGATGAAGCTAACGGGGTTATTAATTTCGTTAGCTATATTTGCCACAAGTTCACCGAGATTAGCCATTTTCTCGTTTTGCAATAACTGTCCTTGGGCATTTTTGAGTTCATGCAGCGCCATTTCTAACTGCTGTGATTTTTCCCTGGTTTGTGCTTCGGCTTGTTGGCGATCGCCTATTGCCTTTTGCACTTGTTCTGTGAGTTGACATTGCTGGACGGCGATCGCTATTTCTCTACTTAGTTGTTTAAGAGACTCGATTTCCCATTCTTGCCACTCATGGTTACTGCAATAGTTATGGGCAATTAGCAAACCCCATAAGGGATTTTGGATTTTCGATTTTCGATTTTGGATTGTAGAATCAGCATGATTTTGCCTATCTTCTACTCTGGCAAAAATGGGAATAACTAAACTGGCTTTGACTTCAGGCTGATCTAGTAAATCACACTGACACGATTGAGATGAGACTGTGCAAAAACATCTATTAAATTGGTAAAAATTGCCTGCTGGAATATCCATCCCTTGAAGTGATTTCCAACCTTCTGCCACAGACTCAAAAGCTACCATACCGCTTCCATCTGAGTGAAAGCGATAAATAAGAGTCCGGTCTATTTGTAAAAATTGGCGCACCTGCTCTACCGTAGTTTGGAGAATTGGCTCCAGCCGCGAATAGGTATGAATTCGCTCTTGTATTCCACAAATCAGCTTTTCTCGCCTTTGTTGCTGTACAAGAGCTTCTTGTAATAATTTTTTCTCAGTAATATCCTGACATATCCCTGTCATCCGTATTGGCTTGCCGGATTCATCCCATTTAAAGACTTTGCCTCGTTCGAGAATCCACTTCCACGCGCCGGATTTAGTCAAAATTCTAAATTCTACTTCGTAGCTAGAAATGCAACCTCCCAAATAATTATTCAAAACCTGGTGAACCCTTGGCAAATCCTGTGGATGTACAAATCGCTCAAAGGATTGATGGTGATTGGTGATTTCCTCTAGTTCATAGCCGAGAATTCGTTGCCAATCAGGGTCGTAATAAATTTTGTCACTAATCAAATCCCAATCCCAAAACCCCAATCCACTCCCTGCTAACGCCATTTGCAAAGCTGCTGGTGAGTCGATGCCAATCTCCGAGTTTTGTTGGATTGTTTGTGGTTGCTCTCGATCCGTTTTCACTTGGGCACGTTGCCGTAAAAGTCCTTGCTCAAGCTGCTGGGTAGCCGATTCTTGAATGTGCATAGCTGCTGGTACGATGAGGAAGATATCCTGTAGCTCCTAGGCTGTCCTAGCACCCTGACGATCAAAGTTATGGAATACTCCAAAACGTTAACAATTTGTTAACTTTACTGTTGTAACCAACTCGATAATATCTCTATCACTATCACTAATTTGAATTCAAGTTAAAGATGAGGTAAACGGGAAAATGTAACCGATATTTTGGCTGTTAACGCCATTTTTTCCCAAAAACTGGCTACACTGTATCTATCAACCGTCTGAAAAATTTGGAAAAAAAAGTATATAAAATCACAAATAAACTGAAAATAAATCACCTAAAAGTTAGTATCACAAAAGCTGTAATATAAGTTAAGCTATAGGCTTCAGATTTTTATATAAATGTCAAGAGTTTTTTGTAGCCTCTTAGGTTAAGAAAATCTGTTATATCTACTCAGGAAGCTACACCGGAAGGATAATTCAGGATTTACACTTTTACAGAGAAAAATATCTTGAGGAAATATCACACAGAACACGAGCCGATGTACTGATGACTATAGATGAAATTGTACTGCTGTTAAAAGCAAGCCTACCTAACGCTTTAACGCCGCTGCAAGAGTTAGTTTTACGTTCTTCTTGGGAAGGAAAAACTTATACCAATATAGCATTTGAAGCTCACTACGGAGAAGAACGAGTCAGAAAAGTTGCTTCTAATTTATGGCAAATATTGAGTGATTTTTGGAAAGAACCGATTAATAAATCCAATTTTCGCCAAACTTTGGAACCTCAAAGATTGAGCCGAGTACAACAGCAGTTAATTAAGGAATTCAACCGCGCCACAACAGTAATATCCTTAGAATTTCCCAGCGGACCAGTATCTATTAATTCCAGATTTTATATTCCTCGACCACCGATTGAGGAAATGGCATACGCAGAAATTGCCGAGCCAGGAAGTGTGATCTGCATCAAAGCTCCCAAAAAAATGGGGAAAAGCTCCTTAATTTTACGGATTTTGGCTCATGCAGAGAATTTGGGCTACAAAACAGTAAGTATAAACTTTCAGCAAGCAGACAAAGCAGTATTTGCCAACCTCGATAAATTTTTGCGTTGGTTTTGTGCCAATGTCAGTAGGGAATTACAGCTACAAGCAAAACTCAATGATTTTTGGGATGAGGATATGGGGAGTAAAGTCAGCTGTTCTCTCTATTTCCAAAATTATTTGCTGAAGTCACAAGAGACTCCCCTTGTCTTAGCATTGAATGAAGTAGATTGGGTATACGATTATCCAGATATTGCTTGGGACTTTTTGTCACTATTGCGATCGTGGTACGAAGAGGCTAAACGAGTGGAGATTTGGCAAAAACTCCGCATTGTTACGGCTTGCTCTACAGAAATCCTTGTTCCCTTGAAAGTAACTCAATCTCCATTTAATATTGGTCTACCGCTACGATTACCGCCGTTTACACTAGAGCAGGTACAAGAACTGGCACAACTTCATGGACTAGATTGGGTTAACAGTGGCGATGCAGAAAAATTAATGGCAATGGTAGGGGGACATCCTTACCTAGTCAGGCTAGTATTATACCATATTGTTGGCAAAGGCGGATTAGAAAGGGATTTAGGACAGCTATTGCAACAAGCACCAAAAGAAGAAGGTATTTATAAAGAGTATTTTAGGCAGTACGTATTATTACTGCGAGAAGAACCAGAACTAGGAAATGCTTTCTCTGAAGTAATAGCAGCTAGAGAACCTGTAAAATTAGAGCCACTGCTAGCATATAAATTACAGAATCTTGGGTTGGTGAAACGGTTAGGCGATCGCGCTTCCCCCTGGTGTGAGTTATATCGCCTGTATTTTCAAGAATATCTTCACACCAACGATCAGGGTAACAGCCTGCGTGTAGAAGAGTTAGAGAAAGAAAACCAACAACTACGCCTCCTCTCAAGCTTAGATGAACTCACCCAGCTAGCCAATCGCCGTTATTTTAATACCTATCTACAATTAGAGTGGCAACGAACTGCACGCGAGAATGCTTCGCACACGCTACGCGATCGCGATCGCACTCCCTTATCACTAATATTGTGTGATATCGACTATTTCAAAATTTTTAATAAAACCTACGGGAATGTCGCAGGAGATGAATGCTTACAACAAATCGCTAACACTATTCGTAACAGTGTAAAGCGTCCCCAGGGAAATAGCCATCTCTTCTATGCCAGTATTGCTTTGGGTGCAACAGAAACTTACCAAAGTGCAAATTCCAAACAAGAATACAAATCGGTTTTCGCCACTCGTTATGGTGGAGAAGAATTTGCCATTCTCATCCAAGCCGATGCGATGACTGCTGTATGCATCGCCGAAAACATCCGTGAACAAGTAAAAGCTTTGGCAATTCCCTGCGAATATCCTGGTATTGGTGGTTTACCAGCAAATGTTTTAACAGTGAGTTTAGGTGTTGCTAGCATGATTCCTGAACAGGAAACAGAACCGGAAACTCTAGTAAACGCCGCAGAAAAAGCATTACGTTTAGCAAAAAGAAAAGGACGCGATCGCGTAGTCTTGGGCTGATACCCTAACAGGATTTTAGATTTTAGATTTTGGTGAGGCAGCGCGGTCTTGGGGGTTTCCCCCACTCGCTGTTGCCGAACCCGAAGGGATTGAGAAACCCTCTGTTGGGTATGGGTTATGTAAATCCATCTGTTGCAATCATTTTTCAAATTGGTATGAGTACAAAATTGCAGAAATTCGTAACGAATTCAACTCAGGAATACTCTGCGTTCCTCCGCGTGTACTCTGCGTCCCTCTGCGTTTAAAAAAACGCCATGAAATAAATTTCCGGATGTGTAGAGACGCGAAATTTCGCGTCTCTACAACCCATTAAAAATGGGTTCAAACTCTTACCAGCGTTGGTTTTTACAGAATGCACGCCCATCTCGTGCTTCCTAACAGTTAATTATTAGTCAGTTCTGTAATCCACCGGCTAATAGTTTCAGGTAAGTTCATGATTTCTTGTATCAAATCTTCAGGGCTAAAACCAAAAACCGTTAATATAACGATTATTGCAAAAATAGCGATCGCTGTACTAATTGCTGTCTTCAAAAAACTAAGCAAAGCCCTAAAGACCAACCATGCAACAATTAATGCAGCAATGAAAATAATTAAATTAGTTGGCATAATTTTGCTTGTAGTCATTAGTCATTAGTCATTAGTCAATAGTCATTAGTCATTAGTCAATAGTCATTAGTCATTAGTCATTAGTCATTAGTGATTGGATTTTTCCCCATTCCCGATGCCCAATGCCCAATGCCCAATGCCCAATGCCCAATGCCCAATGCCCAATGCCCCATGCCCCATGCCCACTATCCACTATCCACTAACCAATTCCTGAAAATCGCTTTGTAAAAAATTTGTAATAACTTTATTTTTTTGCTTTAATAAAAATTAATACAGCATAACTTTTTGCCGATGAGGATAATCTATTCAGAGGCAGAGCAAGCAACTGACCTCGATAATAAGCAAATTGTTCGAGGCCCGTATTTGCAGCAGGGTGCAGAGTCTAGCATAATTATCCGTTGGGCTACTAACGATCCTGTTTTAGGTAAAGTGTGGTACGGAACCGAACCTGATAAACTTGATCTAACCCAGCAAGAAACAGTAATTACTTGTAATCACACAGTCAAACTCAGCCAACTAACGCCAGATACCAAATATTACTACGCAGTTGGCACAACCGCAGAAGTACAGGCGGGAGGGACTCTTGATTACTTTTTCGTTACAGCACCATCATCAGACTTAGCATCAAAGCAAATTCCACCCATACGAGTCTGGGTATTAGGAGATGCGGGACGCGGAAATGATATCGCAGAGAGTGTACGAGATGGATACCAAAAATTTACCGGAACACGCCATACTAACCTATGGCTGATGCTCGGTGATAATGCTTATGATACTGGTACTTATGAGGAATATCAACGGGGAATATTTGATATGTATCCCCAATTTCTACGCAGTAGTGTGCTTTGGACAGCTATAGGCAATCATGACGCCGGAAATGCTAATTCAGAGTTGGAAACAGGGCCATACTATGAGCTTTTCACTCTACCAAAAAATGGGGAAGTAGGTGGTGTACCCTCTGGAACAGCGGCGTATTACTCATTTGACTATGGTAATATTCACTTCATCTGTCTTGATTCTTACGGATGCGATACGCGAAGCGTTAAGCCTTCGGCTTATCGCTCACCGTCCGGTGCAATGTTAACTTGGCTAAAGCGCGACGCCACTTCATCTGATGCGGATTGGAAAATTGCTTTTTGGCATCATCCTCCCTACACCAAGGGATCGCACGATTCAGATTTTGAGATAGAGTTAATCGAAATGAGAGAAAATGCCCTTCCCATTCTCGAAGAGGCAGGTGTAGATTTAGTTTTGGCTGGTCATAGCCACTCCTACGAGCGCTCTTACCTCATTGACGGTCATTATAGCTCTTCCGACACCTTTACCGAGCAGATGAAAAAGGATGGAGGAAATGGGCGAGAGGACGAAGACGGCGCGTATCAAAAACTACATTTAGCTCCCCACGCAGGGACAGTGTATATCGTCGCCGGTACTTCTGCTTTAGCTGATTATGTTTCTCCGCTTCCGGCGATGTATACATCACTTAGTATACCTGGTTCGCTGGTATTGGACGTACACGGCAAGAGGCTTGATGTCAAATTTATTGATTGTCAGGGTGAGGTAAAAGATTACTTTACTATGAAAAAAAAGATACTTTAGAGTTCATTTATAAAGAAAATCTGATCCCCCCAACCCCCCTTAAAAAGGGGGGCTAGAAATTACTTCCCCCCTTTTTAAGGGGGGATTAAGGGGGGATCTACAATCTACGTAAGCGTTAGAAATCTTAATATTCACTCTATAAATCACGCAATCATGTGAATTAAAATTATGGCAATTATCAAGTGCGTGGAAATTAACCACAGATAGACAACAAATAAAATTATTTCCTTATCTTCCCCCTCTTGAGGGGAGCCAGTGCGTTGCTCTGGTTCCCAGAGTTGTAGCAACTGGCGTGGGAATGAGGGGGGTGGACACAGATAAATTAACTTATCTGTGTCCACCCCCCTCTATCCCCCCGAAACGGGACGCCAGTCGCCTCAAGTCGGGAGACCCGCCCACGGTGAACCAGTCCTGAAGGCGGGTTTCCCGCCGTAGGGAACTGGTGAACCCGAAGGGCGCTGGCTTGGGAAGACAGAGGAAAAACTTTTAATTGTTGTCCATCTGTGGTTGTTATTATCGTAAAACTGGATTAAAGTAATAAATCTATTGTATGGTACAGCTAAATACGACGTAAATCACCTCTTAAATCTTTATTTATCAGTAGTTTCTACTGTCACAGCTGCTGACATTCCAGGGGTAATTCGATATTCATAACCTCTAATACTCGATGGTTCAAATACAATCTTGACGGGAATTCTTTGCACATCGGAATTCTTCGTAAAATTAACCGTATTATTCTCTTGTGAGGCGGAGGCAAACTGACTAGCAGAAGTGGCGGACATACTGTCTACCCTACCTTGAAACGTCCGACTAGGGAAAGCAGCAATTTTAACTCCCACCTTTTGCCTTGGTTGTATCTTTTCTAACTGATTTTCCTGAAAATTGGCAATAATCCAAGGATTTGGCTGTACTACTGTAATCAGAGTTTGTCCAGGTTTCACCTGCTGTCCGACTTGAACATTTTTGCTAGCAACTTTTCCACCAACTAAAGGAGTAATATTAGTGTAGGATAGCTGGAGTTCGGATTTTTTAACCTCCGCCTCCTTTTGGGCAA
Source organism: Nostocaceae cyanobacterium (assembly GCA_051861145.1). Lineage (GTDB taxonomy): Bacteria > Cyanobacteriota > Cyanobacteriia > Cyanobacteriales > Nostocaceae > JBHYDF01. Next base: position 19,182 of record JBHYDF010000091.1, read on the forward strand.
CATTTGCCAGTGCTGTTTTGTACTGTTGCTGCTTTATCTGTCTTTGCTGAATAATATTTTGTATCTGTTGTGCTTGGCTATTCCTGTTTGCTGAATTAGCTGGCCTCGGTTCAGGAATATTGGCGATCGCGCTGATATTTTCCCGTGCTAATTGTGCTTGTTCCTTGGCTAATTCTAGAGATGCTTTTGCTTGATTGAGAGATGCTTGTTGATCCTGCCTGTCAAGTTTCACCAACACGATTCCAGGAGATACCACTTGATTATCATTCACTGCAACTTCTGTCACCATCCCTGAGATGCGGGAAGTGACGGGGTGAATATCTGCGGTGACGTAGGCGTTATCAGTTTGTGGAAATCTTTGGTTATATAGCCACAAACGGTAAGTGTAAATTCCGGAAGCGATCGCACCTGCACCTAATAATACTCCCAATCCTAGTAGCAAATGACCCACAGATGGTGATACTGTTTTTTTGGTATCTTTGGTTGACTTACTAGGAGTAATAGCTGTCACCTCTTGTCCCGAAACTGGAGTTATTTGTTTCTCCAATGCTGTGACTTGCTGCGTTTTGTCTGAAAAATTTAGGCGTTTCATTAACAACCTTCGTTTATCCAACGATTAAAAAATTCTTTTTTGCCCTAGTGTTTATTTAACTATATTTTGAAATTTAAACGCTTTAGGTAGCAGAGGTAAGCGCAGAGGGACGCAGAGTAATTTGTATTATCTTTGACTAATATTCTCAACTCTCACTCTCTGCGCCTCTGCGCGACGGACACTTTGACGGCAGTTGCTACAACTCTGGGAACCAGAGCAACGCACTGCCTCCTCAAGTCGGGAAACCCTTCCTGTGCAAGTGTCCTCCTCTGCGTGAGTAAATTAATACTATTAAATATTTTACACACAGAAATTATGTAAAATTCCTGTGTGCAAATGACAAGCTTTTATGCTGCGGTTAAAATTTGGTAAAATGCCGAAAATAGGCTTAATTTTTACCGTTTTTGTGCAGCAGCAATATCACTCAATTTTGTGCGTAGGTCTTCCCAATGGACACCATCTAGGCTAGGTAAGACAATGTGAGCTGCTCCCACTCGTGTTGTGGGGCCAAGTCCAACTGTCCACATTCCACCGGCTAAAGCAGCTTCAATACCTGCTTCCGCATCTTCCACAACCACAGATTGTTTTGGTTCCAATCCTAGCTGTTGGGCGGCGTATAAAAATAGATCGGGAGCAGGTTTGGGACGCTGGACGCTGTAACCGTCAGCGATCGCATCTATTTTGTCACCAATACCCAGTTTCTCGACTACGGTATGGGCATTTTTACTAGCTGAGCCAATGGCTATTTTAATTCCTGCTTGCCGCAATTCATCAAGCAAGGTGAGTACACCAGGTAACAAATCCTTGGGTGAGATATTCTGGATCGATTCGACGTAGTAGCCGTTCTTACGATCCATCATCTCTTGGAGTTGTTCTTCTGTATACTCTTTGTCACCGACTATATGTAACAGTGACTCCCGCCGAGATACACCCCGTAGTGCTTCATTTGCCTCGCGATTAAAGGGCAAACCTTCTTCATCTGCAAGTCTTTGCCACGCTAGGTAATGATATTCCGCTGTATCTGTTAATACACCGTCTAGGTCAAAAATGAATCCTCGAATGTTAGAGTCTGGGGATGTAGAATGCAAGGGAATCTCTCCTTGTCTAGTCTCTTGTGCTGAGTGTAAATCAAATTCGTGCCACTGACCGCGCCACAAGAATTTGAACTTCAGGCGCGTCCAAGTGGGGGGTAGGTGAGGATGAGCGATCGGTTTATCATCCATTTGAATCCCGCCGAAACCGAAAATCACGGCTTGCCAAACGCCACCAGCGCAAGCAGCATGAATTCCTTCATGGGCGTTACCTCGAACATCTTCCAGATCGACTAACGCCGCCTGCATAAATGCTTCGTAAGTTTCGGCTGTTTTGTTTAAGTCCGAGGCTAGGATCGCGTGAATTGCTGGTCCGAGGGAGGAACCGTAGGTAATATCAGTACGGGGTGCGTAGTATTCCCAGTTAGCCTGCAAGCTTTTTTCGTTATAGGGAAATTCCTGAGATTGCCGCATTAAGTACAGCAGCATCAATACATCTGGCTGCTTGAGTACCTGTCGCTTGTTGGCTTCCTCGATACCGATGATGCCTTGTATGGACTTGGTGCGCGGTTCGTAGTCTTCTAGGTTAATATCTTGCAGTTCGAAAAATCCCTCAAACTGTTCAATTAAGCCGGTTGACTCGTCGTAGGGAATCCAAATATTAGCGATAATATCATGCCAACGCGATCGCCTTCCGGTCGTCAGATGCAATTTCTCTTCCAGTTCCTGCCTTTTGTCGGGGTAGTTGTCGCGCAGCCAATCTTGAATTAACAGCGCTTTTTCCAGATTCCATTGCACCATCCGGTTAGTGAAGGCGTTGTTATGAACAAATTCATGGTATTCATCGGCACCAATCACCCCACGAATTTCGTACCGTTCGTGTTTGGTGTTGTACTCTACCCGACTACCCCAGAAAACGGCGGTATCAAGAATAATCTCTGCACCGTAGTCCCGCATCCACTCATCATCACCGGTAGCTTCCCAGTAGAACCAAGCGCCGTAGGCGATATCAGCACTAATATGAATTTCGCGATCGCGGCACCAAATCCGAATATCTTCACCGTAAAAATCGTTAGGAGGCAACCAACGCGGTGTTACTTCATCACCAGTATCCGCACTTTCCCAAGCATACATTGCTCCTTTATACCCATAATGTACTGCTTTTCTCCGTGCGCCACCGAGAGTGTGGTAGCGGTAAGTTAGCATATTACGGGCTAGTTCGGGTTGAGTATATATGAAGAAGGGAAGTATAAAAATTTCTGTATCCCAAAAAACGTGACCGCGATAACCAAATCCGGAAAGCGTTTTTGCGGCGATACTAACTGTATCATCGTGGCGCGGAGCGGCAATTAGTAATTGAAAGAGGTTATAGCGCACAGATGCTTGGGCTGTAACATCTCCCTCGATCAGAATGTCACTTTTTTCCCAAGTTTCATCCCATGCTTGTTCGTGGGCGTTGAGTAGGGATGAATAGTCGGGTAATTGCGCGAGTTTGTCGCACGCCGCTGAGACTGGCTGCTCAACTTGTTGTGAGGTAAAAACTGTAACTAGCTTATCCACCGTCACGGTTTGTCCGGCACTAGCCAGGAAAGACGCCATCAAGGTTGGATAACCAGGCGGGTTGCTGACTTGCACCCCAGCATCAGCCCCGGAAATTTTGATTCCCGCCGCCATACCTAGTTCAATACGGGAGGCGCGGGTACAGAGATTGAGCCAGATTCCTTGTTCTGTTTTCCCCTGATCCAGAAGTTCCCAATGGTTGAAACCCTGGTTTTCTGGATAACCATTGATGCTTGCTTGGACTTCGATCGCACCATCAAAATTGACTGGTGTAATTTGACAGCGCAATACTAATACATGCTCATCAGCCTTACTGGCAAAGCGTTCAAAGCGGATGTCTACAGTTTTGCCGTGAGGACTGCGCCAACGTACACTGCGGCTGAGAACACCCCGGCGTAAATCTAGTTCTCGGTTATAGCTGACAACTTCACCTCGTTCGAGACGGAAGCGATCGCCATCAATAATGACTGAAATGGGCAACCAGTCGGGACAATTAGCGAGTTCAGTATAAACTATCGGTACTTCATCGAAAACACCGTGAATCAACGTAGCTGGTAATGCACGAGAATAGCCTTCCTCAAAGCTGCCCCGTGTTCCCAGATAACCGTTACCGATTGTAAAAACTGTTTCTCGAGAGCGAAACCGCTCGGAGTCAAACTGGGTTTCCCTCACAGTCCAATCTGTATAAGTTAGATGCTGCAAATGGCCTTTTTTATCCATGGTCACTTGTGTTGCTAAGGAAAGACTGAGGGTTGGGCAGAATTTTTAGTGGTTAATGGTTCATGGTTCATGGTTAATGGTGAGCCAGCGCGGTGAGACCAGTCCCCGTCTTGGCGGTTCCCGTCACGATGGGGAACTGGCGAACCCGAAGGGTCTTGGGGGTTCCCCCCATGAGCGACTGGCGAACCCGGAGGGTTCATAGCTATTAACTATTAACTATTAACCATTAACCATTAACTATTAACTATTTACCGTTGCATATGCTCTTCCAAGATTTTTTCCGCTCTGGGTTTAAAGACCAGATGGTATAAAGTTTCTGCGTAACGAAGTAGGGGTTCTTGGTTATCCCAGGTAACAAAGTCCCAGAATCGATACATTTTCGAGAGCAATAACAATTGCTTGGTGTGCAGATTCCAGTTATATTTGTTACGGATTCGTTGGATTGCTCGTTCCGATATTTCTTGCCAGTGTTCGGGATTGGTTTTGCACTGGTCAAAAAAGTTCAGAATTTTCTTTGTTGTTCCTTCTAAATCCGTGGGATTGAGATGAAATCCATTTTCTTCATTCTCAATTAGTTCTGCTGATCCACCAAATTCACTGGCAAAGGTTGGCAAACCAGAACTCATGGCTTCGAGAATGGTTCGCCCGAAAGGTTCAAAGCGGGCAAAATGCACGAAAACACCCTGGCTATCTGCAATTACTCGATACACTTCACCTAAATCAATATTCGGAAGACGCATTCCCACCCAGCGGATGTGGCCGTGAAGCTGATATTGATTGATGATGTTGTGGATTTTTTCGATTTCCGCTGCTTCTTCTGGATTTTTAGCTTCACCTACATCCAGTTTATTCGTGACGAGAATGAGATTGCAGTGTTCCTGTAATTCTTGGCTTTGACCAAAACATTGTGCCAAACCAGAAAGATTTGTCGCAGAAGTGATGTTAGCTACGGCACAGATTGGCCGTTTGTTAGGATCATCTAAATGACCGAAAATTTGCGGTTCTTCACGCTTAAAAAGTAGTTCGCTAACTCTGTTTTTCAGGTTTTCATCTCGCTTTTCTTTTTCGCTATAGGGGAAAAAGATTTTCTCGTCTACCCCTGGCGGTACCATGTTGAATTTGGGACTAAACAGATTAATCCCATCTACAACATGATATAACTCAGGCATTGTAAAGCATTTATAAGACTCGTACTGACCGATAGTGTCAGGTGTGCCAACAATTTCATGGTAGGACGAAGTAATAATGAAGTCCGCCGCATTCATGTTGATTAAGTCGGCGGTAAATTGGACTGAAAAGTGATATTGCTCCTCCAAGTCTTGCCAGTAAAGGTTGCTGAATAAATATTTAGGCTTTTCTAAGGAGTGGGCAATATTACATAAAGCCACTTTAAACCGTTGGGTGAGGAGAAAAGCAACGAGATTACCATCACTGTAGTTGCCAATAACTAACTCTGGACGTCCCCCTAGTTGTGCCAAGAGTTCTTTTTCGGCGTCAATGGCAAATGCTTCTAGATAAGGCCAAATCTCAAATTTAGAAATCCAGTTTTGGGTGACATTGGGATTGAATTCTCGAAAAGGAACGCGTAAAATCCAGCTATTTTCCGTTTCTTCGAGTTTTTCCAAACGCAGGTCGCAATGGGTGCCTTCGCAGTTGGGGATGAGGCGGGTGAGAATGATAATTTGGGGTTGAATCCCCAGTCCATCGAGACCAGCAAGTTGAATATCTTCCCGTAGTTTCTTGTCTAAATTGCGAGCTTGTTCGAGGACGTAAGCCACTTGACCCATTGTCTCAGGTCTTCCCAGCCCATCCTCTTGAGAGATCCAGCCGTGGATGGAAACAAGGACAACGCGAAAAATTGCCGGAACACGAGCCACAAAGGCTTCCAAGATGGCTGGTTCAGGAGCATCAAGGAGTCGGTTGAACAGTTCTAGGGTTTCGCTCACTCGCGCAGCATTGTTACCCCAACCTGGTTCTAAGCCGAATGCTTGTAGTTCATCGTGAAATTTTTCGTAGGGTTCTTCTGGGTGTCGATCGCTGACAAATTTAACGGCTTGCTTGATTTGTTCGCATAACTCAACCCCTGAACTAATGCGATCGCTAATCAGCAGCTGTATGTCATCGTATTTGAGCCGGCGCAAGGCTTCAAATAATATATTTAACCAATACTGGCGGTCAATTACTACTTGACTACACAAATAACGGTTAAGGAATGCTAAACCTTGACCGATGTTTCTGGGGTCATCGATGGAAGGAAAACTTTGATAAAAAGGATGAAAGTCGATTTCCAGAATTTGGGGTTGATCGCGATTGACAAAGCGATCGCGTGCATCAAGCAACGCCTGTGGTGTCTGCGGCTCAAAGTTGCTCATATTTTCTGATAGCCGCCAAACTTCTTGACTACCAATCCTCGGTCTGACAAGGAACCATGTATTATCCTCTTCTAGAAGAATTTCATGGGTATAGTGAATTAGTGTTCCCAGAGAGGAAGAATGGAAAAAGTAGGCTGGCTTGTCGGATTGTTGACAGTAGTCAGCAAAAGCTTGCAAAATCTCATTTCTCAGAAAGTAACGCTTCTCTGAGCCGCGCAACTCCGAGATTAAATGACGCAGAGCTATTTTCTCATCACTGTTTAATACAGTTTGAACAAGTTCATACATGGCAATTACCTGAACTCTAGCGAGCCTACGACCTCATTTTTTCTCCCCAAAAACTGTAACCTATAAACGGTTCCAAAAGAGGTACTTTCAACTTAACGTTAGCGTATATTTTCTTTGCTTATGGGTTAAGTTTTCCTAAAAATAAGGCACAAGGCAGAAGACAGAAGCAAGAAAAAGCAGGTAAAGAGAAAACGAATTTAGTCACTTTTACTGTGTGATTAGATCACACAATCGTTTGCTAAATTTTAGCTAATGCCTTTCTTATATTAAGTCACTAAATAACACATCTGCTCAAAGGAATATTTAATTTTATCAATACCAATAAGACTGAATTTATAAAGAAAAAGTTAATTTTTTTGTGTTATTGCAGTCCACGCATCATTCGTGGAAACAAGAAACCCGGTATATCTGGTGAAATCCGGTTTTTCCAAGAAACCGGGTTTATGAGAACTTGGAATTTTCACAAATCAAAATAGCAACAGCGAAACTACTATAACTGAATATTTTTTTAACTAATTAGCGATAAAACATAATAGCCATATCCGCTTTTTGTTAACAATGCTTTGTGATCTAGTTACAAATCAGCCTCTAACTATGTTTTATTACGCTTAGTGCCTTTTTTATCAATAAAACTAGCTGAAAATCCTGAAATCCAAACCTCAAAACCCAAAAAGTTTTGAGGCTTGAACGTCATTACAGATAAAATCAACTATCTGTGTTTATCTGTGTCCATCTGTGGTTGACTCCTAAAATTTGAGAGCCTGGCGCTTGAATTCACATAGCTGCATAAATTATTACCAAAATATCTAGATAAAAATCTATCTTCTCCACTTCCTCTCCAGCTTTATTACCTGGCGTTATCTCTACTCCCGTGGTAGAGGAATCATCCTCAATTGATGCCTACCATTAAAACCATAGAAATAAAACAACAATCTATCAGCTTTTTTACTCATGGGCTTTAAATACAGATGGAAGAATGGAAGACCGCCAAGCCGAGATAAAGCGGCGCGGCAAATGTATCTATTGGATGAGAGCCAGTTTGAGAGCGAGAAAGACCACAAGCTAGCTGAGGAAGCAGCAAGAAAACATTTGGGTGTACCTTTACGAACCCTAGATGACGAACGCTCGACACTACCTCATGCCGCTAGACCGAATGAAAAGGTTAAGTAGCCATCATGAACTGCGTACACTAACAACGCATAAAAACCCTTTTTCTCTTTGCATCATTTTCAAAAAAAGCCTCTTGCTCTAATTCTCGTTACCAGGTTGAACCTGGTAACGAGAATTAGAGGCTTAGCCTCCTGAATGGAACACCCTGTACACAGTCGATGTAAGCGTCAACATCTATATTTATGAGGATGAAAATTTATGGAGCCAAAACAACTGAGTCAGGAACTGCGTCAAGGAAAAAATCCCCATATGACTCGTCGGCGAGCAATTATCGGCTTATCTATGCTTGGGGGTTCGATGGGGCAAATCGTCACACTCTACCAAACAGGGATTGTTAGTCACTTACCCGATCCGCCAGTACCGTTTCTCGACGCAGACAAAGTTGACGCTTCCGATTACGCATACAGCCGATTCAACTCACCCGATGGACCAATAATGGTGGTTAATTATGCCATCACTGCTTGGCTGGCTGCTGCTGGTGGTATTGACCGCGCACGCCGCAACCCGTTCCTACCAATTGCAATGGGTGCTAAGATTTTGTTAGATTGTGTTGTTTCCGCCGAGTTAGCTCGTGAGGAATGGAGCGAGAACAAAGCGTTTTGTGAATACTGCCAAGTTGCAACGGTTAGTTCAATCGTGTCGTTGGTGCTAGCAATGCCAGAGGTTTTTACCGCCGTCCGCACCCTGCTAGACCGCCGCAACAAGAATACCTCTGCACGCGATACCGCGCAGTAATACCAATACGTTTCAGTAGGGGCACAGCATTACCGTGCCCCTACCCACTTGGAGCGATCGCGCCAATAACTCCACAGCCTAACCTTTGGGAATTAGAAAATCACTCGATAACACATCTACCAAAAGTAAGATTTAATGTCATCAATACCAGTTAGTTTGAACTGATAAAGAAAAAGTTAAATCTATTGTGTTACATCTGTAATATTAGTGATTTTCATCACTGTGATAGAGCGATCGCATATAATATTATCTTTTCAACAGTAATTCGGTCTGTATATGCCATAATTTACCAGATGAGCCAGTCTCCGCAAATAGGGAAAACACTTTATAGTCGCTACAAAATCTTACAACAATTGGGCAGCGGTGGATTTGGTGATACGTATCTGGCAGCGGATTTGGGTTTACCAGGTCAACCCTTCTGTGTTGTCAAACATCTTAAACCAAAATACCTCAATCCTGATTTTCTGCCGATCGCCAAAAGTCTATTTAATAGAGAAGCACAAATTTTATATCAGCTTGGCAAATACAACGACCAAATTCCGAAACTGTTCGCCCACTTTGAGGAAAATGGAGAATTCTATTTAGTTCGAGAATTTATTGATGGACATGACTTAACAAAAGAAATCCTTCCGGGGAAGCCATTAAGCGAGAATGTAGTCTTTAATCTTTTGAAAGATATCTTAGAAATCTTAGCAGTTGTCCATCAACATAATGTTATCCATCGGGATATTAAGCCACAGAATATTATGCGGCGAAAAGATGGAAAGATAGTGCTGATTGACTTTGGGACAGTAAAGGAGATTGGCACTATCAGTGCCAACCTGGGAAAAACTAACATTACAATTGCTGTAGGTACTCCAGGCTATATGCCGAGCGAACAAGCTAATGGTAAGCCAAAGCTTTGTAGTGATATTTTCGCAGTAGGAATAATCGGCATTCAAGCCCTAACAGGTCGAAAAATACCTCACGAGATAAAAACAGATCCCACGACAGGGGAAATCATCTGGCGTAACCATGCACGAGTAAGCAACTCTTTGGCTGAAATTATAGACAAAATGGTGCGTGACCACTTCAGCCAGCGTTACCAATCAGCAGGAGAAGCTTTGCAAGAACTTATTTCCTCTGTATCGTCACCAAAATTACCTTCTGTACCTGCCCTAGTTCCCTCACTTAGCCAACCATCATTATTGCCCCGTGTATCTTTAGTGAAACACAATAGTAAGCTTAAACATATATTAAGAGTCGGTAGTTCTATTTCCAAGTTGGCATCAAGAAGAATTGGGGATCAGCAAATTCATCCTCGTGAGACAGATGTTTATTCTCACTCGATTCAATTAGCCAAGGAAGTGAATTCTGTAGCTATTAGTAGCCTGGATAGTCCAACATTCAATAGTCGCAACGGAGATACAACCACCAAGATTTGGAATCTGAGTACAGGAGAGTTAATACACAGCCTAACTAGTCATTACTTCCCAGTTATTTCTGTAGCCATTAGCCCGAATAGTCAAGCTCTGGTTAGTAGCCATTATGATGGGGCTATTAAGATTTGGAATTTGAGTACAGGAGAGTTAATACACACTCTAAGGGGTCATTCCAAGCCTATTTGGTCTGTAGCCATTAGCCCAAATAATCAAACTCTAGTTAGTGCTAGTGGAGATCAGACTATCAAGATTTGGAAGCTGAGTACGGGACAACTACTACATACTCTGACTTGGCAAACAGACTATAACTATATCTATTCTGTAGCCATTAGTCTAGATAGTCAGACTCTGTTTAGTAGCTATGATGATGGAACAATCAAGATTTGGAAGTTGAGTACTGGTCAGCTAATACGTACTCTGACTTGGAATACTATCCATGACCATGTTAATTCTGTAACTATCAGTCCAGATGCTCAAAATTTAGTTAGTAGCCATAATGATGGAAAAATCAAGATTTGGAAGCTGAATACTGGTCAGCTTCTAAGTACTTTGACTGGGAATACTGTTCATAACTATGTTAATTCCGTAACTATTAGTCCAGATGCTCAAACTTTAGTTAGTAGCCATAATGATGGAATAACCAAGATTTGGAAGCTGAGTACTGGTCAGCTACTACACACCTTTAATTGGCATTTGAACACGGTTAGGTTTGTCGCCATTAGCCCCGATGGTCAGAGTTTGCTTAGTAGCAGTGCGGACTACATCGAGATTTGGAATCTAACTACTGGTCAAATAGAATATACCCTCTGTGGAGATTTTGGCACGATTAAGTCTTTTGCCATTAGCCCTAATAGCCAGATCCTAGTAGTTCATAATGATATGGATAATATTCAGATTTGGAAGTTGAGTGCAGGTTTGCTAGTACGCACCATAACTAGAAAATCTGATACCGAATAAGAAATGCGGTGTGACATCTCCTACACCGACCTATCGGTACGGTGTAGGCTTCTTGCAGTCCTATCAAGGATATACAAGATTTCCTTCGTGGTACTATCAGTTATAGTTCCTTCTATAACTACCTTCCCACTACGGCGTTTTATACTGGGGAAAATGCCCAACCCCAGTCGCTTTAGATTGATAGCAGCATTAACATCTCTATCAACCATCAGCAATTCTTTTTCATCCCAATATTCTCTGATATCCGTATCAGTAAACACTACCTCATTGCGATAACTGAAACTAGCTTCGGTTTTAAAGCGTGGTTTACCAGAACGCTTACCATTAGAA
>JBHYDF010000092.1:0-30033 GCA_051861145.1 Nostocaceae cyanobacterium
GTGGCTTGTTCAGTAGTATTAATCGCAGTGTTAGAAGAGTTTCCTATTTTTTCAACTTCTTCCCTTGCTAACGTCGGGTCTGGCAGCCCTAATGTGCCTAGTGCTTCATCAATAGCTGCGCGCAGGTCTTCTCCCAAAGACTTGCTAATTGGTTCCAATTTACGATTAAGAATCGAGGAAACATAAGTATTAAAAGAGCTTATTGTTGATTGCCATTGGTCAAAAACTTGTGAAGCAAGGGTATTTTTGAGATCCAATGCATAAGCATTTGTCATTCCAATTGTAGAAATGGCTAAAGCAGAGGAAAAAATATATAGCGATCGCTTTATCTTTTTCATAGTTACTTCACCTCAACTAATTGCTTAGAAAACTCTGTAAGTGCTATAAACTTATCGGCATACCTCGAATTAGCAGCTGCTCTTTGCTCTTGTTCAGTAGGATTATTCGCTACTGCTGCCAATAAATTAAAGGCGGGGTAATACCGACAAAAGGTGAATATACCGTTGTCGTCCAAAAGCCATTGGGAATAAAAACCTTCCTTTTTCGGAAAAAAGCCTTCAGTTGCATTACGACTGATAATTTCAGTGGGGTAAAAGAGAATTTGCACGAAACTATTAACCGCCGAGGGTTGAATACGACCGATTAGGCGAGTTGTTAAGTTCTGAAAAATCTTTGCTCCACCCCAAGAAGTAGCAATGGTGTCAGGGTCTTGGGCTGATAAAATCACTCGAATACCTGCCTTAGCACCATTGGCACACAACCTACCGACAAGGGCCGCAATCGAATCGTATTCAAACAGGATGGGACTTTCATCAATAAAGAATACACTAGCAGGAGCTGCCAGCGCCCGCCGCAGTGCTGCACTGTAAGCACTCAAACTCAAGATTGCCGCATCCTCGTCATTAGATAGGTTACGTAGTGCAAAAACAAGTAACCTCGCATCGCTGTTAAATGTAGAAGCCCTTGAGATCGCCTTTCCGACTCTTGACTCCAACCAGAAGCGCAAACGCAATTTTACTTGTTCTAAAGCCGCTTTGGTGTCTCCTGTGGAGGCTTCGAGTCTGAGTCTTTCATGAGAACAATAGCTCAAGAAGTCCGCCAGAGTAGGCATTGCTTCCCATTCATTCGAGCCAAAACCACAGGTAAATGCTGCGGCGTAGCGATCGCGAATTTGTTCATCACTAAAGAATGCCTTAATTGCTAATGCCAAAATTGAGCGCACTGTATCAGTCATCATTCTTTCTTGCGCTCCGGACTCTCCACGCTTGGAGCCAACAATCATTGCCAACAAGGCAGTTTGCAAGAAATCTTTGTAGTCCTCAAAGCGTTCGAGCTGCAATTTTGGCTCTAGGTGTGCAAGGTTTGGTAGCTCAAACAAGTTTGAACTTTCACGGGAGATGTCAAAGTAAGCACCATCACTACCCATGAATTGTGTATAGTCAGTGAAAGTGCTAGTGCCATCAGGTTTGGGGTAATCCATTGCCACAACGGGCATTCCTTCTGCGAGGGCATGAGTGATAATCCCCGCAGCAAGAACCGATTTACCACTACGGGTTGTACCGAATAATCCCAAATTTTTATGTTGGGTATAGAGATTGAGAAATACGGGTGTTCCGCCTTCTGAAGCGATGAGTTCAAAACCTGTATCATCACCACTTTTTGTACGCACTAAGGGCATTAAACCTGGAACTTCCGAACTCAGGTAAACTAGCCGTCGATTATAGGGAACCGCCATCAGACGTTCCCAGGTAATGGGAAAAGTTTGTAACCACACTCGCCAAGGATATTCAGTTTCGCGCACTACCCAAGCAGGACGCAAAAAACACGATTGCAAATAGCGACAAGCTTCATCAAGTTGTTCTCTTGTTGAGCGATACACTAAAAACACAACCGCTGTGTGGATGGGAACACTCCCGGAGTAAAGTTCTTCTTGGGCGGCAACACTTTTCTTAATGTTGAGCATTGCCTTAACATCAATTGAATTACCTTCTGCTGCGATTTGTGATGCGGTTTGCGATTGTTTGGTGAGGCGCTGCATATTGGTTTTCACCAGCGTCTCGTTTGCCCGCGTCAGTTGTGCGTAAATTTCGGTGTCAAAAATTCGCTCTCTGCTAAGTACTTCCCAGAGGTAACGCAACTGATATTCTTTGTCTGTCCAACCACCAGGTTTATCGACAAAAGTGAGTGCCCCAATATACTTGCCTTTGATGTGTACCCAGCGCCGATCCGCAACGGGAATTGATGACTCGCTCTCCATTAATAAAGAGGTGGGATGGACTTCTGAGTAGACTTCCTCACGTAACCCATTTTCGTCTAAAACCAGCAGTTGGGGAATATCGCGGGTCGGTGTGTCATTAAATCGTTGCCAAAGGATTGCCCAAAGTTCTGATGCTGTTAAAGGACGGATATCCAAACCCATTTTGTTGGATAGCAACTGTTCCCAGTGTTGAAAACCATCGGTGAAGGATGTGTACATTAGGCGTTCAATCTGGGTGAATTGAATTTCGTCAAGTTCGCCAGTAAAAGACTTCCAAGTACGTTCGAGCAATTTAATCAGTTTTTCTATGACATCGGTTGTACCTTGATTTTCCGACTCTAATGTATAGGTGCAATACAGTCTCAATTGTTTGGGTTTGCGAATGCCTTGAAGCGTTAATTGCTTGACACGAGAGCGAGATCCGACAAGGAGATATTGCAATTCTTTGCTGGGCGCAAGTTTTATCAGGGACTTCAACTGTTCTTGGCGTACCGCATCATCAGTGAAGGAACTTAAATGAATAGTCAGACGTTCTTGAGGTGGTAAATCTTTTAACCCCGACTCAATGGCATCAAAAACGGGGTCAATCTGCTGGTTTTGTAAAGTCGAGTGAATGCCTCGACACTCAAACCCAAACTGAATTAGGTAGTTATTAGTACCTTTGCGCAGTACGTACGCACCCACTGACCTTCCTTGTAGTTGAATTTGCAACATCGACACCAGGCTAAAGGCATCTTCCAAGGGAGAAAGCCGTATTTTGCGCTCTCCATTATCAACTATTTGTTTGCCCTGCTTGTGATGACGAGTTGCAGTCATTGCTTTTTGCGCTTCCTTTTAGATGGACTTTGAAGAGGCTCTTTGCGGGGGGCAGGGGGCAGGGAGAAGAGGCAGAGGGGTAGGGCGCAGGGCGCAAGGAGGAAAATCCATTGAAGATGCTCCCTGCTCCCGATCTCCCCTTCCTCTTTGCGGAGGGGAAAAAGAGTTAACGTCCATTGATTCTTCTCTCCCCCTGCACCCTGCACCCTGCTCCCATGCCTCTTCGTCCCCTGCCTCTTGTTGAGATACAAATTCGTTGATAGGGAACTCTTACCCGTGTCCAATGAGGAGTTATGATGAATTTTGAGAGAATTCTCCAAGCACCATTAGCTGTCAAAACCCACCAAGTCGAAATTCCCCAAGCGGCGATTGTACAGATCCAGATCCAGTTAAGTTTTAGTAACCCATGCCCTAAAGAATAGGAAAGTCCACTGATTATTCCCCAAGGAATTAGTTGGTCAGCTGGAAATGGTCCAATCGATGGTTGTTTGCCAAGCGTGGCATTGACTGTACGATATTTTGTTTTGTCTTGCTTTTCAACCACCACCAGCACCACCAGCACCACCACCAGCACCACCGATAATCAAATTCGTCAGAATATCAGCCATTGTCACTGCAATTAAAATCATCATTGGTGTCCGGGCTAAATTCTGCCAATCTTCATCTTGCCTGACAGCTTGAATTACCTTTACTAAAGAAATTCCCAAGTAAATTAAAAACAATCCCCGCAGGACATTAAATACTAAAGGAATTGCTTCACCTGCACCTTGAAAAGTTGAAGACATCCAAGTTTCTGCATTCTGAAAAAACTGTGCATGAGCGGGAGTTGATAATCCATCTATTAAGTAAAAACTTCCTACCAATACAAATATTGGTGTTGTGATTTTATAACGGCTAAAAATCTTAGTTTTGTTACTCAACGGTTTATCTAGTTCGCGCCTATGCCTTGCAATGACTATTGCTCCTAAGCAAAACAAACCAAATACTGAAAAACCCGTCAGGCTAGGGTAAAAGGTAATATCCACTATCATTGTCCCAACTGCACCAAAGAAGAGGCTCTTTGGCAGGGGGCGGGGAGCAGGGGGAAGGAGGCATGGGGGCGGGGTGCTCTTTGCAGGGGGAAATTTTTTCTCCCTTGCACCCCGCTCAGAGCTCCTTTCCCCCTTGCCTCTCCCTTGCTCCCTGCTCCCCGCTCCCCTGCCTCTTCTTGGGTGGTGTCCTTTTGAAATGGTGGACGTTTTCAAAGACATAGAAAAATTTCAACAACGTTCTATTGACTATATTCTTATTAACTAATTACAACTCAAACATCAATCAACCAATTGTTAGAAATTAATCAAATTGCTGACGATTAAAAAAATGATTTTTTCTCACATTTTAAATTGTGTAATCCTACAGAAAATCAATCATTATACGTATTCGTAAAAAAGCGAAAATTCTGATTATTTATGTAATCCTACACTAGTAGAAAATCAAACAACTACATAACATCTATGTAGGGTACACAAAAGTGTATCTATCTATAGGTAGAGAAACGCTCTTAAATCAGTGAACAGTAAACAGTTATCAGGGAAAGCGCGGCGTATGGTGGGGGATTTAAACCCGCCACCAACGCCTTAATCTAATCGGCTTTCAGTTATTAGTTTTCAGTGGGAGCGATTTGCGCCGATATAGTGGGCAGACCCTTACCCAATTATCTTGACTCCAAAGCTGTTTACTGATAACTGATAACTGTTAAAGACCGATGCGTACAGAAAAATATCACTTATGTAGTTCCAATGAAAAAAAAACGCCACCATGCACTAAAATGTAGTAGCTGCGAGTCTTGGCTAATACAAGCGTTGACTTGAGAAACATTCTCTAAAATAATGTTAGAAACTTTCCACTTTATCCAAGAAGCTACACTACTGTTGTCCAACTTATGCTTTATTCTGGTCAATTTCTAGTTGAAGTCACAGCATAAAATGCCATGCCCAAACGCCTGATGGTGGTCGAATCTCCGGGAAAAGTCAAAAAAATCAGCCAAATTCTTGGTTCCGAGTGGATTGTTCGTGCTAGTTGCGGTCACATTCGAGAACTGAGTAATGATGGCGATGATTCTTTGGGTTTCAGCATGGATGGTCAGAGCGTTTTGTGTAACTATATACCCCGTGACCAACGAGCGAAAGAAACTATTCAAAAACTAAAAGCGGCTGTCAAACTAGTCTCGGAAGTCATTTTGGCAACTGACCCAGACCGAGAGGGTGAAACCATCGCTTGGCATCTTAAGGAAGTACTGGGACTAAGAGAACCAAAACGAGTGGTTTACACCGAAATTACAGCATCAGCTGTACGCAGCGCGATCGCCAATCCCAGAAAGCTAGACGTTAACTTAATAGGTGCGGGACTTTGCCGAGATTGCTTGGACAAGTTGGTAGGCTACAAAGGTAGTCCCCTAGTTTGGGCATTAAACAACGGAGCAAAGAGTGTTGGCAGAGTCCAAAGCGCCACATTACATCTGATCTGTCAACGAGAAAGGGAAATTCAAACTTTTGTCCCCGTGGAAAAAACCTGCACAAAACGCGCAACCCTTTTGGCTTATTGCCCTGCCAACAGGATTTTGGGTAAGGGTTCTCAAAACGAGCGGGGTTAGAGCGAGTTAACTGAGAATATTCGCAGTAACCCCGCTCGTTTTGAGAAGGGTTGCGCGTTTTGTGTAGATTAGTGCGTCCCTCAAAACTACTGGAATGTCTGGGTAGATTATGTAGAAGGTTTTCGAGCTTTTTATAAGGGTACGGCTAATTCTCGTTCTGATGCCCCAGACCAAGAAACTGAAACTGATGATGATGCAGCAGGAAATAATACACAAGTACCAGAGTCGAAGCGTGTTTTATCTGAAAAAGAAGCTACAAGGTTAGTCAACTCAGCACGCTTGCATCCTCATCAGGTTATTCAGATTGAGGGCAAAGTTGTCAATCGCCAACCACCTCCACCCTTCACTACCTCCACCCTTCAGCAAGCAGCTGGTTCCAAGCTAAGATTTTCTCCAGACAAAACTATGCTTCTTGCTCAAAAGCTTTATGAGTCCGGAACGATAACATACCATAGAACCGATTCAGTAGCCTTGAGTCCAGAATTTATCAGTAGTTCACGTAAGTGGTTGGAGCAAAATGATCCACAAAATGTACCGCAGCAGCTAGCAAAACATCGTAGCAACAAGTCGGCACAAGAGGCGCATGAGGCTATCCGTCCAACAGACGTTTTTCGTCCAAGTGCCCAGTTACGAGAAGAACTCCCGGCTGAGGAGTTTAACTTGTACGTGATGATTTGGAAAAGATCTGTAGCTTCTCAATGTAAAGCTGCTCAACTGCGTAAAACTCAAGTGATCACCCAGTCTGGGGATCTGCTATGGCAAGCTTTGGGGCAAGTAGTAGAATTCCACGGTTACACTCGTTACTGGAACAACCGAGCGTAAGGATACAGTTTTACCTGACTTGCAGCAAGGGCAGGCTCTAACTCTGGAAAATGCAGCACATGAGAAAAAACAAACACAACCACCACCACGGTACAGTGAACCAAAATTGGTACAGTTGATGGAGCGTAAGGGAATTGGGCGTCCCAGTACGGAGAGCTATTGAGCTACTCAATATTCTGCGTTCTTATGTAGATAATCGGAACTTTGATAATGGTTACATTCAAGCTCTAAATGAATATCTCAAAGTTGTCCCCACACCGCTGGGGATGCAAATTGACCCTTATAAGGTGTACCAGAGCGTAGCAGATGTTGACCATCAAAGAAATATTTTGAGTTCTTTGTTAACATCTAATCCCGTAACGGTTCAACAGAATACAGAAGAAGTTAACCCGGAAAACAGAACAATCAGTTTGAAAGCTATATCCAAGAGTTTTTGGAGACATTTGTAAAATATGAGGAGGTCACTCGCTTGCGGACAATTCAAAATTCAAAATTCACGCATTACAATCCCCATAAATAAATTTAGGGGCCTTAGACTGTGGACACTATAAGCCTCACACAAAATATTTCGGCTTATATCTTTTCTATGACACCATAAATAAATTGAGGGGCTTGAAACCCTAGTTGTTAATTCAACAGCAGTCTATTTTTTAATCTTTAATTTTGAATTTTGAATTTTGAATTTTGAATTGTTTTGGTCAAAGAAATATCATTTTTATCAGATAAAAAACAGATGAGAACGATTTGACGGAGAAAGACGTAGAATGTTAACACCAAATCTCAATGGATATAGTACAAAAGAAAACCTGAAAAATCGCCTACGTTGTTATGTCTGGGCTTTATTGCATAGCAGTCGCTTAAATGATTTCAATTTTTCTCCATGCATCTACCGCACATACCGTATTGCATTTATTTCTTGTGATATAGGGATAATCAAAATTAATTTTGAGGTGTACACCTATGAGTTTGATATTTGTATCTCTGAAGTAGTGTGGAATCAGTATTGTGATGCTTTTAATGTGCCACAAAAATTAAGAGAAAGATTACTCGATACGATTCCGTTTTGATTTTTGGTGCGCCCGACTCTATAAGCGATTATGGGACAACTTACGGTTGTTGTCCCAGTTACAAAAAATGAGATTAGAGTTGATTACACAAAACTTGCAATTGCGTGCATCCCAATGTCAAAAAAGTCCATTTAAAAAAGAAAATCATGATAAGCTGCTGCGCAGCTTGATTGTATAATATAAGATTGAGTAACGAGCGCGATCGCGCTTCTTTATAACTATCAGGACAAGGCATATATTGTACTTTATATTTATCCTGATAGCGAGAGAATTTTTGTTCACCTCAGAATACGAGCATTTTCGGGTTGAATACAAAAACTCCCTATCTCAAGAAGATAAAGATTGCTTTGAATCTGTAGAGCAAGAGCATTCAACAGGCGGTGCGGTACAGAAGCGAGAGGAAAATAGAACATATTTACTATTTTCTTGACTTTTTTGGTCAGAAAAAGTCAATCTAGTATTTAACGTCCTTTGAATCCCATCGAGTGCTTGCCCCCGGTGGGGTAGGATTCGTGCATACCAATGGTGCGACTCTACCACGGTGCTTTATGACTCAACGAAGAGGCTCTTGGAAGGGAGAAGGGAGCAGGGAGAAGAGGCAGAGGGAAATTCTTCTCCCATGCTCCCCGCAAAGAGCTCCCTTGCCTCTTCCCCAATGGCATTTAGGCTGGCAAGAACTGTTTGCTCCAAAGTACCGTGAAGTGGTTATGTCTAATGGTCAGCGCAGGCATAGGGCAGATTTGTGCTTACCGCAACCAGATGGCAGCAAGCTCGTAGTTGAGTTTCAGTACAGTAGCATCAGTAAAGACCACATCCGCAAACGTGAGCAATTTTATACCCAATTTGGTCATCTGCTTTGGGTGTTTGATGCACGTAGGTTTCAAATCAGATTAGAACCATCATCAAATAGTGATATTTGTAAATTCACTTTGTCACCACCACGTAAATCCCTATGGGCAATTAATACAGGATTAGCCTTCGACTTTGGTCATGCCGTTTTGCTCATTGCCCAAGCGATGCAACGCAACGGTAAGCGTACACCGAGTGGCGGTTGGGGTTGGCTAATTCGTAAACAAGCGTTCGCGACAATGTTACATAAGTTTACAGAACACTTTACGTTTGACACCAGCAAACCCTTGTGGGAGACAAAAACGAGGCGTACGACTACACCACAATTATTGGCAGCGACAAAGCTTGTTGCAGCGCATGGTTCTGTCATCATAGAATCGTTGGCACTGCAAGAGTTGAAGGTGCAGTTACCTAATGTTAATCAACTGGCACTCAGAGGTGCGCTTGGGGCTGCTTGTTCAGAGGCTGGTTATGTTAAAAAGAGTGTCAATCAACGATATTGTGCTTGGGTTAAGGGTATTTAACGTTGACTGATATCCGCCTTTGAGCGTTTCGGCAATTGGTAGTAAGAGCGATACGCCTAAAGGCGTATCGCTTTTTGGCGGGGTTATCATCAAGAATATCCATGGACAAGCCAGAGAGAATTTTTGGTTTCATCTGTTGTAAGTCAGACAACACGGCTTTGAGATTATCAGAATTGAATTTGTAGTCTGAAGTCAAACTGCCAATTGGGTTATTGAAATTCCTCAGCGCGGTGTTAGCCAGT
Organism: Nostocaceae cyanobacterium; assembly: GCA_051861145.1. Lineage (GTDB taxonomy): Bacteria > Cyanobacteriota > Cyanobacteriia > Cyanobacteriales > Nostocaceae > JBHYDF01. The sequence goes on from JBHYDF010000092.1 coordinate 9,210, forward strand.
ACTTTTCTACATTACCGGGCGTGATGCCAAATTCCGCTCCACTTGAATAGCAACAGCTTTGTTTGTGTGCGAGTAAATCTCTTTGCTTTGGGCGAAGTGGTCTTGCAGCATTTTGTGGATGAAGCGGTAGCGACCCTACCACCGGAGCGTTCGCATTAATTAAGCTAAGAAGGCATGTTTCCAGCCTTGGGTTTTACTCAGTTTCGACTTCCTGCCAGCCTTTGATAGCGTTAACAATAAAAGCGCCTGCGGGGTTATCAATCGCTTTCTCGAAAGCAGCTAAACCACCCTCTTTGACTGCATTTATCACTCGCTTTTTCAATGATGGGTTGCTTTCAATCCGTTCAATGGCTTTTGCTGCTACTACCATTTGCTCGGATGTGGTGGTGCTAGGGTAAGATTGCTCTAATTGCTTGAGTAGCTGCTGAATTTCTGCGGCAGCTTCTACCAAATTATTTTGCTGAGCTTCATTAATAGTTCCAGCTAACTTTTCTGTTTTGACTTCTCCTTTATTCACACCAACACCGAAGTTTCCGCTTTGATTGATAGAATCTCCTGACATAATATCTCCTTGATTGTCAGTGGCACTAGCAACTGTACCAGTGATATCTCCTAAACCAAATGCTCCAGCACCGCTATTGTTTATACTTCCACCCCCAGTGTTAATGTTTTGGGTTCTGCTTTGATCAATATTCATGCTAACTTCTCCCCCTGCGAACACAATTCCTTGTTCGTTGAGTATCTGAATACCAGGGTTCTCATTCACTGCTTCGATTACCTTTGCCACTACAGCATCGGCATCTGGCAGAAGTCCCCTTGGATCATACATGGGCAATGTTTGCTCATATTTTGAGTAGTATTCCCGCTGAAGCTGGGAATGACTAGTTTGTCCGTATACTTTCAACCGAATCACAAACTGTCTATTTCCCCGGTTTTCCAAGCCAACCATCTCAAACTTGACTAGGTATTTTTGCGTCATCCCTTTGAGAACTGTGATGGCTACGCTCGAATTAATTTCTTGTTTGTGATAGAGGTCAAGCGTATCTAGAACAGACGTAATGAAAATACTAAAATCATTTTCTCCAAAGTCACCCTGATTTGATGGAGGCATTCGATTTGGATCGCGATCGCCCTCAGTTGGAAGTTTCAGATAAACATACTTGCATTCAACTCCTTCTAATCTAGTTTTCCTAGTAATTCCCCAATCCTCAATATATGTCCCGGTAAGACAAGCGTTACTGAGGTTAGCCTGGTCTAAATTGGTTTGTACTAATTTGGCTTCAAATAAATTGGCTGCCTGCAAGTTAGCTTGACTAAGGTCTGTATCAATAAAACTGACATGAGCTAGGTTAGCTCCCTGTAAGTTCACTCCTCGTAAGTTTTGGCGGTCAAATTTTTTGCCTTGCCCCTGCCCTGTAACTAATAACTGACGTATTTGTGCGTTCTTAAGGTAAGTTGAAGCAACAAGACGAACATGGTCAAGTTTCCTGACATTCCGCCAACAGATACGAGTCAAATTAGCTTTTCTAAAATCTGTACTTTTGAGTGTAGCTTCGGTGAAATCAGCATCGGTTAAATCAGCACCACGAAAGCTGGTTCCACCAAAAGCAGCAAAGGCAATCGCGACTGAGCGAACCCAAACGTCTTTTTCATCGTAAGCTAAACTACGCCAGCCAATGTAAGTGCTAAGTAGTGTCCAAGCTCCGGCAAAGGCGAAAGCGAAGACTTCAGGAAAAGTACTGGGTCTGGCGAAGGCAATCGCTACGGCAAAGGTGATAAGAATGGCTGTGGCCAAGGCGACGGCAATGTCTGCAATCAAAGCGACAGCGGCGGCGACAGCGGCGGCGACAGTTGCGGCAATACTGAAAGTTCCAGCCAAGGCAACGGCGACAGCCGCTTTTGCACTAACGGTAAAGGCGACGGCAACGGCAACGGCGACAACAACAGGGATGGTTCCTGAACCTGCTGTTAAACCCTTGAGGAGAGTGACAATAAAAAAGACTGTCACTACAATTGAAGGAATTACCCCAACAATGAAGTTTTCAACATTTTTGGTATCAGAAATAGATGTTACAAATACACTAATGGGGATTGAGAAAATCCCTGATACTACCGCTAGCAACCATGAGACTATGAGCAACCCAGTTGTCCAACGACGCTGTAGCCCCGCCTTAGCACCTCTGAAGTCGGCATTTATGAGGATAGCGTTGCTAAAATCAGCCCCTTTAATATTTGCACTACAAAAGTTTGCTCCAGTCAGGTTTCGACCTTTAAAACAGCGACCTCGGAGATTTTGACCGGAGTAATCTTGATCAGAGAAGTCAAGGGGCATAATTGGGCTAGGAAAATGTTTGCATTTAAGCACTATTACTGATTGAGTCTGTGATTGTCCGGATTTTTAGACCCCAACGTTTGCGTCGGACACGCCAAGTTGGATATGCGATCGCGTAAGGTGTAGCGGGCTTTCATAAAGTTATCCAAAATAGCAAGCGCCTTCATCAAATAATTAAGTAGGATAGGCAATTGCCTTGGGGGGTCACGAGGCGGTTTTACCGCGCTCAAAACAGTTTTTGAGCGCGGTAAAACACCGCCTCGTGACCAAGGCGCTTGCTATTTTGGACAGGTTTTTCCCAAGGGGTGCGCGAGCATCTTTCTAAAATGGCAATGTCCCGCCGTCAAATGACACAAAGCGAGGTAATTATGCCAGAAATTAAAAAGAATTCATCCAACCGCAGTAATAGAAAAGGCGGATTGACAGTGGTAGAAAAATACCAAATTGTATGAGATGAAGCTGATCGGTTCTACAATTCAAGGCAGGTAAGCGAAGCAACTAACAAAACAACAGCAATGCTTGACTTAACCAAAATACAATTAATTGCTCAATCCTATTCTCCTCAAGAACTTTTTGCTGCCTTGGTTTGGCAACGCCAATTTAATCAGTTTAATGGTGAACAGGTGATTACTGACCTTGCTTCGCGCACGGATTTATGGGCAAGCTTTCTGTTTACAAAACCAATCTTTGCACCAGATGAAAACGGTTTGAGTTTTGGTGGTGTAATTGATACCCTCTTGGCAATGGCAAACTATCGACCAATGCCTCAAACCAGTATCATTCATTTTGTGGCTTATCCTGGTGCACAGCCCCCCACGATCAATCGACTCAGTGACCTGCGATCGCCAACGCTGTTCATCATTGGTACTGAAGATATGGCAGATAATCTGCATACGGCTGAGTTGTTCCAGCAGGTTCCTAACATTCGTTTTGCTTGGATTGAAGGTGCAGATCATATGCCGACACTGACACATCCTGAAACGATTTGTAGACTGATCGGGGAGTTTTTGAGCGAGTAACGATGCCGCGCACACCCGAAGCAAACGATCGCATTCGTCGCGCTACGCAAGCACAGATCCTTAAAGCAGCAATGGCGTTGTTCTTGAGCAAAGGCTACTACTCGACTTCAATCGATGATGTTGCCAAACAAGCAAACATCTCAAAAGGACTGCTCTATCACTACTTCAAGGGTAAAGAAGACCTGTTGGCCGCGATGGTTGAAATTAGGTTGGGCGAATTGCTGAGCGTGATGAATGCTGCTGCTGCTAAGCCAACACCTGTTGAGCAGATTTGTCACATCGTCGAAGGCGCACTAGAGGATGTGCGTCGTCAGCCGGATGTGTTTCGGTTCTATCTGCATTTGTTTACGCAACCGAAACTTGATCCGATCGCTGCTAAGTACACGCAGCAGTTGACGGATGAGCAAGCTAAACAGTTTGAAGTCCAAACCGAAATGTTTAGACAACTGGGCGTGGAGCATCCCCGAGAGCGATCGTTCTATTTTTCCTCCACGCTGCAAGGCATCATGCTGATGTATTCCACTTATCCCAACCATTTCCCAATTGATGCGATAAAGACTCAAGTGATTGCGGAATTTTGCAGCAAGATGGGTGAGTAAGATCAACGTATCTCTATTTTCAGGAGTGTGCTTTCGGCACAGGGGAAGTTCAGCTGAAAGAAACCCTTCGGTCAAATATAAAATATATAAGCCGAAATACGAAGTACGAGGCTTATGGCGTCTACAGTCGGCAGGCCCCTAAATTTTTTTATGGGGATTGTAATGAGCGAATTTAAAATGTTTGAATTTTGAATTGTCCGCAAGCGAGTGACTGGGTTTTTAGGTTTGAGTGAGGGCGATACGCCAAAATGCCCCCGCACGCGCGTATCACATTTTTTGGATTATTTTTGTGGTTATGTGTAATGGTAGGCACAAACAACTCGCTTGCGGACAATTCAAAATTCAACGGAGCAAAATTCACGCGTTGAAGAACCAACAATTTTTAGGAATTAATAAATTTAGGATACTAGTACACAATAGCGGAAATGAAGTTACCATTTTAAACATCCAAAAACCTTATATTTCAGCATTTTGAATTTTGCGGGCGTTGAATTTTGAATTGAGCGGTGGAGGATGGGGTTGGCTAATTCGTAAACAAGCGTTCGCGACTATGTTACATAAGTTTACAGAACACTTCACGTTCGACACCAGTAAACCCTTGTGGCAGGTGAAAACAAGACGTGCAACTACACCGCAACTATTGGCAGCGACAAAGCTTGTTGCAGCGCATGGTTCTGTCATCATAGAATCGTTGGCACTGCAAGAGTTGAAAAAAGCAGTTACCCAATGTTAATCAACTGGCGCTCAGAGGTGCGCTTGGGGCTGCTTGTTCAGAGGCAGGTTATGTAAAGTCTCGTATCAATCAACAATATTCGGCTTGGGTTAAGGGAATTTAACGCCGACTGATATCCATCGAGCGTTTCGGCAATCAGTGGAGAGCGATACGCCTTTAGGCGTTAAGCTTCGCTTATCGCGTAACGCTGGATGTGGGGTGATGTTGGGATAGAGACGGGTTTTTGACATGTAATTGTCTAACGCGATCGCTCATCCCTAGATGTAGGGGTGATGTTGGGTGCGATAAGCGAAGCGATTACGCCGTCATGCGTATCGCTTTTTGGCGAGGTCATCTTCAAGAATATCCATGGACAAGCCAGAGAGTACTTTGGGTTTCATCTGTTGTAAGTCAGATAACACGGTTTTGAGATTATCAGAATTGAATTTGTAGTCTGAAGTCAAACTGCCAATAGGGTTATTGAAATTTCGATCCTGATGTTCTGTATGAATGGCGTGTATGATTAGAAATCCTTTCTGGAAGCGATCGCTATTCATGTAAGTAGGTGCAGGTATATAAAGTCAAAATTAATAATTTGATATATAGACATACAGAAGTAATACTGAAGGCTCAAATCCCTTACATATTATCCCTGTCTGACCGCTAAATCACTCCATGCCTGTTAAGTCATTTTGATTTGATTTACCAGCACCTACTTAGAGTTTGAGAGCAAACAAATATACCGTTGCTGTCGAAATCATCTGTATCCAGTTGCATTCCTCTAGTTTACCCATCTGTGTCACCTCCTGAATATATCGCCAGGCATCCGGTTGAGAGCCATCGAGATCTGTAAAACCATAGACCTTCGCGAGTTGACCACTGGAAAGAGACTGACCATTCCACCGAGCCACCTCTGGATCGGCAGCAAAACTCGCAACGGCACGCCCAACATAACGAGGGGTTTCGGAAATGATAAAGTGCGGTTCCTGAGCTGTGGCATCCTGCCAATTGGCTTCACTCACGCCAAAACTATCCAGCATCATTTCTGAGCGCAACCAGCCTGGAGTCAGGCACACTGCCGTACAGTGATGGGGTTGAAGCTCTTGCGCCAGTGCCCATGCCATGCGAATAATTGAAGTCTTCGCCAGATCATAAATGAGTGCCTGCCGATAGTGCTGATTGTTGTAATCAGCCGTTCTATCAGTGAGTTCAACGACTAATCCTCCAGGTTTGTGAATCAGCAGCGGCACAGCAACGTGACTGGTAATCAGGTGAGTATTGATCGCCAGGCGTAACAGGCGTAGACCCCGTTCCAGATCAGCTTCCCAAACTGGCTTGTAGAACTGTGGTATAAATGTTTTCTTAAACCTTCAGCATAGATGCCCGACTCATAGATGCCTTTCTTCGGTCAATTCTGGTCAAAGGCGATTTTCTGTCACTAATGGAGCAGGAGTATATTATTTACAAGATTTGCAGCAGGGCAACTACAAGATAGAAGTCAATGGGCAGCCAGTCAACACAGAAACTTTACAACTCGAACAGTCCTCAGAACCATTCTAACAACTCAATCTCCAGTAATCGAAATCTGGTGTAGCTAGTACGCGAGCAACCCAACAATGGAAAATACTGATGCTTTTCTAAAAGTTTATAGGCAAGAATAGCAGTTGTTACCTTTTTTTCCAGCCGATTTCGTATTCAGCCTCTACCATAATGACCACTAACTCTCTCGGTTATCCTAACTTGGAACTGGCTATTATTCGTGATCCTTTAACTGTTAGCTCTCAAGCGACTGTGTCTAATGTAATTGCGCTGATGAGCCAAGCGAGAGGCGATCGCTATGATTGCGCAATTAATTCCAATTGCTCAGACTATCCAAAGGATACAGGTAGCATAGTACCCCTAGTTACCAGTTGTGTTTTGGTCATGGAAAATTCACATTTGCTGGGTATCGTCACGCAGCGAGACATAGTTAAGCTGACAACAAAGGGAAAAAGTCTAGAGGGTATCAGTGTTGCTGAAGTTATGACAAGAGAGTTAGTAACACTGAGTATGGCAGAGTTTAAAGATATTTTTACTGCTTTAAATTTGCTGAGGCAACATCGGATTCGGCATTTACCTATTTTAGGAAATGATGGAGAATTACTGGGAATTGTCACCCAAACCAGCATACTCCAAGTATTAGAGTCTGTGAAAATGCACGGGCTTACGGTATTGCAAAGCCAGGTTTCACAACTACAAACCGAAAAGGTTGAACTGCTAACAGAACGGACAAAATTAGAGCAGCAGGTGCAGCAGCGTATAGTAAAATTGAAAACGCAGGCAAAACGAGAGCGGTTAATAACATCTATTGCTCTGCGCATTCGTGAATCTCTTGACCTTGATACTGCATTGAGTACAGTGGTTGAGGATGTGCGGTATTTCCTGAAAGTTGACCGGGTGTTAGTGTATAAATTTGCGCCCGAACGCGGTAACAGAATTGTCGCCGAATCTGTTACTGATGGTTGGACTAAAGCTTTAAACAGTCAAATTCAGGATGCTTGCTTTTTGTTTGGAGCAGAAGAGGTATATTGTCAAGGGCAAAAACAGGCGATCGCCAATATTTATGAAGCAAATTTGACAGATGGTATCAAGCAAATACTAGAGCAATTGCAGGTCAAAGCCTGTTTAGTTGTTCCGATCCTAATGTCTAACCAGTTGTGGGGATTACTAATTACTCATCAATGCTCTACTTTCCGCGAATGGAAAGAGGATGAGGTGAATTTGCTCGATAAAATTGGCATACAATTAGCAGTTGCCATTCAACAAGCAGAACTCTATAATCAGGCAAGAATTGAACTTGCAGAGCGTCATAAAATTGAAGCACAATTGCGATTAGAGCGCAACTTTGTTTCTGCTGTTTTGAATGTTGCAGGCGCTCTAGTTGTTGTACTGGATGAGCAGGGTAGAATAGTTCGCTTTAATCATGCTTGCGAACAAACGACAGGTTATATATATGACCAAGTGCAAGGCAAATTCGTTTGGGATTTTCTCCTAGTTCCGGAAGAAATCGAACCTGTAAAAGCTGTGATCCAAAATCTGAAAAAAGGACAGCTTCGCAATAACTACGAAAATTATTGGGTTACTAAGGATGGCGATCGCCGTTTAATTTCCTGGTCAAATAATGTCCTGCTCAATCGTGATGACCAAATTGAATATATCGTCTGTACAGGGATTGATGTCACACAGAGTCGAAAAGCAGAAGAGGAACTTTGCCAAACTCGTAATTTTCTACAGTCGATGATTAATAATCTTCCGGTAGCGGTGTTTGTTAAAGATGCCAAACCAGAAAGTTTTGGTAGATTCAGGCTATGGAATCAAGCCTGCGAACGCATGTTTGGTTTAACAGCTAAACAAGCAATTGGCAAAACAGATTATGATTTTTTCCCAAAAGAACAAGCAGACTTTTTCCATCAAAAAGACCAAGACGCTTTTTCTACTGGCGTACCTCAAGATATTGCTGAAGAAGCAATTGATAGCCACAGTTTGGGAAGAAGAATTTTGCATACAACTAAAGTTCCTCTGTACGACAAGCACCACCAACCCGAATACCTGTTATGTATTTCTGAGGACATTACAGAACGCAAACAGGCTAAGGAAAAGCTGCAACAAGCTAAAGAGCAACTACAAACAGTTTTGGATGCAGTTCCTGGATTTGTTTCTTGGGTAAGTGCTGATGGATACTATTTAGGAGTTAACCGCCATCTTGCTGAAAGTTTTAACTTGACTACCGATGCTTTTGTTGGTCAAGAATTGGGCTTTATGCAAAACAGTCCGCAGTTTACTGATTTTATGCGTGACTTTTTGGCTAGTCCTGATTTAGCAGCATCTCATGTTATTGATGCCCAAGTCAAAGACACAATGCGTAATTACTTGCTCGTCGCTCAGAAATATCAACAAAATACAGCTGCTGTTGCTGTAGGAATTGATATTACAACACGCAAGCAAATGGAAATTGCCTTGCAACAACTTAATTACGAGTTAGAAACTAGGGTTGAGCAACGCACGTTAGAGTTACAAAAAAGTGAGGCAGAATTAGGGGCTATTTTCTATCAAGCAGCTGTTGGAATTAAGTTAGAAACTCTGGATGGGCGTTTTATTAAAGTTAATCAGAAACTGTGCGAGATTTTGGGCTATAGCATTGAAGAACTGTTACATAAAACTTTTGTGGATATCACCTATCCAGAGGATATGCAATGTCATCTCAATCAGTTGCAAAAATTAATAGCGGGAGAGGTGGAAACATTCTCGATTGAGAAACGCTATTTACATAAAAACGGTAATCAAATCTGGGTAAATCTGACGGTTTCTCTGATTCGAGATGTGAATGGTGAGCCGATTTATTCGATTGGCGTAATTGAGGATATAGGCGATCGCAAAAAAGCAGAGGAAGAAATCCGTAAAAATTTAGAAAAAGAAAAAGAACTCAGTGACTTGAAATCTCGTTTTATTTCTATGACTTCTCACGAGTTCCGAACTCCGTTAGCTGTTATCGCCTCCTCTGCGGGAATCTTGAAAAGTTTTAGCCATAAACTAAATGAACAGCAAAAGCAAAAGCATCTCCAGTGTATTCAAACCTACGTTCATCACACTACTCAACTATTAGATGACATCTTGCTAATTAACAAGGCTGAAGCTGGAAAATTAGCATTTGAGCCAACCTCTGTTGATTTGGTTAGTTTTTGTTGCACCCTAGTAGAAGAACTACAACTGAGCGCTCCCAACCATACCTTAGTATTTTCACCTCAATACTTGCGTAGTTCATTAGAAGGTGATAACTTTGCTGCTCGCATGGACAAGAAACTTCTACGCCAAATCCTGAGCAACTTGCTTTCAAATGCTGTCAAATACTCACCAGATGGTAGTAAAGTACAATTTAACTTATTAGTTCAAGATGAAATAGCAGTTTTCCTAATCAAAGACGAAGGTATTGGTATTTCATCGGAGGATCAGCAGAACTTATTTGAGTCATTCTACCGAGCTAGTAACGTTGGTAATACACCAGGTACTGGATTAGGATTGACAATTGTCAAAAAATGTGTAGAGCTTCATGGAGGAGGGATTACCGTTGCTAGTGAAGTTGGAGCAGGTACAACATTTAGCGTGGAACTTCCACTGATTGCAAACAAATGAAAATCTCACGCAACGCGCTGCCTCGCCTTTGCGTGAGATTAAAAAATTAATTCAAATTTTAGCTAACTCCGCATTTACCAGGATGATTTTTATACCGATGAGCGGTAATGATGGAACAGGAAAAAGCTAATATCTGTACCTTTATTACCCTCAGATGAACACAATTTTGGTGATAGAAGATGAACCCCAAGTTCGGGAAAATATTCAGGAAATTCTAGAACTTTCAGATTTTGAAACCTTGATAGCGCCGAACGGTCAGATTGGACTCGAAATTGCAAAAGCAAAACAGCCAGATTTAATTATCTGTGACATTATGATGCCAGAATTAGATGGCTACGGTGTACTGTCTGCTCTGCGTCAAGATGAAGCAACTGTCAATATTCCTGTGATATTCCTCACTGCTAAAGCAGAACGCTCAGACTTTCGTCAGGGAATGGAACTTGGTGCTGATGATTATTTAACAAAACCATTTACACCTGAAGAATTGTTAGGCGCGATCGCTAGTCGTCTTGAGAAACAAGCTGCGGTTGAGCGTCAGTCTCAAGCCAAGCTAGATGAATTACGCATGAATATTGCTCACTCATTACCTCATGAACTGAATACTCCTTTAAATGGAATTCTCGGTATGTCGCAATTGCTAGTTGACAACCGTGATTTAATTGATGAATCAGAAGAAATTGAAATTGCAGAATCTATTTATACCTCTGCCCATCGTTTGAACGGGTTAGCTCAAAGATTCTTGCTCTATAGCAACCTGGAGTTAATAGTAAGAGATCCAGAAAAAGTTCGTCAAATTCGCGAAAAATATCAGCAATGTCTTGCTCAGCCAATTATCAATAATGTTTCTCTCAAAAAAGCAAGAGAAGTAAACAGAGAAAGAGATTTAAAGCTAGAACTCCAAGAATCTACTGTGCAAATTCCAGAGAAAGAAATGAATCGGATAATTGAAGAATTAATCGATAATGCCTTTAAATTTTCTTTACCAAACACTGAAGTTCGAGTTGAAAATAATATTAGTAATAGTAATTTTAGTTTATATGTAATTGATTGTGGCAGAGGGATGTCAGTTGATGAGATTGAACAAATAGGAGCTTTTATGCAATTTAATCGTAAGTCATATGAACAACAAGGCTCTGGCTTAGGGCTTGCTATTGTTCAGCATATAGTAAAATTATATGCTGGTGAATTTTTGATAGAAAGCATTCCTGAGAAACAAACTATTGTACGTGTTGTTCTACCTTGCTCCCGTAGGTAGGCTAGATAAAACCTCGCTCCTACTTATCGCTGTTCCATCAGTCTCATGAGAGAATAATAAGGTAAAGTGTCGCAAACTCTTTGCTAGAGAAAGTTAAAAACTCAGGCTTCCCTGAATACGAGTCTCAAAGCCGTTGTGACTGGTTCCAATCGATAGGTCTGTAGATAATGGTGTACCTTCAGGGGTGTAACGCAACTTCAGTCCGTAACTGTCACCAAGGATGCGGCTATTAGCAATGTTTGTGAAATTCTGAAAATAAGAACCGATAGCAAAATTTTTGCCTATAGATTGCAATCCTTGGATACTGTAGTAAGTCGTTTGACCCAGTTCTGCAAAAGCATCTAAGCTCAGACCGCTATGGAGATTTAAGCTAGCAGGCAGTATAACACTGAAGCGATCGCTATACACCAATCCAGGAGCGATCGCTCCTTCAAAATTTTTATTTTGATAGGAAAATGAATGTTGCAATACGCCAATCATCGGATTCTGGGAGTTGGTAGCGCTATTCCAGCGTAAGCTTAGGGAGGGGCTGTTGATGATCGCCCTTTGGAAGTTGCCCTGAGGATCGCGGGATACATTAATGTCCGTGTAACTCAGTAGAGCATTACTGTAAAGACCGAGAGTGGGTTCCTGTAAGCCGAATTGATTGTCTAAAGCATTCATAGCCCGGTTAGGATTGGGATTCAGCCATGCTCCTGCACTAACGCTGTAATTCCAGTTGCCCGTGGTTCCTGAAAACACCATTTCTGCGGCTGGTAATAGTAGGGAGCCAGAATAGAGATGAATTTTGGCTTTTAAGCTTTCTGTGCGGGTTAACTCAAAGCGATCAAACGCTAGGGTAGAAGCTTTTGTGGCTAAGGGTACACCTACCAAGCGATCTGAGGAAGCCTCAAACAGAAATTGTTCGTTATCAGCCGTAGTGAGCAAAGTTTGCACGGCAAAGGATTCATTGTCTGCTAAGAAGCTGTTTCGGACAAAAGTGTTAGTAAAGCCCAACGGGCCTAAATTATCAATAGACAGACGCAACTCGCCAAATTCGATTGGCCCTTTAGTAACAGTCGGCGGCGGTCTATCAATAAACAGTACAGAGCGTTGGTACAAACCTGTCCGCACTTGTAATAAGCTACTATCATCAGTGTGGATAGTACTGGGAAACGTCAGCAGACCAGAAAGTTGCGTCAAGCCGCTGGCACGATTGGCGTAAGCTAAAGTACTGTTGAGACGACGGTTGACTGCTCGGCGTTGTTCGCTAGTTGCTTTAGTTTGCAAAGGTGTGAAGGTTTCATGGCGCTGGTAACGCTCACGGGCTGTTTGTAAAGACTGGTCTACGTTCTCAGGGTTGAAAAAATCAAATATCCCTCCAGCTAGCAATCCGAAGGAAGCAGCCAAGCTTTGAGGTTCATCCACTTTCAAACCATCTTGATTCAATGTTACCGAAATCCCAGGATTGGCAAATACATCAGTATACTTAGCTTTTATTGCCTCTGGGTCATAGCGGATGAGAACGCGGTGATGTGGTTGGCTAGCATAAATCCGGTACCAGTTGTACTGTTCTCGATCAATTTTCTCTGTTTGCTCCTCAGCGCGGATACCGAATGATACCCAAAGTAGTGAGTTAAAGTAGTGTACGGTTTTGCCGTCTTCATCTAAAGAGCGGTCTAGCAGGAGTTTGAGCAAATCGTAGTTATCGAACTTGTTTAATTGCAGTACTTTAATTCCAGGTGTACTGGTTGTCGGTGGTGTAAACTTGGGCGGAATACCTTGGAGAACGCTGCCAAACTCAATCCCAGCTTCTTTAAGCAACTCTTCCGATACTTCTTCTCCTTCAAATAATGCTGTTTGAGCCAGAGGTTGCAAATTAGTGGTGGGAAACGCTTGTAATATTAAGGGAGCGTTAGCCACCTCTAGATTTTCAAACAAATTATTTTGATTAGAGAACTTAACACTTGTGATGTTGGCATTGTTGCCGTTGATGGCTGAATTGTTAATCTTCACAGGTGGTGCTGGTACACCTGGAGGATTAACAATCTCAGCAGTTACAGTCAATACGCTGGTACTAGAACGATTATCGCGACCGTTTTCTTCATCCCGCACCAGTCGGTCTAAATCAGGGGGAAGGGCTACGACATATTGATGTCCACCGTAGCTCTGAATTTGTCGCGCCTTGCGCCTGACAGTAATATCATTAGACCGACCTTGGTAGAGAACCCCTGCTAAGCGTCCCTTGGTTTCCAGTACTACCCGATTGTCATCTAGCACCCAGTAGAAACTATCATGATTAGCAAAGTCTCCCGCAGTGAAGCGATTAATGACGGGGCTACCTTTGGTGACTTGAATATCAAAGTTAGTATAGGAATTCTTGACAGTTGGACGAAACTGTAAACTAGAAAAGCTAAACCGATCTGTAGGGTCAATAATCCAAGGATATCGATTGGCAGTATTCAGCAAGGCATCGCGGACTAATAACTCAGTTACTTCCGCGTTAGTTCTGCCGTTGTGTGGCAAGGATTGGTTAGGTTGGAGTTGGTCTACTTGGGAGTTGGGAGCAACCTGTAATGGGTCAATGCCAGTTGGCGAAGTGTTTTGATTGGGAATTTGCTCGCTGGGCAATGATGAGGGAAGAGAAGGTTGGGATAAGGCTGGTTTTTGACTAAAGCCAACAAGCAATAGCCATGTATGGGTAAGCCATACAAACCCTTGTAGGAATATATTAAAACTTCTCAAATATCTCTCTAGCCGTTATCTTTTACAGATTTAATTAGCACTGTTCTCTCAATCGAGTCCATTAAGACCACCTACTGCCCTAATAATGGTGACGGCAGTAGATAAGTCGTTATTATCAAAGGCTTCCTGCAATTCATTCGCCACTATCTGACTTGCTGAGGGCGAGGTTGAGGTTGATCCTGGGACGTTAGCGACATCTGCGGGTGTCAAAGTTAAGCCTGTGGGGCGGAAATCATCAGTATTCGCAGTACCAGTACTATTGTAGGTTACGGTACCTCCATCAAAGAATTGATTGTTTGTTGGCAGGGTTAACTCGCCAGTGATGCTGATGGTTGCGTCATTGGGGGCTGTATACGTCACTGTTCCAGAAAAACGTGCCGTCCCAGAAGAAACAGATGTTGTTTGTGCTGAAGCTAAGTTAGTTTGCAGACATATAAGACCACCAACCCCTAACCCCAGAATTTTGAGCTTCATTTTTCAACTTCCAAACTCATAATTTTTAACAGACTGGAATCCAATACTGCAAGGGATAGACATTTGCCTATAAAGAGATCCCCGTGGAAAAAACTTGCACGCTTTTCCGCAAGCCTTTTGGCTTATTGCCTTGCCAAGAGCGATTTTGGGTAGGGGTTCTCACGCGCGAGCGGGGTTTTAGCAGTAATACTGAGAATCATCGCAGTAAGCCCGCTCGCGCGTGAGAAGGCTTGCGCGTTTTGTGTAGAAAGCGTGCGTCCCCCATTATCCCCCTTAAAAAGGGGGACTTTGAGCGGCTTTCAGCCCCCCTTTTTAAGGGGAGCCAGCGCGGTGAGACCAGTCCCCGTCTTGGCGGTTCCCGTCACGATGGGGAACTGGCGAACCCGAAGGGTCTTGGGGTCTCCCCCATGAGCGACTGGCGTGGATAATGAGGTATCTCCAACTAATGTTGAAAAGATTACTTTTCAGACATCCTAATTAGACGTATAATCGTTTCACAGTTGAATCTAGTGGTTTGTCAGGCAAGGAAAGCGGAGTTTGTAGTCAGCGCCTCTGCGCTAAAGCGCTCACTACATAACCGTCCTAGCAAGCGTGACAGACTACTAGTCTAAGCCTTTAGCTCCAGCAGCAGCCTTGACAATCGAAACGTAAGCGTTTAAATTCTCAGCGGTGTTGTTGAGATCGGTTAAGTCATTCAAATCGTTAGCCACCTGTGCTGAAACCGATCCTGCGCCGATAGTAGATACTTCATCGAGACTTGAGTTCACATTGAAAGCGGTTATTTCGTAGCTTCCGTTGTTCGCAGTTATAGTAGCACCCACATTCACTTCGTTGGCATACGCGCCTCCTAGTTCAGCACCAAAACTGATCGTGGAGCCATTAATATTGGTAACACTTAAGCTACCAGAAGCGTAGGGAGCAGCAAAAGCAGAGTCAGCTATAGCTGAAGATAGACTCAACATCCCAGCGGAAGTTGCTACCAGCAGTAAAGACTTTTTCAAAATGTCAGACATGGAAGGTAATCCTCAATATGAAAAGTTTGTGGAGATAGATATGTCTGTCTTCCTAGCTACAATCTGACTTCAATCACAGTCAGTTAGTGCTTGATTTTACCTAACTATCTTCAGATAGATATTGGCATACTATTAAAGAAAATGTAAAGTGGGTGTTTAGGAAATCATCACCTTTTTCTACAAAGTCTTTATTCAAGCCGAAAATAAAGGTTTTTGAATAACTACCCTTGGTGAATAATAGTTGGTGGTGATAATAAATAGAAAGACAAAATTTTGTTTTTCTCTTGTCTACCGTATTATTGCTCTAAGCCGTTTTAAAAATGATACAAATAATTGAACAAATGGCCTTGGTTGAACAAGGTCAGTATGCAAAAGCAATCGTCCAGTTGCGTGAGGTAATAGTTGAAAACCCGTGTGTGCCAGAAAATTATTACCAACTCGGTACATCTCTGGCGTTGTCAGGGCAAATGAATGAAGCTATAGCTGCCTTCCGGCAAGCTATCGAGCTCAATCCAGACTATCCAGAGGCTCATAGCAACTTGGGAGTATTGCTGACGTTACAAGGGCATTTGGAGGAGGCAATTGTCTGTTATCGACAAGCAGCACGTTTGCAAGCTGACTTACCAGAGGTGCATAACAATTTAGGATTGCTACTCAAACAGCAGGGCTACTGGGAAGAAGCTGTAGCCAGTTTTCGGCAGGCTATCAACTTAAAGCCTGACTATGCTGAGGCACACAATAACTTGGGTTTGGTACTTTCTCAGCAGGGACAGACAGAAGCTGCAATTGCCAGTTTTCGCCAAGCCTTGGCGCTCAAGCCAGATTATATCGAGGCTCTCAACCACTTGGGCTTATTTTTGAAGGCAGACGGAGAACTAGAACAAGCACAAGCGTATCTACAAAAAGCGATTCAACTTTATCCCCAAGGAGCGATCGCCTACAACTACCTAGGTACAATTCGTAAAGAGCAGGAAAAACTGGAAGAGGCTGCGGAACTCTACCAACAAGCGATCCAACTCGATCCAGATTACGCTGACGCCTACCGCAATCTAGGTGTTATCCTAGTGCGGCAAAATCTTCTTTCAAAAGCTATTGACTGCTTCCAAACAGCGTTGCGGTTGCAGCCAAATTTTCCCGAAGCTTTCAATAACCTAGGCATTGTCTCTAAACTACAGGGGCAATTGGCGAAAGCTGCTGAATACTTTCAGCAAGCGATCGAAGCACGTCCTCAGTATGCCCTCGCCCACAAAAACCTGGCTGATATTTGGATGCTTTTAGGGCGATGGGAAGAGGCTATTGCTAGCTATCAACAGGCAATTAATCTCGACCCAACAAACCAGGATAGCTGGGCGTCTTTGTGCGGAATGCTGTGTCAGCACAAACGCTTAGGAGAAGCCTTGGCTTGGTGCGATCGCGGACTGGAACTGAATCCAGAAGCGGTAGACCTTTACCGGATGCGGGCTAGTATTTACTCGCAACTCAAAAAGTGGGATAAGGTCGTAGATAATCTGCGTCGGGCTTTAGAGTTGCAACCTGAGAATTCTGATATTTGCCTTGATTTAGGCGGGGCGCTTGTCTGTTGCAATCGATTGGCACAAGCAAGAGAAATGTTGCAGCAAGGTTACTCAATTAGTAAAGATCCTGTATTTCAGATTAAGCACGCCCTATCGCTACCAATTATCCTCTCTTCGGTTGAGGAGATTGAGCAGGAACGCAACCGAATGCTGGGGGAATTGCAAAAGCTAAATAGCCAAAAAATTAGCTTCAAAAACCCAGCTTTAGCAGCCGATCCTAATTTTTATCTTGCCTATCACGGTCGTAATGATCGCCTCCTCCGGGAAACGACAGCCAGCTTATACTTGAAAGCTTGTCCTGAATTGGCTTGGGTGGCTCCTCACTGCCGCAGAAGCCGTACAGTGCGTGATCGCTTACGGGTAGGGTTTTGTTCCTCTTTACTGCGATCTCAGCATACGATGGGCAAGTTGTATGGCAATATCCTGGCACAGCTACCCCGAGAATTATTTGAAATTGTGCTGCTGCGAGTTGGCAATGATGCTGATTCTAAGTCTGACAAGCTTAATAGCTATGCTGATAAAGTGATTAACCTGGAAGGAGATTTAGGCATCCTCAGACAGCAAATTGCCGAACAGGAACTGGATTTGCTATTTTATACCGATATTGGCATGGATCAAATCACCTACTTACTGGCATTTGCTCGGCTGGCACCAGTACAGTGCATGACTTGGGGGCATCCTTCCACCACCGGCATTGCGAATATGGATTACTTTGTGTCGGCAACAGTCTTCGACCAAGAGGACGCTCAGGATCACTACAGCGAAACACTAATTCGGCTGCAACAACCAGGAATTTATTACATCAAACCAACTCTACCTGCACCAGCTAAGCGAGAGGAATTTGGTTTGCCTGCGGAAGGAACTTTATACCTGTGTCCCCAAAGTTCCTTTAAGATGCATCCTGAGTTTGACTCGATTCTGGGTAACTTATTGCGGCGCGATTCTCAAGGTTATATTGTCATGCTTGAGGGAATGTCTCCCTCTTGGGACGAGAAACTACAAAAGCGCTGGGCGGCAGCTATTCCCGATGTAATGGAACGTATTCACTTTGTGCGGCGATTGAAATATGAAGAGTATCTGCAACTGCTGATGCTAGGTGATGTCATGCTTGACCCCATTCATTTTGGTGGTGGTAACACTTCCCTAGAAGCATTTGCAACTGGTCTGCCGATTGTAACTTGGCCGGGTGATTATTTGCGTAGTCGTCTCACTTACGGCTTTTATCAACAGATGGGACTTCTAGACTGCGTGGTTTGGAATGCCACAGCCTATGTAGAAGTAGCATACAGGCTTGCTCACGATTTCAAATGGGGCACTCACATTCGCCAAGAAATTCAATCTCGCGCTGGGGTCTTGTACGAAAACCAGGCGGCAATTTCAGAAATCGCTCGATTTTTTCAACTAGCTGTCGCGGCTTACGATTGCGACAAGAAAATTAAAACTTGGAGGTAATTTTAAAAATGGTAATCCAGCTTAAAGATTCTACCCAGGCAATCCTACGCCAGCTAAATTTAGAAAGTCCCTACAGTGACTTTAATCATCAAGAGTATTCTTCAGACCTGCAAGGCTGGGGTAGTACCGATCCTCTGTTTGCCCAGCTGATTGACCAGACTAGACCCAAAATCATAATTGAAGTTGGCACGTGGAAGGGCGCCTCTGCTATCCACATGGCCAAACTGTTGCAGGAGAAGCAGATTGACTGCACGATTATCTGCATTGATACTTGGTTGGGCGCACTGGAACACTTATCTGGAGAATATGCCAATAGTTTAGCTAAAAAACATGGTTGGCCTACGCTTTACTATCAATTCCTGGCTAATGTTATGTACAGCGACGTTCATCCCTACATCGTGCCTCTACCTTTACCAAGCAACATCGCAGCCCGCTGGTTGCAAAAAAACGACCTCAAAGCAGACCTGATTTACATTGATGCAAGTCATGAGGAACAAGACGTTTACGCGGATCTCAACAACTACTGGAACTTAGTCGCCCCTCAGGGCATTTTATTTGGGGATGACTACGCCGATCTTAACCATATTGGTGTCGCCACAGCTGTTCACCGATTCGCTAACGAGCGACAGCTTGCTTTCAAGACGGTTAGGAATAAGTGGTGGTTGCAAAAGCCTTCAGATCCACAGGAAGTGATTAACGCTTTGAATCGGCGCATCGCCCAGCTCGAACTAATGTCGCTAGCTAATCGAGTAGAGATGGTAGACAGGATGTCCTTGGGAGATATTGGTTAATAAACAAGAAATTTCAGTTTAGCGCCTTTGGGGGACGCACTAATCTCTACAAAACGCGCTGCGAGACGCGCTCAAAACGAGCGGGCTCCCGCTGCGATTATTCTTTGCGTATTACTGCGTCATACCCCGCTCCGCGCGTCTTGACCCCGACCCAAAATCGCTATGCAGGCGACACAGAGCCAATCATGGAAAGCGCGTTTTGTGCAGTTTTTTTCCACGGCATCAGCATCCAAAGCCCGGATTTCTCACAAAGCCTGAAAAAGGAAGGGTCAAAAACTGCCAAAATGTATATTGCACATGAATTCCAGCAGTTTGAAGCATGACCCCAAGTAAAACAGATGGTATACCAGAACAGTTCAAATTTGAACAAGTAAAGTCATGTCCAGTTGTAGTTAATTTCAAGGCTGAGCCTGTAACATATGATGCAGGTTTAACATTAATTGCGGAACTAGATAGAAAAAGAAAAATAACATCACGATTTGCAGCATGTTTCAAAGATTACCCTTCGGGTTCACCAGTCGCCTGCGACGGGAAACCCGTCTTCAGCGCTGGTTCACCGAAACTCAAATAAAGTTGTATATCCAGTTCATAACTTAATAGCACAAAGAAAAGAATTTTGAATTTTGAATTGAATTGACTTGGCTTGTGGTAGTTGAAGTAGTGGCAGCTGAGGGGCGATCGCTTCTAAGAGGATGTTTGTAAAGACTATCTCTTGCGATCAAAAATCGCGGCTATACAAGCAAAATCCCCCTGCGTGGGTTTCAAATCCTTGATTTTGCTCCCGTCCGCGTCGGCGGACTTTATTTGTGTAGTAGCGAATTATATTCGCCCAATACTTTTAAAACATCCTCTTAAATATGATGAAAAAAGGGCGCATATCTATGCGCCCTCTGAGGAGATAAAATGGAGCAATTAAGAGAATTTTAGGCGTAAATTGCCAAGCCAGCCGCCGGAACCGTAATTTTCACAGATTTACCATTCCTTGCTTCAATTTTCACCTTCTGACCTTCTTTTTGTTTATCGGTGGAGTAAATGCAAGTGAGGAAATCACCTTCATTGTGTAATTCGTTATCAATAGTTACCCAAGCTTCACGAGGTTGGTAATAGTCGGTATTGATAGCCACAACTATTTCTTGGTCGCTGAGAATTCGAGACCAAGGTACAACAGAACGAATTTCTTCGCCAAGTATCTGCGGTAAACCAAAGTTTACACCATCACCAGAAATTGGGCGGAGATATTGACGACCTCGACTTAAAGCTTTTTTCGCTGTTCTAATTTTCAGAATTTTTGAGATTTCTTGATAGACGTAATTTTCTTCATTAAAGAAGTGAACGCCTCTTGTACCAAATGCGCCGAATTCACCACCGAACATGGCTTCGCGCAAATAGCGATCGCTATTTCCATGACCATCAAAGGCTTGTTCTGTACCAGAATAAATACAAGGGATTCCCAGCGTTAAAGCATTAAGTGCTAAGGGTTGGGGAAAGTTTTGACAAAACGGGACAAACCTTGTCAAAAAGCGCGGTTTTTCTCGCTGCTTGTTGAGAATAGTAGCAATAATCCCGCGCTTTTTGACGACCCTTACCCAAAATCCTGTTGGCTGAACCAGTAACCGGTGAAGGTTTGTCCCGTTTTGTCGTTTGAAAAATGAAGCGCATTCAATACTACTTTTGATGCGTCTTTATCTGCACAAAATCTAGCTTTGTTTT
>JBHYDF010000093.1:0-30007 GCA_051861145.1 Nostocaceae cyanobacterium
ACTCCTAACTCCTAACTCCTAACTCCTAACTCCTAACTCCTAACTCCTAACTCTTAACTCCTAACTCCTAACTCCTAACTCAACTGCACTACAAGTTGATTATCGAGTAGGGTTTGGTTAGTTAATAAATCTTCGACTGTAATTCGTAAAAAGCGCTGTTCATCAACTAAAAACCGGATTTTAACGCGATCGCTTCCCGGAAACCCTGGTGGTGTCAGATTAGCAATTGTTCTCGCACCGTCTTTATCATTCAGGGGTTTAACGGTAATTGTACCGCTATCGACACGGCGAGTAATTAAGCGATCGCCATCAAAATAAACTTCTGTAGCACCTGTATCCGCCCCCAATTCACCCATAATTAATTCTATACTGGGCTGACTCTCCACTGAAGCACCCAAGACTAATTCAACTGGTTGAGTCATCGGGTAAGGTTGCCCTTCTCTAATTATCGGATGCCAAGCGTGACGATTGTTACGTCTATCCCAATAGCGAACACCGTAGCTGTGGTAAAGAAAATCTTTGATTTCTACGCCTTGAGCCACTTGCAAAGCACCTTGGGCGATGGCTTCAAACGGGCGATCGCAACGTATTTTTTCTTGTTCAAAATATTGCTTAATCCATGTCTGTACTGCTGGTATTTGTACGGTACCCCCGACTAATAACACAGCATTAATATCCCCAACTTCTATTCCTTGGCGTCGTCCTTGCTGTAATAGTTGAGTCATACACTCATCAAGGCGCTCAAAAAACGAGTGTTCTTTAAGAATACTTTCCAAAGTATCCCGATTTAATTCCAACTCATAACTTTCAAACGTCTCATCGTTGAAATAAACTTCACTCGCTTGGCTTTGAGTCGATAATTGAATTTTCACCCTCTCCGCCAGTCGCATTGTTAAGGGACTTACCGTCAAACCTTGAGTATTGGCAAAGTAATCAACTATCCAATTATCAATATCAGAACCACCCAAATTTTGTCCAGCTTTTGCTAACACACGGGCAGTTTTTACCTTTTGCTTCGAGTCTTCCGCTAAAGACTTATTCCCCCACTTCAGCAAAAACCCGACAGGCTTACTAGCAACCTTGACACTATTATCCAACCGTACCAAAGATAAATCTAGCGTACCCCCGCCAAAATCAATCACCAGCAAAATTTCTTGATCAGCCAAACCATAACCCAAAGCTGCGGCGGTGGGTTCATCCAACATCCGCACCTGTTCAACTGGAAGCGCTTGACAAACCTTCCCCAACCAGTGACGATAAGCTTCAAAACTATCCACAGGTACAGTTAACACCAAAGACTCTAACCCACCTTGCATCGGGGCTAATTGTTCTATAACCTGAAAAAGGAACCATTGCCCAACTTGTTCAAAAGTAACTATTTGTCCATCAAGTTCAGGCAAGAAACCTTGGATATCCGCTCCAATACCGCGTTTGAAAGTGCGGAAAAATCGCGGATCATTTTTTAAATCAAAACCGCGATCGCGCACTTGTTGTCCCACTAAAACCTTAGCTTTACCAGCATCTTCCACATATACCAAACTGGGAATCAGTGGCGGATTGAGACTTTGTTGAACTGATAAACCAGGTATATTTAAAGTTTCTGGCTCTTGGGTAACAGGATTCCAACGAGCAATAACTGTGTTACTAGTACCAAAATCGATTGCTATTGCCATTTTTTATCAATAACTACTTGCTAACATGCAAAGTTTTTCCGAGTAAGTAATTATTACTCCTAAAGCCATATTATAGTAAACAAAAGCTTTTATGCTAATATTAACTTTTTATCCTATCGCTAACAATTATCAACAAGCCCCACTCCTAAGACGCTAAAAATAACTCTGCGGCTCTGCGTGAGACTATTTTCCCATAACCCACCAAGAGCGCAAATGACCAATAGCTTCTTCCTTACGCTTAGCTTCCACCTCGATCCAAGGCGCTTGGCGATAGACACTAGGCATAGCATTAATAAAATCACTGTGCTTTCTATCCTTAAAAGCCTCTTCCCCATTGGAAATATGAACTAACTGCCACTCTGGATTATCCCAAGTTTCTCGCGCTGCATCAAATATTTCTGCCACACTTGGATGATCATAACTATCTAAATTTTCGTGACAGATGTGGTGATGAGCATCAAATACCATTGGAATACCTGCACCTTGGCAGACTTCTAAAATTTCACTAGCACTGTAAGCATATTCATCATTTTCCAACGTCAAGCGGCATTTGATATTTTCTGGCAATTCTGAAATTACCCGCACCAGTTGTTCAGTGCGTTGAGATTTACCGCCGTGAATATTCATCAACGACCAAGAAGAACGAGGTAAACCCATTAAATCGATATTACGAGCGTGTCGCTCTAAAATTTTAATACTTGTTGCTACTACTTGTGAAGAGTCAGAACTCAAGACTACATATTGGTCTGGATGCAACACCATTCTAATGTTTAATTTTTCCGCTCGTTCCCCAATTTTACCCAAATCGGCGCTCATTTCTTCTAATATATTTGCACCAATTTCATCCTCCATATCACTCATGGGAAATAAACCAGAGGACATACGATAAAGCTTAATATCATACTTCTGACAAAAAGTTAATGCAGTATTGAGACGCTGTAAATTATCTCGATAAAGTTCTTTGAGAGTGCTAGCGCGTTGTTCTTCTTTCAATTGTAAGTAGCGTGTACGTGTAATTGTCCGAAAGCGCACCTCTTTAGAAGAGGTAATGCAAACCAGCCCTAAATATGGTGCTGTGTTTTCAGGATTATGAGGTATTAATGGGAGATTGTGTAACTGGGTTGAGGTCATTAATTAATCTATTAGTATTGTCATCCTATTTGATTTAACTAATTTTTATCCCCGAATGATGAGTATCTAAAGACAGAAGCTTAGTAACTAGTGTGAAAACCACAGCAGTCGCTACAAAATGGAAAATCCGCAAGGGTGCGTTGCTTCCCCAAGCACCATTCTCAATAAAGTAAGCCCTGAAATAAATTTCGGGCTTAAAGCTAAAGTCGGTTAAAAACCGACTCGGTAAGAGTTATAACCCATTTTAATTAGTTTGTCCCAGACGTGCCATGGCACGTCTCTACACATCCGGAAATTTATTTCACGGCTTCTTGTTTTTAGCCTGGTTTGTATAGCTATACCCTTCTAGGGTTTAAGTGCAATAGTAAATCTAATGTAAATTAAGTTTTGGAATCCTTATAATTTCGTTTATTTCTCTAAAATCATGATTTTCCCTAAAAAGTCTAATGTGACAAAAAGCGTTACTAATTCAAATCAGGCGTAACTCCTAACTTTTAACTATTTTACAGACACTATTACCCCTTGTCTCTACAATTCCTAACTCCCGTAGGGGCGAACCATTTGCGTTGCTGAACCTAAAATTGATAGATAATTTATCTGCGCAAATGCTTCGCCCCTACCGCGCCTCCTAACTCCTAACTCATTTTATGAGCATCTATCCACCTCTAGAAACCCAATGTCTTATCCTCCGAGACTTTCTAGAATCAGATTGGCAAGCGGTGCATAACTACGCTTGTGATCCAGAAGTCGTTCGTTTTTTGCCTTTTGGCCCCAACAGCGAAGAAGATACCAAAAAATTTTTGCAAACTGAAATTAAAAATCGACGGAAAAAACTCCGTCAGCATTTTGCATTCGCGATCGCTTTAAAAACCGACAAGCAAGTAATTGGTTCCTGTCGCATTTCTATCACCGATCCGAACAAGCAAGAAGCCTCGATAGGCTATTGTTTAGCTAAGGAATTTTGGGGAAAAGGATATGCAACTGAAGCTGCACGTCAACTTCTTGATTTCGGTTTTAAGCAATTAAATTTACATCGAATTTTTGCTCTGTGTAACCCCAAAAATACTGCCTCAATGCGAGTTTTGGTGAAAATTGGCATGAGACAGGAAGGTTATCTGCGAGAGTATGAATGGATCAATGGCGAATGGCGAGACTCGTTATTATATGCCATCCTTGACCGGGAAATGATGCAGATACAACTTCTCAATATTCAAGCTGGCAAAGAATAGCGATATTCTAATGTATACCAATGAACTGCGTTCACAACGCAGCATGAACAGGCATTTTCAATCCAAAACCCGACATCATTTTAACACACACCAAAGTAATGAAATTTTTTTTGCTTTAAACAGATGTCATGACATAATATAATTCTTTCTTGAAATTATTTCTAGAAAATTAAATTTTCAAAAATTACCGTAATTATATTCTGTGATTTGATATTTTTTTTACCAAAAGCAATTAATTTCTCTTGAGTAGGAATCAAAAATGCAGGATAATATCAAGCTAGAAAGCTTACAGCGCCGCCTAACAAACCGTATCCGTGTAACACAAGATTTGCAAGACATTTTCACAGTAACAGTTGCAGAGTTACGGTCATTTTTCGGAACAGAAAGAGTAAAAATTTATAAATTTCATCCGGATGGAAGCGGTCAAGTTATTGCGGAATCTGTAGATAGCAATAAGTTACCTTCGCTACTAGGGCTAAATTTTCCAGCAGATGACATTCCGTTTGAAGCAAGAGAAATGTTTGTTAAGTTGCGGGTGCGTTCAATTGTAAATGTTGACACTCAGCAGATTGGTCAAAGCCCCGTGTATGATTTTGAGGACAAAGAAACTACTTCAGAGAAGATTCATTATCGTCCCGTAGATCCTTGCCATGTAGAATATCTAACAGCGATGGGGGTTAAGTCCTCTCTCGTAGTACCGATTATGCATCAGGATCAACTTTGGGGATTACTAGTGTCCCACCACTCCCAAGCACGTTCAATTACAGAATCTGAATTAGAAGTAGTGCAGATGGTGGTAGATCAGCTGTCATTGGCGATCGCTCAAAGAACCCTCCTCAACCAAGTCAGCGAAACAGCCACAAGAAAAAGCACCATTAACCGTATTGTTACCCTGCTGCATTCCCTACCTACCATCGAGTACCAGTCAGCACTAGCAGAAACTATCGCAGCCTTCGGCGGTTGTGGTGGTAGACTTTGCATCAAAGATGGAGTTTTTGACCCAAACATTACCGGTAGCTTTGCAGATTGCTTGCAAGCCAATAGCGAATACATCAAGCTTTATGTTTTTGGCAAACAACCTGCAATACCAGAACAAGCTAAATATAAACTGATGGAACAATATAACGCCTGGCAGGAACATTATAAGTTTGGTGAATATAATGTTTGGGCTATTTCAGACATCTATAAAATTCCTGGTTTACGAAATCTGCAAGTAGCTTTTCGACCAGCTAAAATTCGTAGCATTTTGATGATTCCGCTGCATTATCGTCAAAAATTGCTTGGTTATTTAAGTATTTTTCGTGATGAAATAGAAACATCAACTTCTTGGGCTGGTCAATTTGACTCCGATGAACGACAACTTTACCCTCGTCAATCTTTTGAAATTTGGCAAGAATCCAAAAAAGCAGAACCTCGTGAATGGAATACAGAAGAAATTGAACTGGCGCGAGAATTAGGTCAACAATTTGCTTTTGCAATTCACGAGAACGAACTCTGTCAACAAATAATGTTCAGTAGCAACACTAAAAGTCAAGTCCAAGAAGAAAAAACCAAGCAAGAAGAAATATCTGAGAAACAGCAACAGGCTCTTTTAGATGTTATTGCTAAAATTCGCGCTTCTTTTGATATAAAGACGATTTTTAGAACAACCACGAAAAAAATTTGTCAATTACTGCAAACAGATCGTGTTAGTGTTTATCGCTTCCACTCCGATTGGGGTGGTGAATTTGTCGGTGATTTTGAAATTGCCAATCCAGAGTGGTCAAGTGTATCTAAACTTGGCATTAAGACCGTTTGGAATGATACTTACTTACAAGAAACACAAGGGGGACGCTACCGCGATAATGAAACATTTGTAGTCGATGATATCTATCAAATGAAATTTACTCCTTGTTATCTCGACATATTAGAGCAATTTCAAATCAAAGCTTTTGCGATCGCCCCAATTTTTGTTCGGCAAAAACTTTGGGGTTTACTCGCTGTTTATCAACACTCCGCACCCCGTCACTGGAAGTCATCTGAGATTTTATTTCTAACTCAAACAGCAGCCCAACTTGGGGTAGCACTTCAGCAAGGGGAATTACTCGCACAAATACGCCAGCAAGCGATTAATTTGCAAAAATCAGCACAACAACAGCAGTTATTGTTTGATGTCATTGTCAAAATTCGAGGCTCTTTTGATCCAGATACAATTTTTCAAACAACAACCAAAGAAATTTGTAAATTACTACGAGCAGATCGCGTTAGTGTTTATCGCTTCAATTCAGATTGGGGAGGTGAATTTGTCGGTGATTTTGAGGTAGCTAATCCAAAGTGGTTAAGTATATCCAGACTCGGCATTAAGACCGTTTGGAATGATACTTACTTACAAGAAACACAAGGGGGACGCTATCGTAATAATGAAACATTGGTAGTCGATGATATCTATAAAATGGGGTTTAATCCTTGTCATCTTGAGATATTAGAGGAATATCACATCAAAGCTTTTGCGATCGCTCCAATTTTTGTTCGACAAAAACTCTGGGGTTTACTCGCTGCTTACCAACACTCTGCACCGCGTCACTGGGATTCATCTGAAGTTAAATTCCTAATTCAAACAGCAAATCAACTTGGGGTAGCACTTCAACAAGCGGAATTACTTACACAAACACGACAGCAAGCGTTTGATTTACAAAAAGCCGTGGTTGATTTGCAAACAATAGGAGAAGAAAAACAGTTTTTGGTCAGAATGCTTGAAAAGATGCGAAAATCCTTGGAATTAACTAATCATCAACTTGACAATCAGCAAGTTGATAAAAGCAAATTGTACTCTTAATAACAATGTTTGATTGAATCGTAATTTTATCTGTGAACCCTAATTAATGACTTGTTACTAATAGTTGTGTGACAATTCTATTTCAAAAGCTCACGCAAAGCCAAGCCAGCGCGTTGCGGTGAGTCCAGCGCTCTCCGGAGGGTTTCCCTCGTGCCGGCTCTGGTGAGACCAGTCCTGAAGGCGGGTTTCCCGCGCCCTGGGAACTGGCGAACCCGAAGGGCGAACCCGGAGGGGGGTTTCCCCCGTTGTAGCGACTGGCGCGCAAAGGCGCAAAGAAATCCTTGGCGTCTTTGCGCGCCAGTCGCCTCAAGTCGGGAAACCCGCCCACGGTGAACCAGTCCTGAAGGCGGGTTTCCCGCGCCCTGGGAACTGGTGAACCCGAAGGGCGCTGGCTTGCCTTTGCGTGAGATTAAAAATCTTTGTTCACAATCTATGTGGGATTGATGTACTACTGACTTTATATTTAAAATAGTGAATAAATATTAAATTATATATCCTAAATTCAATAAATTATTAAGATTTTTGTCAGTACTTTTACTGAAGACAAAAATATTAAATAAATTTAAAAATATTTGTTATTAGCTATGAGCTGATATATATCTAACTAAAAGCAATGACCCTATCTAAGGAACAGGACTTGTGGGCAAGTCTCAATCAAGAAAACTTGCTGCGTCGAATTACTAACCGTATTCGCCTATCGTTAGAGTTACAAGAAATTCTCACAACCACCGTAGCGGAGGTACGCTCATTTCTCGGTACTGACCGAGTGATGATTTACAAGTTTCACACCGATGATAGTGGTCAGGTTATTGCTGAATCTATAAATGATAATCACTTGCCATCATTGCTGGGGTTAAACTTTCCTGCTGATGACATTCCTCCCCATGCGCGTGAATTGTTTATTAAGTCGCGGGTGCGTTCGGTTGTCGATGTTGAGAATCAACAGATTGGTCAAAGTCTGGTACGTGACTTAGAAACTGGAGAAATTATTTCCGAAGATATCCGTTACCGTGCTGTAGACCCTTGTCATCTGGAATACCTAACAGCGATGGGGGTAAAGTCCTCTTTAGTAGCGCCAATTCTTCATAAAGAAAAACTTTGGGGTCTACTAGTTTCTCACCACTCGCAGTCACGCACAATTGAAGAAAATGAAATCGAAGTAGTGCAGATGGTGGTAGAGCAACTTTCAGTAGCGATCGCTCAAAGTAACCTCCTGACTCAAACCAGGGAAAAAGCCCAACGGGAAAAGATAATCAATCGTATTGCTACCCTGTTGCATTCATTACCTACCATTGCTTTCCAGTCAGCTTTAGAAGAAACGGTTACAGCCTTTGGTGGTTCTGGTGGTAGGCTTTGTATGAGAAGTCAAGCCTTTGATTTCCAAAGTGGAAACATCAAAAGCTTAGCAGAGTGCTTAGAAACAGCAAGAGACAATATTAACATTTATATCTTCGGTCAACAACCTGTGATCCCAGAGTTGGCTAGATATCCGCTGTTTGAACAGTATAATGTCTGGCAAGAACACTACAAATCCGGTGAATATGATGTTTGGGCAATTTCAGATATCTATCAAACTCCAGGATTAAGAAATCTGCAAGTTACTTTTCGACCGACTAAAATTCGCAGCATCTTAATAATCCCACTCCATTATCGTCGGCAGTTACTGGGTTATTTAAGTGTGTTTCGGGATGAAATTGATACAGAAACTCTCTGGGCAGGACAGTTGGACGGCGATGAACGGCAACTCTATCCTCGTTTGTCATTTGAGGTTTGGCGAGAATCTAAACAAGCACAACCTTATAAATGGACGGTGGAAGATACTGAATTGGCAGATGAATTGGGTAAACAATTTGCTTCAGCAATTTGGCAGTATGAACTATACCTACAAGTGCAAGCGTTTAATACAAACTTAGAAAATCAAGTCAAAGAGCGTACAGTTCAACTGCAACAGGCAACAGAACAACACCAAGCTGTGTTTAAAGTCATTGCCAAGATTCGCGAGTCTCTTGATGCCAATACTATTTTTCAAACTACCACTAAAGAAGTTTGTCAACTATTACAGAGCGATCGCGTTAGTGTTTATCGCTTTAAATCTGATTGGGGTGGTGAATTTGTTGGTGATTTTGAGGTAGCCAGTCCGGAATGGTCAAATTTATCCAAACTCGGCATTAATACCATTTGGAACGACAGTTACTTACAACAGACACAGGGAGGACGTTACCGCAATAATGAAATTTTAGCGGTAGATAACATATATAAAGTGGGGTTTTCTCAGTGTCACATTGACCTGCTAGAGCAGTTTCAGATTAAAGCTTTTATACTTTCTCCCATTTTTGTCGGACAAGAACTTTGGGGTTTGCTGGCAGCTTATCAACACTCCGCGCCTCGTCAATGGCAAGCTTTTGAAATTAATTTTATCAGTCAAATAGCAACTCAACTTGGGGTAGCGCTCCAGCAAGCAGAATTACTCTCTCAAACCCGGCTACAGGCAGAACAACTAGCGCAAGCATTACATGATTTAAAACAAATGCAAACTCAGTTGATCCAAAGCGAGAAAATGTCCTCACTCGGTCAACTAGTAGCAGGTGTTGCCCACGAAATCAATAACCCCGTTAACTTTATTTATGGCAACATCGACCATGTTAAGCAATGCACCGAAGATTTACTCAGTATACTGACACTTTATCAGCAGCATAGCCCCAACCCCAACCCAGAAATTTTGGAACGGGCAGAAGAAATAGACTTAGATTTTATACTCGAAGATTTGCCGAAAATGCTGTCTTCCATGAAGATAGGAACTGATCGCATCCGTCAGATTGTCCTATCTTTACGAAATTTCTCCAGGCTTGACCAAGCAGAAATGAAGCCTGTTGATATTCATGAAGGTATAGATAGTACATTATTAATTTTACAGCATCGTTTGAAAGCCAAACCGGAAAGCCCAGCCATTCAGGTAATTAAAGAGTACGGGAACCTACCCTTGGTTGGTTGCTATGCTGGACAAATGAATCAAGTATTCATGAACGTTTTGAGCAATGCGATCGACGCTTTAGAGCAACACAGAGAGACTGTATCAGAACCTCATATTGGTCAAATTACCATCCAAACCACGGCTGGCCAGCTTCCTGACAACATTCCTAGCATAGTAATTCGCATTGTTGACAATGGCCCGGGAATATCAAAAGATGTGAGCGATCGCATTTTCGACCCTTTTTTTACTACCAAACCAATAGGTAAAGGCACTGGTTTAGGATTATCAATCAGTTACCAAATTGTTGTGGACAAACACAGCGGTATTTTCAGGTTTCATTCACAACCGGGGTTAGGCACAGAATTTTGGATCGAAATTCCCATGCAACAGCAGCCCTACTTACACCTTACACAGGATTTGTAGGGGCAATTCATGAATTGGCAGTACATGGGTAGGGAACATTGCTGTGCCCCTACAATAGGCTGTACTTCACAAAGAATCAAAAAAATTAACCACAGATGGACAATAAATAAAAGTTTTTCCTCTGTCTTCCCCCCTTGTAGGGGGGATAGAGGGGGGTGAACACAGATATCTGTGTCCATCTGTGTCCATCTGTGGTCGTAATTAACCATTATCCTGATTTTTGCAAGAAGTACATGGGTAGGGGCACAGCATTGCTGTGCCCCTACGATAGGCTGTACTATAATTCTAATTTCTCAATTGTACAGGCATAGCTAAATAAGTCATTTTGATACCTCCTAGAGGTGTAAAAATCACCGGGGTAAGATTTGTATTCATCTGCATAAGAATTTCAGAAGATGGCAATGCTTTTAAGCCTTCCATCAAATATTTAATGTTAAAGGCAATATCTATATCATCTCCGGATATCTGGGCTGGCATTGTTTCCATACCACTACCCACATCTTGAGACTCTACAGATAAGGTAATTTCCTGTCCGCCACTGTCGGCGCTGAGTTTAACAAGATTATTCTTTTGGTCAGATAATACAGCAATCCGCTCTAAAGTACTTAAAAGTTGTCGCCTTTCCAAAACCACTTCTCGTTCAAATGTCTTGGGAATAAGTAAACGGTAAGCAGGATACTGCCCTTCTAAAGTACGGCTAGTCAAGCGTTGATTTTGCCACTCAAATACAACTTGACCCTGATCGAAGTATAAAGCTACAGGTTGCTCAGATTCAGAACTATGCGCTAACATCCGCTCTAGTTCGCGCAAAGCCCTAGCCGGTAATGTCACCTCTAAACTATCCTCATTATGTGCCTCTGGATTTTCGTTTGTAGTTTCCACCACTGCTAAGCGATGTCCATCGGTTGCAGCAAATTCGATTTGGTCTTGTTTAAATGTTAAATGTACACCAGTAAGTACCTGCTTGGTTTCATCAGCACTGGTAGCAAATAATGAACCTCGCAAACCCTCAATTAATGAAGCAGCACTCAACTGCGTGGCTTGAGCATTTTCAATTACAGGTAGTTCTGGAAACTCTTCCGCTCCCATTGCTCGTACTTGGTAGCGTCCGCTTTTCGGTGTGAGTGTAACAATTAAACCGCTGTGTTCTGGTAAATTTTCGGCAACTGGTGATGATTGATCCTCTAGGGTTATTTCTCCCTCAGAGAGACGAGAAACTATATCGTTGAGAAGTTTAGCAGGAAGTGCGATCGCTCCTCCTTGCAACACTTGAGCGCTAAAACTGGTACGGATACCCAAGCTGAGATCGAATGCTGTTAGACTTACCTGATTAGTTTCAGCATCAGCAACCAGCAACACGTTAGCAAGTACCGGATGTGTCGGACGTGTGGGAACAGCACGACTGGTGAGGGAGAGATGAGTACTGAGATCGCTTTGGGTACAAATAAGTTTCATGGCCAGATTCAGGTTTTGTGTTGGATATGGTAGCACCGTTGGGGGAGCGGGGAGTAGGGAGTAGGGAGGAGCCACTCCCTCCTGATGTGGAAAATGTGGAAAATCCGGCACGACTAAAAAAAATGATTTTTTGCCTGTGGAAAAACTGTGGAAAAACATGGGTATTTTTCCACAGGGTAGTTATACTTGTATGAATATTTCCACTATGAATTTCAAGTTTTCCACAGATTGAGTGGAAGTTTTCCACAAAAAATCTGGCATTTTTCCACAATATAATTTGTCCTTAATATTTATTTATACTTGATTTAACATTAGTGAGAAATAGCTTTGTGTTGACGTGGATTAAAAATACCGTTGGTTGTGGAAAACATAATAATTTGACACTCTCCGACCATTAGGTACGGAGATTCTTGGTGAGCGCGAGTCCACTTAAACTAGACCCCTTGCGGTATCTAGCTCAGAGGTGGTTCTCTCCCCAAGCGTTGACTTTGGGTATGCCCTACCCTAGTTGCAAAGAGTGCAAATTTTGTTTGAGTGAATACTGTTCGTAAGCGTACCTGTAAATCTTTTACCTACTTCCAGGTGATACTAGAACTACGAAGTAGAACCAGTAAGATTTAATTGTCAAGGTGCAGTGATGTCTACGTATTAGGTAGCAATCGGGTTTTTAATGTGGTTGATTACCCTGCCACAGACTTAACTTTATCACAACCAGGACTGAGAAGGTATAGCCTCAACTGGCTTTCATCCCCGACTTAAAAGGCATTTATCCCTCAAAACCCAAAAAGTTTTGAGGGATAAACTTCGGGGTTTTCAGCCTATTTCTTTATAAAGTGTCAATCTGATTTATGGGAACGGCTAGTAATGTTAATGCGATCGCTAAGTTTACGGAGTGTTTGTGCCAAATTTCGGTCTGTTTCTTTTAATTGAGTAATTTTTTCGCAACTGTACATCACCGTTGTATGGTCTTTACCCCCAAACTCTTCTCCAATTCTCGGTAAACTTAGATCCGTGTGTTGACGCATTAAATACATTCCAATTTGACGAGACCAGCTTATTTCCCGCCGCCGTGAATTGCTTTTCAAGTCGTCAATTGTAACATTAAACTCGTTGGCGACAATAGTTAAAATTGCATCCGGGGTTGCTTCTACCTTTTCGGTTGGAGGTTCTAAAACAGGTGCGATATTTTCTACCGTCATTGGTAAACTCCAAATCGAAATATATGCTAGCGCTCTAATTAATGCTCCTTCCAATTCCCGGATATTTGAGGTGTAATTGCAAGCTATATACTCAATTACATCCCTTGGTAAGCGGATATTTTCATATTCGGCTTTTTTTTGGAGAATAGCCATTCTCGTTTCTAAATCTGGTGGTTGGATATCAGCAATTAACCCCATAGAAAACCGGGAACACAGGCGCTCTTGCAAACTCGGAATTTGGTTAGGCGGGCGGTCAGAAGCAATGACTATTTGCTTGCCTGCTTCGTGTAAAGTATTGAAAGTGTGGAAAAATTCTTCTTGGGTATACTCCTTACCCTCGATAAATTGAATGTCATCAACCAAAATCACATCCGCAGCTCGGTAATGTTCGCGGAAACTTTGCATACTATCCTTACGGATGGCAGTAATTAAATCATTAGTAAACTGCTCAGTAGAAACATAGAATATTTTGCAATTGGGACAAATTTCTAAGCGATAATGCCCAATTGCCTGCATGAGGTGAGTTTTACCTAAGCCTACACCACCACATAAAAATAAAGGATTAAATTCTCTACCAGGTGATTCAGCCACAGCCAACGCCGCAGCGTGAGCCATACGGTTGTTAGCTCCAACCACAAATCGAGAAAATACATATTTTAAGTTTAAATCTGTGGTTTTTGGCCGGTTTTGGACAGCATTTTCAGGAATACTGTTTTGATATGGTGGTGTCCACGAAGTTTCTCGCTCATTTAACTGCGGTGAAACATCATCACCTTGAGCAACAGTAATATAAATTTCTACCGGATGACCAAGAATATCCTGAACGACGTTAGCAATAGTCTGAATGTAATACTTTTGCAGCCAATTACGAGCAAAGGGGTTAGGAGTGCGAATTATCAAACAATTATTTTCCAGTTGCTCAGCGCTAGCTGTTTTGATCCAAGTTTCAAAGGTGGGACGGGATAGCTCTAACTGCAAGCGTTCCAAAACTTGACTCCACAGATTCTCTATGGGAATTGCCATTATCTACCACCTTTGCTGGTAATCGTCACAATATATAGAGTAAGCAAGCACCAATTTAGCATTTAGGCGCTCTAGACCAGGAATAAGCTTTGACAGCAATTTTCATTTATTTGAACCACAATTTGTTGTAGGGGAGGCAGCGCGTTGCTCTTCCAGAGTTGTAGCGACTGCCGTGCGGGTTTAGCTGAGATCCTTTCTGCTTGAATTCAAGATTGAAACAAAACAAAGACCCACAATATCGTGTGGTCTATTTACCTGAAAATGGCTGTAAGTTGTAATCATTTTTGGACTCCCCCGGTAGGCAATATCCTATCACTCACGGATTTACACGGAGAAGCTAAAACACATGAAAAAGACCACAGACCATGACTCACAGCTAAAAAATATTGATACCAGGAGTTTGTTCCCAAGGAGGTCAGCAAGCGGTATTCTGTTAATGCTACTGGGAATGTTAATGGCGTCCCTTGGAGGCTGTTCCATACCCGCCAATACTTTAGAGTCTCAAAAATCCGATAATCAAGAGCCAAACTCAACCAACACTTCCGCTCCACTTGTTCCTCCCCGTATTTTTCAGTCCTCTGGAGATCCTAACTTTGTTGTGAAAGTGGTGCAAAATGTCGGCCCTGCGGTAGTTCGCATCGATGCTGCTAGGACTGTAGTTTCTCCAGACTCGGAGGAGTTTAAAGATCCATTTTTCCGGCGGTTTTTCGCTGACGAGCCATCACAACCTCGAGAACGAGTTGAACGAGGTAGCGGCTCTGGCTTTATTATCAATTCTAATGGTCAGATTTTGACAAATTCCCACGTTGTTAATGGTGCTGATACGGTAACGGTAAGGCTTAAAGATGGTCGTACTTTTGATGGACGTGTGCTGGGAGAAGACCCAGTAACTGATGTTGCTGTGATTCAAATAGACGCTAATAATTTGCCGACTACTTCTTTGGGTAACTCTGAAGCTTTACAACCAGGAGAACCAGTAATTGCGATCGGTAATCCTTTAGGTCTAGATTATACTGTCACCTCTGGAATTATTAGCGCTACCGGTCGTTCTAGCAGTGCGATCGGTGCTAGCGATAAACGTGTTGATTATATTCAAACTGATGCTGCAATTAACCCCGGTAACTCTGGCGGGCCTTTGTTAAATGCTAGCGGTGAGGTAATTGGTATGAATACTGCTATTCTCCAAGGCGCTCAAGGTTTAGGATTTGCTATTCCCATAAGTACGGCGCAACGCATAGCTGAGCAATTAATTACTAAAGGTCGGGTGGATCATCCTTATTTAGGGATTCAGATGGTAAACCTAACACCAGAAATTCGGGAAAGAATAAGTAAATTAGGCATTAATGTCACAGCAGATAAAGGAGTTTTATTAATTAATGTTGTTCCCCGTTCCCCCGCAGCCGCAGCCGGATTACGAGAAG
Source organism: Nostocaceae cyanobacterium (assembly GCA_051861145.1). Taxonomy (GTDB): domain Bacteria; phylum Cyanobacteriota; class Cyanobacteriia; order Cyanobacteriales; family Nostocaceae; genus JBHYDF01. Next base: position 15,341 of record JBHYDF010000093.1, read on the forward strand.
GTGATGTAATTCAAAGCATCAACAACCAATCCGTTACAAATATTGATGAGGTGCAAAAATTAGTGGAAGGGAGTAAAATAGGAGTTCCCTTAGAATTACAAGTACAACGCGATGGGCAAACTGCACAACTCGCTGTTAAACCTGCTGCTTTGCCTGTTGAGCGTGAAGAACAAAGTTAGGAGTAAATGGTTAATGGTTAATGGTTAATGGTTAATAGTTAATGGTTAATAGTTAATAGTTAATAGCCATGAACCATGAACTATGAACCATTAACTCATAAAATTTATAAATTTTCTATTATGGCTGAGCTACTTTCAATTATTCAATTAGGTAATCCCATACTGCGTCACAAAGCTAGCTTGGTTGAAAATATCCAAGATGATCATATTCAAACACTTATTGATGATTTAATTGCTACTGTTGCTCAGGCTAACGGTGTCGGTATTGCTGCTCCACAAGTCGCCGAATCATACCGTGTTATGATTGTAGCTTCACGTCCCAATCCCAGATATCCTCACGCCCCGGAAATGGAACCTACTGCTATGATTAACCCCAAAATTATGGCTCACTCAACTGAAGTTGTCAAAGGTTGGGAAGGTTGTTTGAGTATTCCCGGTATTAGAGGTTTAGTCCCTAGGTATGAAACGATAGAAGTTGAATATACCGATAGAAACGGTAATTTACAAAAGCAAGTCTTAACTGATTTTGTCGCTCGTATATTTCAACACGAATACGACCATTTTGATGGGATTGTTTTTCTCGACAGATTAGAGAATAATCAGGATCTCATCACCGAAGAAGAGTATAAAAAATTAATTGTTAACAAGAGTTGACAATAAATAATTCTAAAGAACTATACAAAACCCGGAAATTTAAGTTAAATTTAACCTATTGTTAATCATTTTGCTTGAGGTAGTTATCGGGTAAATGACCAAAACCATCAGTAGTCGCGAGAGATTAAGTCAATTACAGCAATTCCCCTCTGACTTAATCTCTGCTCAGCAGCAAAGCGATGAAGTTAATAGTCACACAGGCAAGGTATCTACACAGTCAATAGCACAATTAATGTTTGGCGAATTAAGAGTTGTTCATGCAACGCCAGGCCGTATACGTATAAGTGCTAATGACGATAGTGAAGATTCGATTCTAGAGTGTTTATCGCAACAATTACGGCATCAAGAAGGTGTCAAAGAAGTTTCTACTAATCACATAACCAGAAATTTAGTAGTGACATTTGATGTAAAGAAACTATCTTTGCCGCGAATATTGGCGATACTTGAAGAATTCGGAATTCAGAAACAGCAATCTTCATCTGATTCAGTGAAAAATACCGATCCTTTTGCTGCGTGGAAATCTATTGATTTTTGGAAAGAACAAGGGATTTCCTTTATTCCCTTGTTTACAGGGTTAGGAGTTACAAGTGCAATGGGGATCAGCGGGTTGGCGGCAATTCCTGTATACATGATTACAGCAGATGCCACTCGTTGGGTGATTGACTATATAGAACCGCAATTATCAGGCTCTAAAAGTAGCAAAAAATCTCATAACGTTCCTGTAACAAAGTCCAAAGTAACTTCTCGAACTTCTTCAGCAAAAGTGGAGCAAAATACTGCTTTAAAAGAAAAAACATCAACAGTTGTTGTGGACAAGGCTAGGGAGAAGGTTGGAACGCAACCTGCAAAAATAGCTTACAGCATTGTCCATACTATTCCAGGGCGAATTAGACTGCATGTACCTCGCATTAGTAGCGATCGCGCTTATGCAAAAAGACTGGAAAGATTGCTAAAAAGCGATTCCCAAACAACAAACGTGCGTATCAATTGTGATGCAGCATCAGTGGCGATCGCTTATCAACCAAATAATATTCCAGTATCTCACTGGTTTGACTTGATGCAGCTGGCTAACCATGCAGCACCGCAAGTTATTCCCATTAAAACAGAGCAACCACAATCAGAAGAAATTACTCTGTCTTCTCAACTACAACCAATAGAATTGACAAGCACATTACAACCGCAGATAGAACAAACTAGCCAGCCAGTAGAGCTAGAAGTAGCAGAACCCATTCCGGAAAAAACTGGTTTGTGGACTAATTTTAAAACACCGGCTTTGTCTTATGCTCTTGCCTTTATGGTGAATTTTCCTTTAAAAGCAGGGCCCGACTGAGGAAGATGGGAGGAAAGTAATGGTAGGAATGATATCGAAACTGGCATCTACTTCAGAAAAAAAAACCCAGGAATTTACGCACGCTATCAACTATGACGTTGATAAACAAACACCTAGGGAAGTATATAGTATTACTTATGCTCTCCCAGGACAAGTGGGATTTTGCGTGCCACGTATTTCCAAAGATCCGCAATACTGCCAACGCTTGACCGAGTTGCTGAAAGCAGAACCTTGGGTTAAAAATGTACAAGTCAACAGTACAGCAGGATCGATTTTGGTAAATTATATAACTGGGGAAATGTCAGATTATGAAATGCGATCGCATTTTAGTAATTTAATTCAGACTGCCAGTGAAGCGATACAACCAGCAAATTCCTACCCGATAGACAGCCAAATACAAGGCAAGGAGAAATTAGCAACTTTATCTGCTAATTCTGCTGCAAAAGTGGCTTATAGCATAGATTTTGCAACTCCAGGACAAGTGGGATTTAGCGTCCCTCGCATTTCCACTGATGCGCAATACTACCAACGCCTCCTAGATTTGCTAAAAATAGAACCTGAGATTACGGACTTGCAAATTAACAGCACAGCCGGATCGATTGTAATAATCTACAAATTTGGGGTAATTTCGGATTTGCAGATGCGATCGCATTTTGGTAAGATAATCGAATGTGCAAGCGACGCATTGATTAAAAATGAGCGAGCAACTATACAATTAGCAAGTTCCAACTCAGTTGCGAGCCAAGTAGAAAGCAAGCGAGAAAATAAGCAGACTACTAAAAGAGAACAAAACAAGGAAAAACTAGCTAATTTTCCTGTGTCCTTGTCTTGCTCTCAAAAGCCTGATGCTAAAGCAATGCAGCCAGCAACAAAAATAGCCTATAGCATTGCTCATGCAATTCCAGGACGGGTGCGATTTCGTGTACCCAGGATCGGTCAAGATCAAAAATACGTACAACGCTTACAGGCATTATTGAAAGCAGATCCAACAGTGATTAGCGAACGAGTAAATCGCGCAGCGGCATCAATCGTTATCACTTACAAATCTGCGGTGAAGCTGAATACTCACAAAAAACGCGATCCCAGTGTTTTGGAAACAGCAATATCGCATTTAGCTAGTCTGTTACAGTATGCCAGCGATTTAGCGGTTGCCTAAGTTAAGTAGACTTGTGCGTAAAATCGTAAGGATTTTAAACGCAGAGGGACGCTGAGGTAAGCGCAGAGGATCGCAGAGTTTTAGTTAACGCGTCGTCCAGCTTTTCAACAAATAAAAATACAAAACTTGAAGGCACTTAACCAGTGTTGCAGGATGGGGGACTTTTTTGCTCTCTTTATCATTCTTGCTTAACTGGATAGTCTTCTTGTCGCCAAGTTCACCTATTATTCTGCATGAGAGATAAGCAATGGTTCAAGTTACGATGGATCTACCATCCTCCCCAAGTCAGCTTTCCCAAGTAAGCTTGGAGCAAAGGAATGGGAAGTTTCATTTTGTCGAACTCAACGGACACTCTTCTCGTACACATCTTCCTAAAGTTCCCTTTGAAGTTGTACATACAGTTCCGGGAAGAATGCGCTTTCGAGTCCCTCGCTTGCGCCATGATCGCGACTACGCACAACGCCTCCAAGTTCTGCTAGAAGCAGATGCGCTAGTTAAAAGTATCCGGCTCAAGCCTGCGGCGGCGTCGGTTGCTGTGACTTATAACCCGAAAAAAGTATCAGAATTAAAGATACGCTCTCATCTCGGTCATTTAATTAATGCAGCTGGTGAAGTTGTTGTTCTCAAGCCTGCAACGCTGCAAACAACGAAACAAACAGAGACATCCTGGCCTGGATTTCAACTTTCCACTGCTGCTACTACTTTAGCCGTGTTGGGGGGACCGTTGGGTTTACCCATTCCACCAATGTTGATGGTAGGAACCATCGCTCTTGCTACCTTACCTGTTGTCCAACGCGCTTGGAAAGGAATCACGGTAGAGCGAAAACCGAATATTGATTTCTTGGATTTTATTGCGATCACCATTACTACTTTTCAAGGTCATTTCATCACGCCTACGCTGATGTTGAGTTTAATTGAAGTAGGTGAGAAAATTCGCGATCGCACGGCTCGTTCTTCAGCTGAACAAACCTTGGATCTACTGAGTTCCCTAGGAAAGTTTGCTTGGGTGGAACGCGATGGCGAAAAACAACAAATTCCCATCCAAGAGGTACAGCAGGGGGATACAGTCATTGTCTATCCAGGAGAACAAGTCCCGGTTGATGGTAAAATCCTGCGTGGTCAAGCCATGTTGGATGAGCAGAAATTAACTGGCGAGTCTGTACCTGTTTTGAAGAGCAAGGGACACACTGTTTTTGCTTCTAGCTTAGTGCGGGAAGGAAAAATTTACATTTTGGCGGAAGGAATAGGTAACGATACTCTTGCTGGTAAAAGTTTGCAATTAATGCAGCAAGCTCCTGTCCATGATACTCGCATGGAAAATTATGCAGTCACAGTTGCTGAAAAAGCAGTACTGCCAACTTTGCTACTTGGTGGGGCAGTACTTGCCCTTACCCGCAACCCCGCACGAGCAGCCAGCGTCCTCACTCTTGATTTTGCTACCGGTATTCGCGTATCAATTCCAACAGCGGTTTTAGCAGCGCTGAGCCATGCAGCCAAGCGCGGCGTTCTCATCCGTAGTGGCAGAGCATTAGAGCAACTTGCAGAAGTAGATACCATTGTTTTTGATAAGACTGGCACGTTAACTAAAGGTGAAGCAGCTGTTGTTGGTGTAGAAAGTCTCAAGCCAGAAGTCTCGTCTATGCGCGTATTGCAACTCGCTGCAACCGCTGAACAGCGCTTAACTCACCCAGTAGCAGAAGCAGTAATGCGCTATGCCGAAGCCCATAAAGTAGATATTTTGCCGCGTTGCAAGTGGGATTATCAACTAGGTTTGGGCGTGCAATCAGAAATTGATGGAGAAACTGTTTATGTAGGCAGCAAACGCTTTCTTCGCCATAAAGAAGTGGATATGTCAGTTTTAGATGGACGGCAAACCCCCGCTTCGGCAATTTATGTTGCTAGCAATGGCGAACTTTTAGGTATAATAGAATATTGTGATCTACTTCGTCCCGAAAGCCGAGAAGTCATCAATACACTGATGACGGTAGAAGGCGTAGAAGTTCACATGCTAACCGGAGACAATAGGCGGACAGCTAGCACTGTAGCCGCCCAGCTTGGCATTGCCCCTACTCATACCCACGCAGAAGCTTTTCCAGAGCAGAAAGCAACACTCGTCCGTGAATTGCACGAACAAGGCAAGACAGTTGCATTTGTTGGCGATGGTATCAATGATTCGCCAGCCCTAGCTTACGCCGATGTTTCCGTTTCCTTTGCTAACGGTTCCGATATTGCCCGCGAAACAGCAGACGTAGTGCTGATGCAGAATGACTTGCATGGTTTATTAGAAGCGATCGCGATCGCTCGTCAAACCAAGCAATTAATTAAGCAAAACACGGGCATTATTGCCATTCCCAACCTAGCTGCTTTGATGGTAGCCGTTTTGTTTGGTTTAAATCCCCTAGCAGCCACAGTAGTCAACAATGGCTCCACCGTAGTTGCGGGAGTAAACGGTTTGCGTCCCATGCTCAAGCCGGGAGTTGGGAGTTAGGAGTTAGGAGTTAGGAGTTAGGAGTTAGGAGTTAGTAAGTGGTTGTTCATAGTTAATTGTTCATAGTTCATGACTATTAACCATTAACCATTAACTACTAACCACTAACCACTAACCACAACTCTACCTTCAGCAGGAAGAGATACTTATCTTAACCGCTGTAAGATGAGAGGTTTTCAAGAGAATTAACTAAGTTCCGTGAGGTAATGAATTATGGCAAAAATTACTGATTTCGTAGAAGATGCAGGCGCACCTGGAATTATAGCTGGTATTGGCGCTGTTATCCTAGCACCTGTTGTAGTTCCTGTAGTAACCGGAGTTGGCAAACCAATTGCCAAGTCATTGATTAAAGGCGGACTTGTTCTTTATGAAAAGAGCAAAGGAGCTTTTGCAGAACTTGGTGAAAGTTGGGAAGACATGGTAGCCGAAGCAAGAGCAGAACTTGCAGAATCTAAGCAACTCCCAGCTGTTGATGTTGCTGCTGAAAATGCATCTGATAATGGTGCATAAGTTTGTGACTTGCAAGTTCTGAGAATTTGATGATTGGGATGGGTAATTTGCCCATCCCTTGCATCAGTTAGGAGTTAGGAGTTAGGAGTTAGTAGTTAGGAGTTAGTTGTTGGTGGTTAATAATTTATAGCTGATAGAAAAACCATTAACGATGAACCATGAACAACTAACTACCATGTATTAACCATTAACTATTAACTATTAACTATTAACCATTAACAACCAATTACAGAATTAAATACTAAATTGCTTAGGAGAGTGGTTAAGTGTGGAAAAATGGTTACGGCAATCTCACCGAAACGCCTAAATTTATGCCGGAAGCAGTCTTAAAAAAGCAAACTAAACCTGTATTTACAAAAATTGTCAGTAATACTCCAGGGCGGTTGCGTTTACGAGTTGCTCCCTCCCATCGTCAAGCTGGAGAAATGCAACGTCTTGCTAAAACCCTAGAGGCACAACCTAATATTAGTCAAGTGCGAACTAACATCGAAAATGGTAGTATCACTATCCAACACGATGGTAATTTAGAACATGTGTTCGGCGCATTATGGGATTTAGGAATTATTTTCGCTGATATTACAGGCGGAAAATCAGAAGCAGCAGCGGGAGTATCGAACGCAGTTGTTGACTTGAACAAACAAGTTAATAAAATCACAAACGGTGTAGTTGACTTGCGCTTCCTTTTCCCTTTAGGACTTGCTACTCTTTCAATTCGCCAGCTAATAGCCAAAGGGTTACAATTTGAAATTATTCCCTGGTATGTATTGGCATGGTACGCCTTTGATAGTTTTATTAAACTAAACGCCAACAGCCAACCAAAACCACAATCAAATGATAGTCATTAGTCATTAGTCATTAGTCATTAGTCATTAGTCAGGAACGTAACAGATTAAACTCAGAAAAACTTTGCGTTCCTCCGCGTTTACCTCTGCGTCCCTCTGCGTTTAAAAACGCTACGATTTTACGCAAAGCTGTACTTAGTCCTTTATCCTGGATTGTAGTACCTCAACAGCTAAGGACTAGACGATGAAAAAACTGATCAACAAGCCCGAAGACTTTGTGCATGAAAGTCTACAAGGCATGGCGATCGCTCATCCTGATTTAATTAAAGTCAGCTTTGAGCCGAATTTCATTTATAGAGCCGATGCACCCGTAAATGGCAAGGTAGCAATTATTTCTGGTGGTGGCAGTGGTCACGAACCAATGCACGCTGGGTTTGTGGGAATGGGAATGCTCGATGCTGCTTGTCCAGGAGAGGTTTTCACTTCACCCACTCCTGATCAAATGCTAGCAGCAGCAAAGGCTGTAGATGGTGGGGCTGGTATTTTATACATCGTTAAGAACTACTCAGGCGATGTAATGAACTTCGAGATGGCAACAGAATTAGCCCGCACTGAGGGAATGCGGGTGCTAAATATTTTGATTGATGATGATGTGGCGGTGAAAGATAGCCTCTATACTCAAGGTCGTAGAGGTGTGGGAACTACGGTACTAGCAGAAAAAATTTGTGGTGCGGCAGCAGAGCAAAGGTATAATTTGCAACAAATTGCCAACTTGTGCAAGCGAGTGAATTTGAATGGACGTAGTATGGGCATGGCTCTAACTTCTTGCACAGTACCCGCTAAAGGTACACCGACTTTTGAACTGGGTAATCAGGAAATCGAATTGGGCATCGGTATTCACGGAGAGCCTGGAAGAGAGCGTATAAATTTAAAATCAGCGGATGAAATAGCTGAGATGTTGGCGCTATCAATTATTGAAGATGCAAATTATACTCGTACTGTGCGAGAGTGGGATGAAGAACAAGGCGAATGGGTGGAAGTAGAATTAAGCGATCGCGCGTTTGCAAGTGGCGATCGCGTTTTGGCTTTTGTTAATAGTATGGGTGGTACTCCCGTTTCTGAACTTTATATTGTTTACCGCAAACTGGCAGAAATTTGTCAAAAACATGGACTGCAAATTGTGCGAAACTTGATTGGCGGTTACATCACTTCCTTGGATATGCAAGGATGCTCGATTACTCTCCTCAAGCTTGATGATGAGATGATTCGTCTTTGGGATGCACCTGTCAAAACGCCAAGTTTGCACTGGGGAATTTAATCTATCTTTTAGCTTCTACCTTTTTTGGTAGCTCATCAAAACCTGTGTATAGTAATAAAACGTGTCCACCGGCTGTCCTTCTAGCTGGAATTTCGCGTCGCATTAATTTTTTTGTCTTATTTTTGCGTATTTCTTCTACCCAGATATCATAGGTATCTTTATCGAAAAAGGCTTCTGCGACACCAACTATACTAGAAGAAGCATTAACAATCCGGAAGAGAGGGTCTTTTGCATCTTGTTTACCAGCAGCATAAATGAATCCGCCTAAAAGTTCTGTAAAACCTCCATTAGTAGTCTCAATTTTTGTTTTACCATGTTCTGTTTTTAAACCAAGAATCCAAAGTTTTGCCCCATGATTCTCTATATTAGTATCTTGAGGACTTTCGGTATTTAGTTGACGTGCCCAAATGCTTTGATTCGGATTGAGGAATTTCAATTTAGCTGATGTTGCATCATCAATGAACATATCTCCAGAACCTTTACTTTCCAAATTAAGACCTTCAATACTACGGAAGACGGTGGTGCGTTTAGCAATATTCTTCCATTTTATTTTTGTGCCATATACAAGAAATAAGTTTTCTACTATAAGGGTTGGTTGATTACCGTTATCTGCAATTATTTCTCCGTTACCGTTTAGCCATCCTTCTGCGCCAACAAATCGGCGTACATTTCCTCGCAGTCGCAAAGAACCATTAATTGTAAATTCTCCATTTCTTGGCACGAATACAGTTGTTGCACCGGAATCAATTGCCGCTTGAAAAGCAGCAGTATCATCCTTTTTGCCATCGCCAATTGCACCAAATTTTTCAACATTAGCCCATTTTTTCGGATCATCCCAAGCCTGTTTTGGAAATGGCTTAATTGGTAGTTTTAGCGATTGCGATGGTGAAGAGAATTTAGAAATTCTTCCTAGTGAAGCATATTCATCAATTGTAGATTTATTTAGAGTATCAATTTTCTTTTCTGTATAATTTTTAAGAAGATTTCTGTAACCAGAAGAGGTTACATTTCTCGCATAAATAAATCCCGCAGAAGAAATAGCCGGTAGAAGTTTTGCTTTGCCACGACCAATCATTTTTGCATTCAAAAGTGTAAGCGTACTTCCAATATCATTAACATGTGCATTCTTTTTACCATTGATAATTGCCGGAACAGAATTAATGCTATTAAAACCTACAAGGCTCATTACTTGTCCGCCATTATAAATACCTGCTTTATTTTGTTCACGGACTGTGATATCTTGCATCGTAATGCTATTAATACCATTATTGGTGCGTATACCATTATCAAAACCGATAATTTCGACATCCTCAATTAAAAGAGGACCTACTTCACCATGTGTTAAAGCTAAACCAGTTGTTCCCTTTTTGTCTTCAGAGATAATCTTGACACTTCGCACGGCTCCTTGATTGTTGCTCATAAAATTAAGTCCTTCCGCACCAGGATTATTTTTCCCTACTTTAATGGTCACATTTCTGACTGAATTTCCAAAGCGTTGAGCTACTTCACTGGCTTTGAAATCTTCCGAATCGCGACTTAAATCTGGATCAAATCCTGTAGAAATAACTGGTCTTGGTTTTTTTGGGTTCTGAAATTTAGGAGAATTATTCTTGAGGCGAATAATAACTCCATAGCGACTTTGCCCTTGCAACGTAGTACGCTTATAGTCTGTATGGTTACGCTTTCCAGGAGGCCAATGCAGACTATCAGAAATATCATACACACCATTAGGCAAATAAATGACTTTTCCTCCCCTGGGATAGCGACTAAGTGCTTTTTGGATCGCTTGTGTATCATCTTTGCCATCGTTAGGTATGGCTCCATACTCAGGTGCAGTAACATCCACTATTGCTCCGTTTTCTGGAAATACGATGTTTTCTTTTACGCTTGGTGCTGCTTGCGCTAACTGGATTTCACTATTTTTGGTATTGTCAGCACAAGTAGAAGTAATGACAAGCAACAAAATAAAAGAAGGAAGTAGTTTTAATAATGATGCTTTGGGAAAAATCACAAGCTTATGTTCTCTTAGCTACTTTTCTACTTCCTTTTACATTCATTAAAAGCTAAATCAGTAAAAACTCGGTTGGTTTTTGCATCTGGAGATGGTATTTCATGATGGTGAATAAACAGCAGATTTTACAATGGTTGCAAACATTTGCAACTGTGCTAGAAGAAAACAAAGATTATTTAACAGAATTAGATGCAGCCATCGGTGATGCTGACCACGGTATAAATATGGTTCGTGGTTTTAAAAAGGTGGTTAATCAATTACCTACTGTTGCTGACAAAGACATCGGTAATATTTTGAAAATGGTTAGCATGGTTTTAATTTCCAGTGTTGGAGGTGCTAGCGGCCCTCTTTATGGCACTCTGTTTTTACGAGCAAGTACAGCCGTAACTGGTAAACAGGAACTAAATGAGCAGGATATGCTTTTAATGTTGCAAGCAGGGTTAGATGGGGTGCTTCAACGAGGAAAAGCACAACTGGGAGATAAAACAATGGTAGATGTCTTATCACCAGCTGTAGTAGCTTTTGAAAGTGCGATCATCGCACAAAACCAAGGAATGCTAGAAGCAATGCAACAAGCTGTAGCTGCGGCGGAACAGGGAATGAAGGATACAACGCCGATGTTAGCAAAGAAAGGCCGCGCTAGCTACTTAGGAGAACGGAGTATTGGACATCAAGATCCAGGAGCAACTTCTACTTATTTGATGTTGAAGTGTTTGTTAGAGAGTAGTATCTAATACATAGATTCTCCAAGATCATAATGGTATTACAATAAAGTAAGAATTTACTTTATTGTAAGGATTATTTATGTCTATCACCACAATTACTACTAAAGGTCAAACGACTATCCCAAAAGAGATTCGAGACAAACTTAACTTACGTCCAGGCGATCGCATCAGTTTCATAGTTGAAGACGATGGCAGAGTCTACATTCAACCGCTAAATGTTCATGTTGAAGATTTGTCTGGTATCCTTCACAAACCAGGAATGAAGCCGGTATCCATCGAAGAGATGAATGAAGCAATTGAAAATTGTGGTGGAAGCTTGTAATGAATGGTTTGGATACTAATGTCCTCGTCCGTTATCTAGTTCGAGATGACTTAGAACAATGGAAGTTGGCGGATGATTATATTAAACAGGTTAAAGCAAGCAGTGAAACCTGTTTTATTAACAACATCGTTCTTTGCGAACTTGTCTGGGTACTGAAAAGTTCCTATAAGCTTAGCCGGAATGAAATTACTGACGTTCTCGAAAAAGTCCTGAAAGCAGATGCATTTGAATTTGAAAACACAGAAGCAGCTTGGTGGTCTGTACAGCAAATGAAAAAGGGAAAAGCAGATTTCTCTGATTATCTAATTAAGAAGTTAAACGAACAAGCTGGATGTAGAGAAACAGTTACATTTGATACAAAAATGCAAGGAGTAGAGGGAATTCGTTTACTTTAACCTTGTTTCCATAGTATTATCTGCGATCGCTTTTTTTGTTGAGTTTTATTCCAAAGTTGAATTTAAGATTACGCTTTTGTGAATATCTGTTCATAATTCTGATAAAGTCACCATAATGAGGTGAAAGGTCGCAATCTAAAATCCAAAATCCAAAATCTAAATAGGTTGATGGTGTTGCCGTGGTTGGAATAGTTATTGTTTCTCACAGCAAACGGCTAGCAGAAGGAGTGCAGGAACTGGCTGCGCAGATGGTTCAGGGTAAAGTACCCCTGGCTATAGCAGCAGGAGTTGACGATCCAGAAAACCCGCTAGGCACAGATGCTATGCAGGTTTACGAAGCGATCGCATCGGTTTATAGTGATGATGGTGTTCTCGTACTGATGGATCTGGGTAGCGCCTTGATGAGTGCAGAAATGGCGCTGGAATTTCTCCCCGATGACCAACAACCAAATGTACACCTGTGTGCAGCACCTCTGGTAGAAGGTGCGATCGCGGCAGTAGTTGCAGCCACATCCGGTAGCAATATTCAGCAAGTCATCGCCGAAGCTCAGGGAGCATTGGTAGCAAAAGCAACTCAATTAGGTGTAGACATTAGTCATTCGTCATTTGTCATTAGTCAAGAACCAATGACAAATGACAACGGACAAATGACGAAAGAAATTAGGCTCACTATTCGCAATAGGTTAGGATTACACGCTCGTCCGGCGGCTCGGTTTGTGGCATGTGCTAGCCGGTTTGATGCGCAAATTAAAGTTAGTAATGTAACCAGAGGTCGTGAATTTGTCCGTGCTGACAGCATCAACCAAGTAGCAATGTTAGGGGTGCGCCAAGGAGATGAAATTGCTATTACAGCAACTGGTAGTGATGCCAATGAAGCCTTGGCGACATTACAAGCATTAATAGAAAGCAACTTCGGTGAAGATAACACCCCGACCGAATCTCCCCCCCTCCCCTCCTACCCTCCTCCCCTTGTCCCCCCCACCCCTCCTTCCCTACAAGGAATTCCCGCGTCTTCGGGAGTGGCGATCGCACCCAGCCTACATTTTAGAAAAGTACCCGTTGTCTTACATCAAATCTCCTCAATTTTAATTAAGCAATTTCACGTAGACAATCCAGAGCCAGAGTGGCAGCGGCTACAGACAGCCCTGCAAACAGCCCGACAGGAAATTCAAACTTTGCTATCCCATTCTTCAATTCAAATTGGTGATGCAGAAGCAGCCATTTTTGATGCCCATCTGCTATTTCTAGAAGATCCAACGTTGCTGGAAGCCGCGCAGGAGCGTATCTTTGACCATCACTTGAATGCAGAAGCAGCTTGGCAAGGAGTTGTTGATCAGGTGGCTAGTAACTATCACCACCTTGATGATCCTTACTTGCAAGAGCGAGTAGCTGATGTAGTTGACGTGGGACAGCGAGTGTTACGGGTGCTTTCGGGTACTCCTGTAACTGTTGTGGATATACCCGAACCAGCTATTTTAGTTGCAACCGACCTAAGTCCTTCTGATACGGTTGGCTTAGACCCGACAAAAGTTTTAGGTATTTGTATTACAGGCGGTAGTACTACTTCCCACAGCGCCATACTCGCTCGTTCTTTAGGTATTCCCGCAGTGGTGGGTTTACCAGCAGAAATATTGCAAATTGCCGATGGAACCCCCCTTGCAGTGGATGGGGAAACGGGTAGGGTATGGATAGAACCAGAACCAGATACTATAGCAGCACTTCAAACCAAGCGAGATGCACAGCAAGCAGCCCAACAGCAAGCACTAGCAACCGCCCATCAGCCTGGCTTAACTAGCGATCGCCATCCCATCCGCGTATTTGCGAATATTGGCAGTATAAATGATACACAACAAGCGAGAAATTTAGGTGCAGAAGGTGTAGGATTACTCCGCACCGAGTTTCTTTATTTAAATCGTACAACTGCTCCTTCCGAAGAAGAACAATTAGCCGTTTATCAGTCCATAGCCGAAGTTTTAAAACAGCGTCCTTTAATAATTCGCACTTTGGATGTAGGCGGCGATAAGCCGCTTCCTTATTTAGAGGTGCAATCGGAAACTAATCCTTTTTTAGGTTGGCGCGGTATTCGGTTTTGTCTGGATCATCCGGAACTATTGAAAACTCAGTTACGGGCAATTTTAAGAGCCAGTGTAGGACACCAAATCAAAATTATGTTTCCTATGGTTGCCACTGTAGCAGAAATACGAGCAGCAAAGGCAATTTTAGGTGAAGTACAAGAGGAACTACGTCAAGCTGATATCCCCTTCGATGCAGCGATGGAAGTGGGGATAATGGTAGAAGTTCCATCAGCGGTTGCTATTGCCGACCAGTTAGCAGCGGAAGTAGACTTTTTTAGTATAGGTACTAACGACTTATGCCAATACGTAATGGCAGTTGACCGTACAAACCCGCAAGTAGCAAGTTTAGCTGATGCTTTGCATCCGGCTGTGTTACGAATGATTAAGCAAACAGTTGAAGCCGGACATAGGGCTGGTATTTGGGTAGGGTTGTGTGGTGAAATAGCAGCAGATCCCTTGGCTGTACCGATTTTAGTAGGGTTAGGGTTGGATGAAATTAGTCTTAATCCTCTGGCTGTTCCTAGATTTAAAGTGGCGATCGCACGTTTAACTATGAAACAAGCAGAGGCGATCGCCACTACAGCCTTGCAACAAGATTCCGCCGCTAAGGTGAGAGAGTTAGTCTCGGCTGGAAATAGCGGCTAAATATGTAAAATCCCTAAAACCCTTACCAATGACCAATGACCAATGACCAATGACCAATGACCAATGACCAATGACCA